>CAVPZO010000067.1:0-21492 GCA_963710045.1 uncultured Alphaproteobacteria bacterium | reverse complement strand
ACAAGGCAGACGCCAAGATCGAGGGCATCCAGGTCCAGCAGATGCTGCTGGGCGGTCAGGAAGTCATCATCGGTGCGGTGACCGACGGCTCGTTCGGCAAGCTGGTGGCATTCGGGCTGGGCGGCGTGCTGGTCGAGGTGTTGAAGGACATCACCTTCCGGCTTGCACCTGCGACCAAACAGGATGCGCTGTCGATGCTGGACGGCATCCAGGCCCATGAGATGCTGAAAGGCGTGCGCGGCAGCGATCCCGCCAACCGCGATGCGATCGCCGACATCATCGTCAACGTCTCGCAACTGATCACCGACTTCCCCGAAATCTCCGAGATGGATCTCAATCCGGTGTTCGCGACCAAATCGGACGCCATTGCCGCCGATGTCCGCATCGTCGTCGATTTTGCGCCGCCCCCGCCGCGTCCGCGTCCGAACCACGACGATATCGTGCGCCAGATGAACCGCATCATGAAGCCGAAGTCGGTGGCGGTGATTGGCGCCTCCGCCGAGACCGGCAAGATCGGCAACTCGGTGATGAAGAACCTGATCAACGGCGGCTACAAGGGCGAGATTTATCCGATTCACCCCAAGGCCGACGAGATCATGGGCAAGAAGGTCTACAAGTCGGTCAAGGACGTGCCCGGCGAGGTCGATATCGCCGTGTTTGCGATTCCGGCAAACTTCGTCGCCGCGGCGCTGACCGAATGCGGCGAGAAGAAAGTCGTCGGTGCGATCCTGATTCCCTCGGGCTACGCCGAAACCGGCAATATGAAGGGCCAGGAAGAGATCCAGGCGATCGGCCAGAAATACGGCGTCCGCCTGATGGGGCCGAACATCTACGGCTTCTACTACACGCACGCCAATCTGTGCGCGACGTTCTGCACCGCCTATGACGTCAAGGGTTCGGCGGCGCTGTCGTCGCAGTCCGGCGGCATCGGCATGGCCATCATCGGATTTTCGCGCTCGGCCAAGATGGGCGTCTCGGCGATCGTCGGCCTCGGCAACAAGTCCGATATCGACGAGGATGACCTGCTGACGTTCTTCGAGCAGGACGATAACACCCAGATCATCGCGCAGCATTGCGAAGACTTGAAAGACGGCCGCGCCTTCGCCGAAGTGGCAAAGCGCGTCTCGAAGAAAAAGCCGATCGTGGTGCTGAAGGCCGGCCGCACCTCGGCCGGCGCCAAGGCGGCGAGCTCCCACACCGGGGCTCTGGCCGGCAACGACAAGATCTATGAGGACGTGTTCAACCAGTCCGGCGTGATCCGCGCCCGTTCGCTGCGCGACATGCTGGAATTCGCGCGCGGCATTCCGGTGCTGCCGACGCCGAAGGGCGAGAACGTCGTGATCATCACAGGCGCGGGCGGTTCAGGCGTGCTGCTATCGGACGCCTGCATCGACAATAAATTGTCGCTGATGCAAATCCCGCCGGACCTTGACGCGGCGTTCCGAAAATTCATCCCACCGTTCGGTGCGGCCGGCAACCCGGTCGACATCACCGGCGGCGAGCCGCCGATCACCTATGTCAACACCGTAAAACTTGGCCTCGAAGATCCGCGGATTCATTCGCTGATCCTCGGCTACTGGCACACCATCGTCACGCCGCCGATGGTGTTCGCCAGGAACATGGTCGAGGTGAAGAACGCCATGAAGGCCAAGGGCATCGAGAAGCCGATCGTGGCCTCGCTGGCCGGCGATATCGAGGTCGAGGAGGCCGCCGATTATCTCTACCAGAACGGCATCGTGGCCTATGCCTATTCGACGGAGATTCCGGTTGCGGTGCTGGGGGCGAAATACAAGTGGGCGAGGGGTGCGGGGTTGCTATAGGCGAAAACTCGTCATGGCCGGGCTTGTCCCGGCCATCCACGGTTTTCTCGCTGCAATGCTGTTAAGACGTGGATGCCCGGGACAAGCCCGGGCATGACGAACTTCAAGCATCGTTTTTCGATCGCTGCATCAACCAATCCAGTGTCGCCGCCACCGCAATTCCCACGCAGGCCGCCACCGCATCGACGACAAAGTCTCCCCATCGCGCATGCCGGCCCGGCATCCAGAGTTGCAAAAGCTCAAGCACGCCGATCAGGACCACGGCAATGCCTGCAGTGAGCAACCGATAACGGGTGTAAGCCAGACCGAACGCCAGCCCGACCAGAACGAAGGCCAGCGCGTGCTCGCCGTCCTGACCGAGTTCGGAGTGCGGCCGAAGCCGCGCCGGGCCCAGCGTGGCGAAGGTGACGGCGGCGGTCAGAAGCCACGCGATGATCCGGAGGATGATTGTCATTCGCTGCGGATAGCACGATTCCTCGTTGGGAACCGTCAACCTGTCTTCACTTCCTGCCGCACGCCCACGCCGCGCATGAATCGTTCGCGAATCTGCACGGGGTCGCGATCGGTGGCGCCGACGCCCGGCTTATCATCGATGCGCACCGCGATCAGCGTCGGCGTCGTCGCCGACAGCGACTGATCGACCAGCCGTTCGAAATCTTCTTCGTCCGCGGCCCATGCGCTGTCGGCAAGGCCGCAGCCTTGCGCGATGGCGACGATGTCGGACGATGCCGCGGCCGGTGTCGGCTGCGCGCCGGTGATCTGGTAGATGCCATTGTCCATCACGATCAGGCTGAGATTTTTCGGCCTGAGCGACACGATGGTGGACAGGCAACCCAATTGCATCAACAGCGAGCCATCACCCTCCAGCGCGAAAATCCGGCGTTGCGGCTGCGCCAGCGCCACGCCGAGCGCGATCGGAAACGCCAGGCCCATGCTGCCCAGCATATAAAAGTTCTGCGGCCGGTGGCCGGCGGACCACAGATCGAAATTGGTATTGCCGATGCCGCCAATCACGGCCTCCTCGTGCTTTAGTTTTTCGACCAGCCGCCTGGTGAGATCGAAGCGGTTCATCACCTTGGTATTGCGAGCGGGAGCGCGCGTCGTCGTATTCATCCGATCGCTCATTTCTCGAACACCTTGCCGCCGGTCAGCAGCGGCGACAGGATCAGCGCCACCGGTGCCTGCGTCGCGATCGCCTGTTTGATCGAGCGGTCGCAGATGAACTCGAACTCGTCGAGCCGCGTCGCGGTGTGATGCACCATCGCCAGCGAGTCCAGCACCGGCCGCATGGTGCGGCATACCAGCGACTGCCCGTAATTGAATTCGCCCAATGTGCCGCGCTCGGACACGAACATGATGAGCGGAATCTGATACGGGATCGCCAGCGAGGCCAGCGCGTTCGCCAGCGTCGCAAAGCCCGAGGTTTGCATCAGCACCGCGCCGCGCATCCCGCCCATCCATGCGCCTGAGACGATGCCGACTGCCTCTTCCTCGCGCGCGGCGGGGAAGGTGGTGAAGAATGGATCGGCATGGAGGTTCTTGATCAGCGTGGTCAGCACGCGGTCGGGAACATAGGGAATCAGCCGGATATCATTGCGCTTCAGCGTCCGCTGCACCACGCCGTGCCAGGTTTCCGGTTCAGACTGCAGGGACGCTTGTCCCTCGGCGGCCGCCATTGAATTCTCCCCAGCCCTGCAAGTTTCTTATTGAGGCCTCGCCGAACTTGACGCGATCAACGGGATTGTCAACATGCCGTGGCGTAGCCGTGATCTGCGTGTTGTGACCATGTCGGCAGCAATGACGGCGTGCGATAAACCGGTAACGATAAAATTTCGGGAGAGACGCCATGAGGTGGGTCAGGACGCTTGCTTTTGCAGCCGGCGTGGTCGCCGCTGCAAATGTCGCCTTGGCGCAGACCGGTTTCCCCGCGAAGGCTGTACATCTGTTCGTGCCTTATCCCGCAGGGGGCGCGGTCGATATCCTGGCCCGCACGCTCGGCGAGGAACTATCGAAGACCTGGGGCCAGCCTGTCATCATCGAAAACCGCCCGGGCGCCGGCGGCCTGGTCGCGTCGCAGGCGCTCGCCACTTCGCCGCCGGACGGCTACACCCTGATCGTGGTCGCCAGCGGCCACGCCACCAATCCGTTCCTCTATCCGAAAATCCCCTACGACACCTTCAAGGATTTCACGCCGATCTGCCTGCTGGCGTCGTCGCCGAACATTCTGCTGGTGCGGGCGGATTCCCCGTTCAAGACGCTGGCCGATCTCCTGGCGCAGGCGCGCGCCAAGCCGGGCGGCTTGTCCTACGGCATGGCCGGCAACGGCACCTCGACGCATCTCGCCGGCGAGTTGCTGAAAAATCTCGCCAAGGTCGAGATCGTCGCGATTCCTTACAAGGGCGGCGCGCCGGCGATGAACGATCTGCTGGGCGGGCAAATTCCGATGTCGTTCAACAACGGGCCGGAGTCGGTGGGACATATCGGCGCCGGCACCGTTCGCGCGCTCGGCGTCACGACTGCGAAGCGCGCGCTGTTCCTCCCCGATGTTCCCACCATGGCCGAGGCGGGTGTGGCCGGTTACGATACCGGCGTGTGGTGGGGTCTGGTAGGGCCGGCCGGGATGCCGGCGCATGTCGTGGCGCAATTGTCGAGCGATTTCATCGCTGCATTGAAGGCGCCGGCAGTGAAAAATCGGCTCAACACGCTCGGCGCAACGCCGATCGGCAGCTTGCCGAAGGAATTCGACGCCGTGATCCGCGCCGACTACGAGAAGTGGGGCCCGATCATCAAGGCCGCGGGAATGAAGGCCGAATGATGCGGCGGATGGTTCGATGATTCCAGCCTGCCTGCCGCCGCTCGAGCCGACCCGGCCAAAAGTGCCGCCGCCGCCGAACGCTTGCGACACCCACGCGCATGTATTCGGGCCGGCGGCGCGGTTTCCTTACGCCGACGACCGCAGCTACACGCCGCCGGATGCACCGCTGGAAAAATATCTCGGCATGCTCGATGCGGTCGGCTTCGATCGCGGCGTGCTGGTGCAGGGCAGCGCCCATGGCCACGACAATGCGGCGATGCTGGATGCGCTGGCTAAACAGCCCGATCGCCTGCGCGGCGTCGCGGTGGCCGATGCCGAAATCGCGCCCGCCGATCTGCGCGCCTGGCACGATCTCGGCGTTCGCGCGCTGCGCTTCAATCATTTCTTCCGCGACGGGCAGTTGCACTATCGCGGCGGCGTGCCGCTGACCGCGGCACAGACGCTCGCGCCGGTCATGGCTGAACTTGGATGGCATCTGCAGCTCTGGATCGACGTCAAGGATTTGCCCGAGACGATTCCGGTTCTGAAAACGATCGGCCTGCCGGTGGTGATTGATCACATGGGCCGCACCGACGCCCGCGCAGGCACCCAGACGGACGGGTTCCAGAGCCTGTTGCGCGCGGCCGGCGAGGGCTGGTGCTGGGCCAAGCTGTCCGGCGCGCATCGCATCAGCCAGAACGCGCCTGAATATCCCGATGCGCGGCCGTTCCACGAAGCGCTGGTGCGCGCCAATCCGGAACGGCTGGTATGGGGCGGCGACTGGCCGCATCCGCGTGTCGAGGGCGAGATGCCCGATGTGGGGCAGCTGTTCGAATTGTTCCAGGCGTGGACGCCGGACCGCAGCGTCCGGCATCGCATCCTGGTCGCCAATCCCGCCAAGCTTTATGGATTCCCGAACTGAAAGCCGCAAGAAATGTCCGTCAACAACAAGCGCGTGTTCTACGTCAAGTACCTGGCGCATCCGATTTACTCCGAGATATTGCAGGCGCGGCCGGACGTTCGGCTCGACCGGCTCGAGAATGAAAGCCCGGACGAGGTCGCGGCGCCAATCGTCGCCGCCGCGCACGCCTATCAAATCGGCGCTGCGCGAGACGAACTTGCCGGACATTTCCACGTCGACCGCGATTTGCTTGCGCGCGCGCCGAACCTGCTGATTGTATCCAGCAACGGCGCGGGTTTTGACCCCGTCGACGTTGATGCCTGCACGGCTGCAGGTGTGGTGGTCGTCAACCAGTCCGGCGGCAATGCGCATTCCGTCGCCGAGCACGCCTTGGGAATGATGCTAACCTTGTCGAAGCGCATCATCGAGGCCGACCGGGCGCTGCGGCGCGACGCCAATGTCAACCGCAACGCGCTGATCGGTACCGAGGTGCAGGGCAAGACCGTCGGCGTCATCGGCATCGGCAATGTCGGCCGCCGCATCGCCGAACTCTGCAAGGGCCTGCTCGGCATGAAGGTGCTGGCCTATGACCCGTATCTCACGGCCGCCGAAATTGCCGCGCGTGGCGGCGAAAAGGTCGAACTCGACGATCTGCTGCGCCGAAGCGATTACGTCTCGATCAGTTGCCCGCTGACCAGGGACAATCGTGGCATGATCAGCGCCAAGGAATTCGCACTGATGCAGCCGCATGCGTATTTCATCACCACCGCGCGTGGTTTTATTCATGATGAGGACGCGCTTTTCAATGCCTTACGCAACAAGGCAATAGCCGGCGCGGGCCTCGACGTCTGGGCCAAGGAGCCGCCGCCGCCGGATCATCCGCTGCTGCAGTTCGACAATGTGCTGGCGAGCCCGCACACCGCCGGCGTCACCAAGGAGGCCCGCGCCAATATGGGCCGGATCGCCGCCGAGCAAATGCTCGACGCGCTCGACGGCAAGCGGCCGCCGCGGATGATCAATCCCGAGGTGTGGCCGGACTATGCGAAGCGGTTCGAGCGCGCGTTCGGATTCGCGCCCCAATGACGCGGTCGTCATCCTGTTCCTTGAAAGACCCGGTCACATGGAGCCGGGTATCAGCATCCGCACGCGTTCAATCGCCGGCTGCTGCGGAGCGTTGCCTTCGCGCGCCGGCCGTTCCGCCTTCGCAACGGCGAGGCGATCGACGCCCAGAACGAGCGACACCGCATAGCAGTCGCGCTCCTCCTTGATGGCGCAGAAGCTCAAGCGCTTTGGATCGTGGAAATTCGCAAACCGGTCGTTGGCATTGACGACCGCGCGCGGCTTCAGGCGCTCCGCATAGGCCGGAATATTCGCATAGATGAATTCGTTCACCGCGTCGGGAAAATACATCTGTCCGGTGAGCACGTTGCGGTCCTTGAGAAGCACCTTGAAGTGAATGTGCGTGGCGCGGCCTTCGTACCAGCCGGGATAGATCGTTTTGAAACTGACCGCGCCCTTGCTGTCGGTGAATTGCGTGCCGCGCAGGAATTTTTGCCCGACGGTCGAGAGGTCCTGCTTGTCGCCCTGGCCCTCGTAGCCCGAATAGATACCTTGCGCATCGGCGTGCCAGATGTCGACGCGGGCGCGCTCGCTCGGCTTGCAGGTGGCGCCGTCGATGACGCGCAAATCGACCCGCAGCGGGACGCCGGCCCGGCCTTCGGCGATCTCCGTGCGGACCAGCCGGGGATCGAGATAGAAAGGCCCCTCGATCGATTGCGGCGTCAGAAAACAGATGTCGCGAAATCCGCCGGCATCCGCAAGCGGCGCCGCTCGCGCCGCGCCGGTCAAGGCACTCACCGCGGGTACCGAAAGTGCGGCGAACGCTGCGCGCCGCGACAGCATGGGGATGTTCGGCATTTTCCTCTCCTGAAGTCGCGTACTCCACCGTGAAGCGTAATTGCGGGTAATTGAAGGGCCAACTTAATTCGCAGTAACCTCGCAGGAATCTCTACGCCGGTTGAATGAAGGCCTGCAGCCTGCTCGCAAAATAGACCGGTGTTTCCTGCATCGGATAGTGCCCGGAATTGCCGATCTTCTCGATTTCCGCATGCGGATAGAGTTTTGGATAGACGCTCCGCACCAGGTCTTCGCTGATGCCATTGTCGAATTCGCCGAACAGCACGAGCATCGGGCACTTGACCTTGTGGGCATCGGCGGAGAAGTCGTCCTTGATGAAGGAACGCATATAGCCCCTGAACGCCTCCGGGCTTGCGGTATCGCGCGCCCGCCGCAACATCAATTCCAGCCATGGTCTGGAAACCCGGTTGCCGACGGAATCGCCGATCAGCGCCAATGCCACCTCGTCCTGTTCGCATGCGGCTGTGAAGAATCCGAAAACCGCGTCATCGAATGGCAACGCGGAAGCCGGCACCGGAGTGACCGCCACGACAGACTGCACGCGCGCGCCGGCGTCCATCGCCACCTTCTGCGCTGCCTTGCCTCCCATGGAATGGCCGACGACATGAAACTCGCGCCAGCCGAGCTGGTCGGCCAGCGCGATCGCATCCGCCGCTACTTCGCCGATGCTGTACTGGCCGGAAAGGTTGCGCGAGTTGCCATAACCGCGGATATCGATGAAGGCGCAGGTGGTGCGGTCAGCATCGAGGCAGTCGAAGATCGGCGCGAACACCCGGTGATCCCAGAACCATCCGTGAATGACCACGACCTTTGTCGGACCGCTGCCTATCGTCGTGTGCCAAACCATTTTGCCCCCTGACGCCTTTTGGCTGCCAATGCGCGTTTGATGAGTATCGTACCGAGCGCCCGGCGCTCAAGGTCTGATGCCTTCTGTCCCCGGTCGCGTTAGAATGAACTTGCAAGCGGTTTGGCTGAAGCTGTAGGTCCGGTATCGTCAAGGGTCAACACGGCCAAATTCGCAATGAAGCCACGACGGGAGAAACATGTTCAGCCACATCCTGAAAATGGCGGCGCTGTGCGCAGGCGTTATGGGGGGATCGGTTGGCGGCGCGGCCTCGGTCGTGGCGCAAACCTATCCCACCCAACCGATCAAGGTCTTGGTCGGATTCGGGCCCGGCTCGGCGGCGGACATCCTTGCTAGACTGGTCGGCAAGCAGATGGAAGTTGGTCTCGGCCAACCCATCGTCGTCGAAAACCGGCCCGGTAACAGCAGCATGATCGCGGCGGAAACCGTGGCGCGCGCCTCCGCCGATGGTTACACGCTTTTCATGGCGACCATCGCCAACACGCTCAATCCGGCAGAGACGAAATCGAATTTCAATCTCGGAAAGGATCTTGCGCCGATCGCCCTTCTCGGCATCGTTCCCAACGTGCTGGTGGCGCACCCGTCGGTCCCGGCCGATAATTTGCAGGAACTGATAGCGCTGGCGAAGAGCAGGCCGGAAAGCCTGACGTTCGGCTCGTCGGGCTATGCAACGGCGAGTTATATGGCGGCCGAACTGTTCAACGCCAAAGCGGGCACTAAAATCCTGACGGTTCCTTATCAGGGTGGCAGCAACCAGGCGGTTTCCGACCTGCTCTCGGGCCGCATCACGCTGATGTTCAACGTGGCCGCGACGCTGGCTCCGCATGTCGAGGCAGGCAAGCTGAAGGCGTTTGCGGTGGCGCAGTCAAAGCGCGCGTCTATCATGCCGGACGTTCCGACGCTTACCGAGGCGGGAATGCCGGGCTATGACGCCGGAATCTGGATCGGCCTTCTCGCTCCGGCCGGAACGCCGCCTGCGATCATCGAGAGGCTGTCGGGCGCTGCGAACGATGCGTTGAACACGCAGGACGTTCGCACCGCGCTAAAGCGGCAAGGTACCGACCCCGTTGGTGGCACGCCGAAAGAATTCGCCGACTTCATCCGCGCCGACATCGAGAAATGGGTCGCGGTCCTTGCGTCGTCCGGCTCCGGGAAATGAGGCGCCAGGAGCAGACCGCGACAACGCGGCGGCTGAGGCTAAACACTTGGGAGTGAACCATGAAACTAGTCAGATCTGTGCTGTCGGCCATCGTGGCCGGTTCGGTCGCATTCTCCGGCCCCGCGCTGGCGCAAGGCAAGCCCACGGTCGGCATCGCGATGCCCACCAAGGCCTCGGCGCGCTGGATCGATGATGGCAACAATATCGTCAAGGTGCTGAAGGAGCGGGGTTACAACACCGACCTGCAATACGCCGAGGACGATATTCCGAACCAGCTCGCCCAGATCGAGAACATGGTGACCAAGGGCGCCAGGGTGCTGGTGATCGCTGCGATCGACGGCACCACGCTGTCCAACGTGCTCAAGCAGGCCAAGGACAGGGGCATTACCGTGATCGCCTACGACCGGCTGATCCGCGATACGCCCAATGTCGACTATTATGCGACGTTCGACAATTTCCAGGTCGGCGTGTTGCAGGCGCAGTCGATCGAAGAGGGGCTGAAGCTGAAAGAGGGCAAGGGCCCGTTCAATATCGAGCTGTTCGGCGGATCTCCCGACGACAACAACGCCTATTTCTTCTACAACGGCGCGATGTCGGTGCTGCAGCCCTATATCGACAGCGGCAAGCTCGTGGTCGTGAGCAGGCAGACCGGCATGGACAAGGTCTCGACGCTGCGCTGGGACGGCGCCACGGCGCAAGCCCGGATGGATAATCTGCTGAGCGCGTTCTACACCACCAGGCGGGTCGATGCCGTTCTGTCGCCCTATGACGGGCTTTCGATCGGCATCCTGTCATCGCTCAAGGGTGTCGGCTACGGCAGCGGCAACATGCCGATGCCGATCGTCAGCGGCCAGGATGCGGAAGTGCCTTCGATCAAATCGATGCTGCGCGGCGAGCAGTATTCGACGATCTTCAAGGATACCCGCGACCTCGCCCGGGTCACCGCCGACATGGTGGACGCGGCGCTGAGCGGCAAGAGCGTCACGGTGAACGACACCACCACCTACAAAAACGGTGTGAAGGTAGTGCCATCCTATCTGCTCAAGCCGGTGGTCGTCGACAAGACCAACTGGGAGAAGGTCCTGATCGACGGTGGCTATTACAAGAAGACGCAGATCAACTGAGGCGAATTTCGACTGAGTGGACGGCCATGGAGCCCGAGTGACCAACCTGCTCGAAATGCGCGGCATCAGCAAAGCCTTCGCGGGCGTGAAGGCGCTGGACGACGTCAATTTCACGGTTCGGCAGGGCGAGATCCATGCGCTGGTGGGCGAGAACGGCGCCGGCAAGTCGACCTTGATGCAGGTGCTGAGCGGCGTTCATCCATCCGGCAGCTATGGCGGCAGCATCGTCTATGACGGCGAGGCGCGGCAGTTCCGCGACATCAATGATTCCGAGGCGCTCGGCATCATCATCATTCATCAGGAGCTTGCGTTGATCCCGCTGCTCTCGATCGCGGAGAATATCTTCATTGCCGGCCCGCCGTCGCGGTTCGGTGTGATCGATCGCGACGCCGTTTACAGGCGGTCGCAGCTGCTGCTGGCGAAAGTCGGGCTCAACGAGGCGCCGGACACGCTGGTCACCGAACTCGGGGTCGGCAAGCAGCAACTGGTGGAGATCGCCAAGGCGCTGTCCAAAGAGGTGCGCCTTCTGATTCTTGACGAGCCGACCGCAAGTCTCAATGAAAGCGACAGCGCGGCGCTGCTCGACCTTTTGCTTGAATTGCGCGCCCATGGCGTGTCCGCGATCCTGATCTCGCACAAGCTGGGCGAGGTGGCCCGTGTCGCCGACCGCATCACTGTGCTGCGCGATGGTCGCACCGTTGAAACGCTGGATCGTGAGGCTGGCGCGTTCGAGGAGGATCGCATCATCCGCAAGATGGTGGATCGCGACCTCGAACATCGTTTTCCGAAGCGCGAACCGAACATAGGCGAGGTTGTGTTCAAGGTCGACAACTGGTCGGTCTATCATCCCCAGCATGCTGATCGGCAAGTCATCAAGAATGTCGACTTCCATGTTCGTAGCGGCGAGATCGTCGGCATCGCCGGGTTGATGGGCGCCGGGCGTACCGAATTCGCCATGAGTTTGTTCGGCCGCTCATGGGGCCGCAACATCACCGGCCGCGCCATGCTGTACGGCCGCGAGCTCGACCTCTCGACCGTCAGCCGCGCCATCGACGCCGGTCTTGCCTACGTCACCGAGGATCGCAAGCAACTCGGCCTGCTGCTCGCCGACGATGTCCGCAAGAACATCACGATCGCCAATCTCGGCGCTGTCGCGGCCGGCGGCGTCATCGATGATATCAAGGAGTTGCAGGTGGCGAGCGATTACCGCAACCGCATGCACATCCGCAGCTCCGATGTCTATCAGACGTGCGGCAGCCTGTCCGGCGGCAACCAGCAGAAGGTGGTATTGTCGAAATGGTTGTTCACCGATCCGGAAGTCCTGATCCTGGACGAACCGACCCGCGGTATCGATATCGGCGCCAAATACGAGATCTATTGCATCATCAACGAACTTGCCGACGCCGGAAAGGCCGTCATCGTGATCTCGTCGGAAATGCCGGAATTGCTCGGGATCTGCGACCGCATCTGCGTCATGAACGCTGGCGTTTTTGTCGGCGAGTTCGGGCGAGCCGAGGCCAGCCAGGAAAAAATCATGCGCGTCATCATGCGCAAGGGCGAACGGCTGGTCGATCGGGACCTGGAAAGAAAACTGGAACAGAAGCCTCCGGGAGCGGCGCATCCATGAGCGACAAGACCGTGATGCTTCCCCAGGCGCGCAAGCATGCGGTCTTTCTCAAGGCCAATTTGCGCGAATACGGCATGTTGCTGTCGCTGGTTGCGATCATGCTGTTCTTCGAGTTCGCCACCGACGGCACGCTGCTGCGCCCGCTCAACCTCACCAATCTGGTGCTGCAAAACAGCTATATCGTGATCATGGCGCTTGGCATGCTGCTGGTGATCGTGACCGGCCACATCGATCTTTCTGTCGGCTCGGTCGCAGGCTTCATCGGCGCGATTGCCGCGGTGCTGATGGTGCGCTACGGCGTGCATTTCATTCCAGCCGCGATCGCCTGCATCGCGCTGGGCGCCCTGATCGGCGCGGCGCAGGGCTACTGGGTGGCCTATTTCAAGATTCCATCCTTCATCGTCACGCTGGCCGGCATGCTGGTGTTCAAGGGGCTGGCGCTTGCCGTGCTGCAAGGCCAGTCGGTCGGCCCGTTTTCGCCGACTTTTCAGAAACTCTCGTCCGGCTTCATTCCGGAACTGTTTCCCGATGCCGGCACGCTTTACCCCACCTCGCTGCTGATCGGCGCCATGCTGGGGCTTGGCCTCGTCTATGTCGGCGTCCAGACCCGCGCCCGGCGCGCAAGCCACGGTGTCGAGGTCGAGCCGGCCGGTTTCTTCGTGCTCAAGAACGCGATCCTGTTCGGCGCGGTGATCTATTTCACCTGGCTGATCGCCTCGCATCGCGGCCTGCCCAACGTGCTGGTGATCATGATCGCGCTGATCGCCCTCTATGGCTTCGTGACGGCGCGCACTACCATCGGCCGGCAAATCTATGCGGTCGGCGGCAATGAGAAGGCGGCAAAACTCTCCGGCATCAAGACCGAGCGATTGACTTTCCTCGCCTTCGTCAACATGGGCGCGCTGGCAGCCCTGGCCGGCCTTGTGTTCGCCGCCCGGCTTAACACCGCAACACCGAAAGCCGGAGCCGGCTTCGAGCTCGACGTCATCGCCGCCTGTTTCATCGGCGGCGCCTCGGCCTATGGCGGCGTCGGGCGGGTGACCGGCGCGGTGATCGGCGCGCTGATCATGGGGGTGATGAACAATGGCATGTCGATCCTCGGCATCGGGATCGACTACCAGCAGGTCATCAAGGGCCTGGTGTTGCTCGGGGCGGTGTGTCTCGACGTGTACAATCAGCGGCGCTGAGGCGCATCAAGCGTTCCGCGTGTACTGACAACGCGCAGCTTTGGTTAGGCCGCGTCTGAAATCCGCATTTCCACATGCAAGCCGGCGGCTCCGATCATATTGACCAGGGTATCCAGACCAAACAGCTCGATTTTGCCGCGCATGAGATCGGAGATGCGTGGCTGCGTCACGCCAAGCAGCTTGGCTGCTTGCGACTGGCTCAGTTCCGTCCGGGCGATATGATCCTTTAACGCCCTCATCAACGCAGAACGGAGCTTCATGTTCTCAGCCTGCGCGGGTGTTTCCTCTATTGCATCCCACACATTGGCGAAACGTTTCTTGCTCATTTCCCTGTTTCCTTCAACAAATCCCGATAACGTTGCGTGGCCAGGTTCAAATCCGCCTTGCTTGTTTTCCGCGCTTTCTTCTGGAAACAGTGCAGCACGTAAACGGCGTCGTCGAACTTCGCCACATATAATACTCGGAATGCTCCTGCGGCATCGCGAATCCGAATTTCGCGCACGCCGCGACCAATCGTATTCATGGGCTTCCAGTCGTCCGGGTCGCGCCCGTGCTGGACCTGATCAAGCTGGTATCCCGCCTCACGCCGGGCCGCTTCTGGAAACGCTCGCAAATCGTCGAGTGCGCTGCCTCGGAATTCGACGGGCTTGATGCCGACCATTTCGCCAAAATATATAAAATTTTGTATAGCTGCGCAAGTCCTTTCCGATTGCTATTTTAATCGCACTGCGTCTTTACTTCGTCTCGATGCAGCATGTAGGTAGGCTATTGATAATAAATAACAAATTCTCGATCGCTCCGATGATGGACTGGACCGACCGGCATTGCCGGGTCTTCCATCGCCTGATGACGCGGCGTGCAAAACTCTACACGGAGATGTTGACGACCGGCGCCATCATTCATGGCGATCGCGCGCGCCTGCTTGGCTTTGATGCCAGCGAACATCCGGTGGCGCTGCAACTCGGTGGATCGAATCCGGGCGACCTCGCGACATCGGCAAAAATCGGCGAGGATTTTGGTTATGACGAAATCAATCTCAATGTCGGCTGTCCGTCGGATCGGGTGAAGGACGGCCGCTTCGGCGCCTGCCTGATGGCGGAGCCGGAGCTTGTCGCCGAAGGCGTTGCCGCCATGAAACGCGCGGTGAACATCCCGGTCACGGTCAAGTGCCGCATCGGCATCGACGATCAGGATCCCGAAGTGGCGCTGGACGCGCTGGCGCGCCGCGTCATCGCGGCGGGCGCCGATGCGCTGATCGTGCATGCCCGCAAGGCCTGGCTCAACGGATTGTCGCCGAAGCAAAACCGCGACATCCCGCCGCTGGATTATGGCAGGGTATACCGGCTGAAGGCGGCGCTGCCCGGCGTGCCCATCATCATCAACGGCGGCATCACGGGGATTGCCGAGGCCAAACAGCATCTTAAGCAGGTCGATGGCGTGATGCTGGGACGTGCCGCCTATCAGGAGCCGTGGCGGTTGCTGTCGGCCGATCCCGAACTATTCGACGAGCCGGCACCGCACGCGGCGATGAAGGACGTTTTCGAGGCGATGATGCCTTACATCGAGGAGCAACTCGGCCACGGCATCCGGCTGCATTCGATGACGCGGCATTTTGTGGGCGCGTTCCACGGCGTGCCGGGGGCGCGGGCGTTTCGCCGCCACCTCGCCGAGAACGGCACAAAACCCGGTGCCGGCGTCAATGTCTTGCGGGATGCGATCGCGCTGGTCGATGATCGCGCGCCGGCGTCGATTGCCGCTTAAGGATAGCCGCGCAGCATCAGGCGGTCGGAGCGCACTTCCCAGCTTTCCAGCCGGTCCAGAAAACTCATGCCGAGCAGATTGGTCTTCATCTGGCCGCGCGGCACCACCAGCGCCGGCACCGAACGCTCGACCAGCTTGCCGATGGCGAGACGATCCAGCGTCAGCCGCGCCGCGCGGGTGTGCCCGCCGGCGGTTTCGACGTCGACGTCATAATCGAGCAGTTCAAGCGGCAGCCCCGCCGCCTTCGCGGTTTCGTAAGTGAGCACAACCGATGTCGCCCCGGTATCGATCACCATTGGTGCGTTGACGCCGTTGATCTGCGCGCGCAAGCCGAATTCGCCGGTTGCCCCGCGTGCGATCTGTACGGCGCGTGTCGGCTGTGTTGCGCGTTTGCGCAGCATGTCCGAGACCGTAGTGCTGGCCTGTGCGATACGGTCCGGATCGCCATAGGCGACCACGGCGCCGGCCGTCGCTGCCAGCACGACAAGCACGAGCAGGAAGCGACTCACGGCACGCCTCTCGAGAACTGGATGGTCAACCGTCTTTCGCAGCGGCCGGAGCGAGCAAAGGCAATCCGGCGTCGGCCATCCGCGCCGGCAACAATTCCATGATCGCCAGCCGCTCGGCGCTGTCGATGCGATGCCAGCGCGCGATCTCCGGCAGGGTGCGTCCGCAGCCATGACAAAGGCTGGTCCGGGGATCGATCATGCAGACCGCGATGCACGGCGTCTCGATGCTCATCGGGCGATATTGATGCGGTTTCGATTACTTGCGCAAGCACTGCCGTCACAGCCCTGTCCCCGCGCTCATGATCGGTTTGTTGCGCGGCCGGCGCTTGTCATCGGCCACAACGGTGTCGAACGATTCGGGCTGCAGGGGCGGTGCTTCCTCGGCCATCGGCGCCAGCGCCGACATCACGCGCTCCGGCGGGAAAGTAATGATGACTTCGGTGCCGATGCGAAGCTTCGATTTCAAGGTAAAGGTGCCGCCGTGCATATCGATCAGGCTTTTCGCGATCGGCAATCCAAGGCCGGCGCCCTGTTCGGCGGATTTGATCGAATTGGAGCCCTGGCCGAATGAGGCCAGCACGATCGGGATTTCCTCTTCGGCGATGCCGGAGCCGGTATCCTTGACGCTGAGATACTGGCCGCCGGAGGCGGTCCATCCGACCTTCAGCCAGATCTCGCCGCCTTGCGGCGTGAATTTGATCGAGTTCGACAACAGATTGAGCACGATCTGGCGCGAGGCGCGCTCATCGGCCCAGATCCGCGGCATGCCGTGTTCGAACACTTCGTGGATGGTGATGCCGCGGCTGGAGGCGCGCAGTTTCAAGAGATGATGGCAGTCGGCGACGACATGCACCAGCGAGACCGCCTCTTCATTGAGTTCGTAGCGCCCGGCCTCGATCCGCGACAAATCGAGAATTTCATTGATCAGGTTCAACAGATGCACGCCGGAATTGTGAATGTCCGCGGAATACTCCTTGTAGACCGGCACCGCGTGGCCGCCGAAGATTTCACTCTTCATCACCTCGGAAAACCCGAGGATCGCGTTGAGCGGCGTGCGCAGTTCGTGACTCATCTGCGCCAAAAATCTTGATTTCGCGACATTCGCCGATTCCGCGCGGTGCCGCGCCTCGTCGGAGATCGCCTTGGCCTGTTCAAGCTCGCCGATCAGCGCGTCTTTTTCCGCGCGGGCTTCCAGCGTCGCCAGCGTCGTGGAGTGCAGCCGGTGCGCCAGCAGCGCGAAATAGCCTTCGGCCGCGACCGCGAGCAAGGCCAGAACGTAATTGTCGAAGGTTCCGCCGAGCAGGAAATTCAGCGCGATCGCGCATGTCACCGGCGTCGTCGCTGCCAGCGCTGCGATCGGCAGGCTGGCCGCCAGCATGCTCGACACCGCCACCACCAGCAACATCAGGAACATCAGCAGCGTGTTCGAGATGATATCGGCGCCGGCGGGATGGATCAGGATCGCGGTCCAGCACAGTCCATAGAGCAGGTCGAGCGCAACAAATCGCGTCCGCCACTTGCGGGTCCCGGTGGGCGAGGGGGCTTCGGTCAGGAACCTGCCGCAGTTGCGGATGATCACGGCATGAATGCACAGCATGCCGCCGGTCCAGGCCGCTGCCGAGATCGGCTCCATCCACAGGCCGAACAGCACGCCGGTCGCCACCACCAGCAGCATGACGACATACGACGCCGACAACCGGGTTTGGGCATATTGCCGAAGCAGTTCGCGGTCGAAGGCGGGGCGGGTTCCGCTGGTCGACGTTAACCGGTCGCGCGCCTCGCGCACCCGTTGCGCGGCGGCGCGGCGGTTGCGCGCGGGAGCCGCGATCGGCGGTTCGGCCGGAAGCTGGACAATCTCGGGCTTATCGGCGGGTTTACTCATCAAACAACAAAAATCCTGCGCGCAGCCGAGCGGGCTTTTTACGTCTGCTATCTGTGGCGCTAAATCATTAAGAGCTGCCTTAAAGAGCTAAAGAATCGCGTTAACGAAAAGTTAAATTAACGGATTCCCGCAGCAGCATCCTGATTGACAAAAGAACAAAAAGAGAACAGTCTGTTAAGGTCAACGGGACTGTGCGTAATGCTCCAGCGACCCTTGACGGGAATTCTGTCACGACTGACTGATGAAGCGGCGATTTGGGAGTGCGCTCACGTGGCTTATGTCGATGTCGGACCGCGTCGGGAGCGACGAACGCGTGAACAAAAATCAGGCGAAGCGGCGGGCGGAAAGACGATCTTTAAAACCGAATTGGGAAGACTTGTCGTTGGCGACTGCCTCACCGTATTGAGGATGCTACCATCGAACAGCGTCGATTTATTCGTAACGTCGCCACCGTACGACGGACAATCGAAATATGGGAACGGCGAGAAATATGAGCGAGATTGGTACGAGACATTTTTCCTGAATGTGACTGCAGAAATTCATCGCGTATTGAAGCCTACCGGTAGTTTTGTGCTGAATTATCGTTCGAAGCGGCACGGGGACGAACGCGGCGTGTTGCAGTACGAGCTGATATTCTGGTTACGGGAGCAAGGTTTTTTGTTCTGCGAAGACTTTGTTTGGGGCAAGCCGTCGCCACCACCGGGCCGCTTCAACCGCTTTTTAAAGGATGCCGTAGAATACTGTTTCCAGTTCGCTAAAACACCAAGATGGCAATTTTTTCCCGAACACTGCCTTACTCCGGCACGTTGGGACGCAAAAGATCGCGAGCGGCGAAAGAAGCTGCCCCAAAATTACGTTCGCGCCAACGCTCCCTCCGGACAGGGACGCAAGCGTGTACAGGCCGGCCCCGACATGGTGCGGCCATCAACGCTCCTGCATTTGGAGCCTGAATTCAGCCCGAATCCGGTCAAGCATCCTGCTCGATTCCCGTTGCAGCTTCCCACGTTCTTTATCAATCTGCTTACGCAGCCAGGACAACTTGTCGTTGATCCCTTCGGAGGAACGGGAACAACGGCCCTCGCAGCCGAACAACTTGGACGGCAGTGGCTAGTGACCGAGTTGGACCCCAAATATGCTGCGATCACCTCAGAACGGTTCAGAACAGGGCGATAAATGCCGCCAAGTGACGAGATCGCGAAAGCGGTCGATAAAATTGAGGCCGCGAGCAGCTGGAACAAGCGGATCGCATTAATTCGTGAAGTACCCGAAGCATTTGGCAAGGCGCAGCATCAGAAAATATACGCTGAAATTGCCAAGGCGGCTTATGCCTCAGAACTGGCGCCTGATTTCGCATACATTGATTGGCGAGACGAATACGAACTTGGACCAATCGAGGGTGCGTATGCACGCGCATACGAGTTAACCCGCGGATTTGAAGATGTATCTGCTGAGGCACTTGCAAATGCGATTTTGCAAGAGCCCCGCACACTCCGAATATTTCGACTGCTCCTCGCACTGACAACACAGGAGTTTGCCGCTTCGACGGCGCTTGTCGATGAATTGGAAAAGCTTGAAAGTCTGTCCAATGGTGTAGTGAAGTCGATGGAAAGCGGAGGGGCGGGTAAAAAGTCCGCCAAGGTAGCCGCTCTTGTGATCGATCAGGCGATGCGGGGCGTATTATTCGCAAAACGAACTGGAGAAGTTCGCAGCAAAATAACAAAACCGGATACTGCCGACGGTTGGAACACGGTGCGAAAGTATGCGAAAGACAACGTTCCGTTCCCCGTGTTCTTGCATCAGCGGCACTACGGTGGTGCATTTCGTCAGCTTCTCGACGCGACCTCGGGGAAGCGGGGTGATTTGCTGGAGCAGATAGTTGAAGAGCAATTTAGTGACAACGGAATCTCCTTCATAAGGACGGGATCGAGCAACCAGGCTGCTATCGCGACGAAGTTTGGGTTGACCGTTAAACCTGCGCCGGATTTCGTTGTGCACGACGCAAATGGCACGTTGCGCGCGATCTTGGAATGCAAGCAAGCCAACGATGGTGGAACGGCCCGCGACAAAGCGGCAAGATTTGCGGCCTTGCGAAACGAGTCTGTACGACTCGGAGGCGTCCCGCTCTTTGCGGTGCTGGCCGGCCTTGGCTGGAGGCGGACGGCCGATACGCTCGGTCCTGTGGTGCGCGACACAGATGGCCGCGTATTCACAATTCAAACTCTATCGTCGATGATGACCGTAGAGCCGTTTCCAAGCCTGAGGAAGAAGCGAAGGAAGTCCAGGTAGACGACCGCGTCTTTCATGCTGGAGGTTGTTTGCCAGCCTTTAGACGCGACGTATCCTAAGAGTTCCTGCGTATAGATAAGATGAGTGGTTCCGTTCTGCTTTTCGCGAGCTATTGCGAAAGGCCGCGCTCGGTTGGCGGCCTTTTTTCGCGTCAAAACAAAACAATCAGCGCTCCAGCCGGGCGAGCAGGCTCGACGTGTCCCAGCGCTTGCCGCCCATCTTCTCGACCTCGGAATAGAACTCGTTGACCAGCGCGGTGACTGGAAGGCTGGCGCCGTTGCGTCGCGATTCCGCAAGGCAAATCATGAGATCCTTGCGCATCCATTCGACCGCAAAGCCGAAATCGAATTTCCCGTCGTTCATGGTCTTGTAGCGGTTTTCCATCTGCCAGGACTGCGCGGCACCCTTGGAGATGGTGTCGATCACGGCCTGAACGTCGAGGCCTGCTTTCTTGGCGAAATGAATGCCTTCCGAAAGCCCTTCGACGAGGCCTGCGATGCAGATCTGGTTGACCATCTTGGTCAACTGGCCGGAGCCGGTGGGCCCCAGCAATTTGCACATCCGTGCGTAGGCGGCGATTACGGGTTCGGCTTTCGCATAGGCGTCCGCGCTGCCGCCGCACATCACGGTCAGAACGCCGTTTTCGGCGCCGGCCTGGCCGCCCGACACCGGGGCATCGACGAACTTGAAGCCCCGTTTGGCCGCTTCGGCATCCAGTTCACGCGCGACCTCAGCCGACGCAGTGGTGTGATCGACGAAAATGGCTCCGGCCTTTACGCCTGCGAACGCGCCATCGGCGCCGATCGTCACCGCGCGCAGGTCGTTGTCATTGCCGACGCAACTCATGACAAAATCCTGGCCTTCTGCGGCCGCCTTCGGCGTCGGCGCGGTCTTTCCCTTGAACTTCTCAGCCCAAGCCTGCGCCTTGGCCGGCGAGCGATTGTAAACCGTCACGTTGTGCCCGCCCTTTGCCACGAGATGCCCTGCCATGGGGAAACCCATGACGCCGAGACCGAGAAAAGCGACTTTGGCCATGTCTGAAACCTTGGGGTTTGCGCCGGCATTGCGATCGAACTGCCGAACGGTGTTTTTGGGAGGGCGTTTGGACGGAACCGCAGCATAAACGGTGCAGCACGAAGGGCAACGTCTCCGATTGGCGACCGGGTCAGGTTTTGTGCTAGAAAAGCCCCCAGACGGTCAAGACTTCAAAAACAAGGGAGCGACATCCATGAGCGTAGGCTTGCTCGATCATTTCAACATCCGGACCCGAAATCTCGCCGACACGGTTCGCTTCTACGAGGATGTCCTGGACCTCAAGAAGGGCGATCGGCCTAACTTCACGTTCCCTGGCGCCTGGATGTACAGCGAAGGCAAGCCGGTGGTCCATCTCGTCGATATTTCGCAGACCGACGAGCCGCAAAAACCCGATTCCGGCGTGGTCCACCATGTGGCCTTCGCCAGCCGCGGGTTTAACGGCATGAAGCAACGGCTCAAGTCCAAAGGCTTGCCGTTCGACAGCCGCGAGGTGCCCGGCGGCGACCTCTGGCAGATTTTCGTCACCGATCCCAACGGCGTGATGATCGAACTGAATTATGAAACGGCCAAAGAACAAGGCTGATCGCTGAGTTTCATTGTCCTTTGCGGGCCTGATTGCAGCACA
>CAVPZO010000066.1:0-49860 GCA_963710045.1 uncultured Alphaproteobacteria bacterium | reverse complement strand
CAACACGGGAGGATTATCATGGCGGGGAAAAATGCCGCGGACGAACGCGGCGTCGATGCCAGCAGGCGCAGGTTTTTGGGTGGCACAGCGCTGGCTGCCTTTGGTGCGATCATTGGGGATTTCGGGAACGGCGGAATTTCCAGCTCACACGCGCAGGCCGCCGCTCCGGCCGCTGCCCCACCCGCCGCGCCGAAGGGACCGCAATATCTGAAATTCCCCGGCAAGAACGAAAAGCTCGTCGTGCTCGGCGACCGGCCGCTGGTCGCCGAGACGCCGGAGAGCTTGCTCGACGACGACACCACGCCGATCGAGAAATTCTTCATCCGCAACAACGGGCAGATTCCGGAGGAGACCAAGGATCCCGACAAGTGGAAGATCACGATCGACGGCGAAGTGAACAACAAACTCGAAATCATGCTTGGCGAGTTGAAGTCGAAATACAAGGCCGTCACGCGCCGCATGGTGCTGGAATGCGGCGGCAACGGCCGCGCGGCGTTCGCGCCGCCGGCGCGCGGCAACCAGTGGAGCAATGGCGGCGCGGGCTGCGCCGAATGGACCGGCGTGCGGCTCGCCGACGTTCTGAAAACCGCCGGCGTGAAGCCAGCTGCGAAATACACCGCGCACTATTCCTCCGACCTGCATCTGTCCGGCGACGCCGGCAAGCCGACCATCTCGCGCGGCGTACGCATCGAAAAAGCCAATGACCCGGACACGCTGATCGTGTGGGCCATGAACGGCCAGCCGCTGCCCAACATTCACGGCGGACCGGTGCGGCTGATCGTGCCGGGCTGGCCCGGCTCGGCCTCGCAAAAATGGCTGACGCGCATCTGGGTGCGCGACAAGGAGCATGACGGTCCCGGCATGACCGAATTTTCCTATCGCGTCGCGATCAAGCCGATGGTGCCGGGCGACAAGGGGGACCCTGCGAACTTCCGCATCCTGGAATCGATGCCGGTGCGCTCGATCATCACCAATCCGGCGAACGGCGCCAAACTCGCCGCAGGCACAAAAGAGCTCAAGCTGCGCGGCGCCTCGTGGGCCGGCGATCTCACGGTCAAACAGGTGGACATCTCCACCGACGCCGGCATGACCTGGCAACGGGCAAAACTCGAAAAGCCGAAGAACAAATACGACTGGCAGCGCTGGACCGCGAGCGTAAAGCTGCCGTCCGACGGCTATTACGAGGTCTGGGCGCGCGCCACCGATTCCAGGGGCGCGATGCAGCCGCACCAGGCCGCCTCGTGGAATCCGCAAGGCTACGGCGGCAACGCGATGCACCGCATCGCGGTGCTGGTCGGGTAAATGATGCGCTTCGCGTGGATTGCGATTGCGGGTTTGCTCTGGACGGCGCCCGCAATCGCGCAAACCGCCTTTACGCCGCGCGACGAAACCCCGGAAGAATTCGCCGCCGGACCCGGCCGCGATGAAACCTTCTATGCCTGCACGGCCTGCCACAATTTCAAGCTGGTGGCGGCGCAGGGATTGAGCCGCGCCGGATGGGACGACTCGATCAACCTGATGATCCGCCGCCACAACATGCCGCCGCCCGAGCCCAAGGAACGCGAGGTGCTGCTGAACTACCTCGAGGCCGCCTACCCACCCCGCGCCCCCGGCCGCGGCGGCTGGCAAAACCCTTTCAGCAAGTGAGCGTATCTGGATAGACTGCGCGATAGACCGTATCGGACAGGAGCACGTCGTGCGCGTTTTGATCCTGCTCGCCGCATTGCTGATCGGACTCTGCGCGCCCGCGCGCGCCGCGGACGATGTCGCCAAAGCCCAAAGCGTGATCCGCTCGCAAGAGCAGGCCTTCAGCCGCGACGATCCCGCCGCGGCCTACTCCCATGCCGCACCGGCGATACAGAGCATATTCCCGGACGCCGAAACCTTCATGGCCATGGTCCGCAACAGCTACGCCCCGGTCTATCGCCACAAGAGTTTCGAATTCGGCGAGGCGCGCACAGCCGACGGCAAGATCGCGCAGCGCGTCCATATTCTCGATACCGAGGGCGTGCCGTGGGAGGCGCTGTATACGCTGGAGCTGCAGCCGGACGGCAGCCTGAAAATTACAGGTTGCGTGCTGCTGAAGGCGGGGCAGGCAGCGTGAACGCGCCGAGCCTCGAACGTTTCGGCGGCTGCGCCCGCCAATACCCGGATTTGCACTTCCGTGCCCCCGAGGAAGTTGTTACGTTTCCAATTCGGGATTGCATGCTCAAACCAGAGATCGATTGCAATGTGGCGCGAGATAAAAGTCGGAACGGCGGCGTGTCGCGACGCATTGCTCGGATTTTTTTCGAGTCCGTTCTTTTTTATCCTGCTCGGCTGCGGGTTCATTGTCGCGTCGTATACCCTCCTTACCCAAACCGGTCCATGCGACAAGAACCTTACCGCAGTGTCCTGTCTCAAGTTGTCGCAGTTGAATCTTGCGTTCGGCCTGCTGGCGGTGTTGCTCGGCGCTGGACTGCTTATTTACGGAACGGCGCTGCAGGCAACCCGTGAAGGACAGATTACCGGCATCAAGCAGGTTTACGACGAACTCAAGCTGTTCTTTGCGAGTCCGATGTTCTTCATTCTGCTCGGCGCCCTTTTCATTTACTGCGCGCTCGTATTGCTCGACGAAACGCATACCGGCTTTGTTTTCATCCTGGCGGTTCTTGGTATTGCGATGATCCTGTTCGGAACCGGCAGCCAAGCGGTCCTCTCCGGGGAATTGCCTCCGGCGGCCGTGGGAAAAATCTCGGTCGGGATCGCCGGCGGCGCCGCCGCCCTGGCGGCCATCTTCGGTTACGGAATCGTATATCTGGAGTCAGGCATTCAAGATTTCTTCAAGCGTACGGTGGATTATGGCTTTTTAGAACTGACCACTGCCGGCACAGCCAACCAGACTGTCGATCTCGACGACCATATCGTAGGTGCAACCACGATCGAAGGCAGACCGCTTCATCTCTGGAAGCAGACAAACCGCCTGCAGATCATGGTCCCGCGCTATTCCCAGCGTGGCAGCAGTACCATTGCCGTGTTCATCCGAGGACCCCGCATTCCGCCGAATTCTCCTCCCTCGACCTATACGGTCAACTGGGAAACCGTGTTGCCGTCGCCGACGGCGGCCAACGAACGCGTCTACATTGCATATCAAAATTTGGCGGCATCCTTAGCGCCGGCCGCAACGCTTCAGGTAGACGAAGCAGGGAAGCCCCTGCCGTCAGTCACGATCCCTCCCCCACGATGACCGCGAGCGGCGACCGAGGATAGCAATGGCTTTGGAGATCAAACGTTCGACGGCTCGATACCGGATTGCTGCGATGGTTTTCGCCGCAACCTGCAGCCTTGCGCTTACGGCGTCCGCATACGCACAGGATCAGTGCTCGCCCAATGCCGAGGCCGCCGCCAATCTCGCGCTGGTTCGGTCCGCCGACAATGACAAGACACGGGCCGTCGCCGCAAGCTCGTTGATCAGGGAATGGCGAACGTCGCTTCCGACCGTTATGAGCGAGCTCGAAAAAAACAGCGGTCCCGCGGATCGCTGGCCGCCCGACCAGTCCTCTTATTTTCTGTCGGTTACGGATATTTTGCGAACCACGCTTTCGACCAATGCCGAAGCCATTTCACTGTTTCGTGCTTGCGATAACACCTCGATCATCAGGCCGCTGGTCTGGGCAGCGCGGGGGCAAAACAAGGGCCTGCGGCTCAACGGGACGCTGATCCTCGGCAATATCGCCGACAATACCACCATCTGCATCGTGCTCCATCACCTGCGCGACCCCGCCCTCGACCCTAACGGCCGCGCCAACCTGCTGGGTGTGACTTTCGCCGTCGCGGGCTATGCCTATTCGGAGAACAGCAGGGAGATTTTAAAGACCCTCGATCTGATCAAATCGAAAGTCGATCCGGATATGGCCCAGACGCAGAAGCTGGTCTCGGACATTTTCACGCGCGTGAACGCAAGCCCGAACAAATCCACCCCGATGGCGCTGGGGGACAACACCTGCGCCACCTACAAATACGACGGCCCGCTCCAGTAGAACTGCTGCGGCCGGCGCCACCTCACGCCAGCGCCAGCCGCTGCCTTGTCCGCAGCAGCAGCGCCACCATGATGGTGATGTTGAGCGCGTTCCAGCCGAGCCCGTTCATGAACGCCGCGGCGTAGGAGCCGGTGGCGTCGAAGATGAAGCCGGAAATCCAGCCGCCGAACGACATGCCGAACACGGAAGCAAAGATCACGATGCCCACGCGCGTCGCCGCCTCGGACGCCGGCATCGCCTCGCGCACGATGATGGCGTAGCTCGGCACGATGCCGCCCTGGAACAGGCCGAACATCGCGGAGATGATGTAGAGCGAGGTCAGGCTGTCGAAGAACAGATAGAACAGCAGCGCAAAACCCTGCGCCGCCGAGCCGATCAGCAATGTCCTGATGCCGCCGATCTTGTCGGCGAGATATCCGGAGCCGATCCGGCTGATGATTCCGAATCCCATCATCAGCGACAGCATCTCCGCACCGCGCGCCACGCCGTAGCCGAGGTCGCCGCAATAGGCGACGATGTGGACCTGCGGCATCGCCATCGCCACGCAGCATGAGATGCTGGCGATGCACAGCAACACCGTCAGCGTGTTGGTGGACAGTTGCAGATCGACGCGCGGCGGCGGCGCGTTGACGTGATCGCGCTGCGAGGCGGCGCCGATTTTCATGCGCAGGACCAGCAGCACGGCGCTCATCGCCAGCCCGCAGAAAATGCCGACTGCGATATGGGTGGTGCGCCAGCCGGCCGTCTGTGCACCCCAATTGACCAGCGGCGGCCAGATCGCGCCGCCGACGTAGTTGCCGCTGGCGACGATGGTCACGGCAAGCCCGCGATAGCGGTCGAACCAGTGCGAGGCTTCCGCCATCAGCGGCCCGAACGTCGCCGAGGTCCCCAGTCCGATCAGGAAATGTATCAGGATGAATTGCCACAGCGTGGTCGACAGTCCGGCGCCGATATAGGCCAGCGCCAGCACCCCGATGCTCAGCATGATCGCCATCACGATGCCGAAACGGTCGGTGATCTTGCCGGTCAAGACGCCGCCGAGGCCGAAGCCGAGCATGGTCAGGGTAAAGGCCAGCGAGACCGCGCCGCGGGTGGCGCCGAATTCGGGCTGCACCACCGGCAGCACCACCACCACCGACCACATCCCGACACTGCCGATCGAGCCGATCAGCACCGCAAGCGCAAGCCGCACCCACGCCTGACGCGAGTCGGGGAGGAAGGCGGCCGGATCTTTCGATGGATTCGGGAGTGCGTGCACGGCCGCAACTTCGTCGGAGGAGGCTTTCGGGTCAAGCGCTGTGATGAAATGTTGGGCATGCAAATGCGGTGGAACAGGCCCGTGTCCCGGGCGCGATGCAGCGCGTAGCGCTTGCGAAGCGCTGCTTCGCAGAACCGGGACCCCGGTTTCTTGGATTCGCAAGTAACCGGGACCCCGGCTCTGCAGCGCACCGCTCCGCAAGAGCTACGCGCTGCGCTGCGTCCGGGGCACGGGAGGCCACCCCGTCATTCCGGGGCGCGCTCTTCGCGCGAACCCGGAATCCAGCCGCACAGCCCGGTGTCTGGATTCCGGGTCTGCGCCCAAGGGGGCGTATCCCGGAATGACGGAGGCGTTAACGCTTTCCTAACCATAAACCGGGCAAATTTTGCCTAGGTGAAGTCGAGTGTCGTGGTCGCGTATGGACGGGGGGACTTCCCGTGGACGCCAATGCGGTGCCTCACTTTCGAAGCGGTGGTCCTTCGGCCGCCGCGCAGACGTTTGGCGCCCGCGAACGGCATCGGCGGGGGGAAGCAGCTTTCATGGCGGATGTAACGGCGGGTCGGGGCGCGGAACTGCCTGGATCAGGATTTCCCAGTTTTGCTGACATCGGCACCCTGCTGAAGCGCGGCGACCTCGCGCTGGCGTTCGGCATCCTCACCATCCTGGTGGTGCTGATCCTCCCCTTACCCTCGATCGTGCTCGACCTGTTCCTGGCGATCTCGATCATCCTGTCGATCCTGATCCTGATGACGGCGCTGTTCATCCAGGCGCCGCTGGAATTCTCCTCGTTCCCGACCGTGCTCTTGATCGCGACCATGTTGCGGCTGTCGCTCAATCTCGCCTCGACCCGGCTGATCCTGTCGAAGGGCCATGAAGGCACCGCGGCCGCCGGCCACGTCATCGAGGCGTTCGGCAATTTCGTGATGGGCGGCAATTTCGTGATCGGAATTATCGTGTTCGCGATCCTGGTGATCGTCAATTTCGTCGTCATCACCAAGGGCTCGGGCCGCATCGCCGAAGTGGCGGCGCGTTTCCACCTCGACGCCATGCCGGGCAAGCAGATGGCGATCGACGCCGATCTCTCCGCCGGCCTGATCGACGAGAAGGCCGCAAAAGACCGCCGCAAGGCGCTGGAGGATGAAAGCGGTTTCTTCGGCGCCATGGACGGCGCCTCGAAATTCGTGCGCGGCGACGCGGTGGCGGGATTGCTGGTGGTGTTCATCAACATCATCGGCGGCATCATCATCGGCGTCGCCCAGCAGGGCCTTGGCTTCGGTGAAGCCGCGCGCACCTACACCCTGCTCACCGTCGGCGACGGGCTGGTGACCCAGGTGCCGGCGCTGATCGTGTCCACCGCCGCGGGCCTGCTGGTGTCGAAAGCCGGCGTCAGCGGTGCCGCCGACAAGGCGCTGATGAAGCAGCTTTCGGGCTATCCGCAGGCGCTCGGCATGTCGGCGGGCGTTATGCTGGTGCTGGCGCTGTTGCCGGGCATTCCGATGATTCCGTTCCTGGCGCTTGGCGGCGGCGCCGCGGCGCTGGCGTTTTCCGCACGCAAGCGCAACCGCGCCACGTCGGCCGCCGAAGCGCTCGCTGCTGCGGCACCCGCAGCAGCAGCCGCGGCTACCGCCGCTGCGGAGGAGCCGATCGCAACCGCGCTGAAAATCGACGACCTCAAGATCGAACTCGGCTACGCGCTGCTGCCGCTGGTCAACGCTCCCGACGGCACCGACCGCCTCACCGAGCAGATCAAGGCGCTGCGCCGCTCGCTCGCGGTCGAGATGGGGTTTGTGATGCCGGCGGTGCGCATCCTCGACAACGTGCAGCTGGAAGCCAACAGCTACGTCATCAAGATCAAGGAAGTGGATGCGGGCACGGGGCGGATCTGGCCGAACCAGTACATGGTCATGGATCCCGGCGGCAACCAGGTCAACGTTCCCGGCCTGCACACCACCGAGCCGACCTTCGGGCTGCCGGCCACCTGGGTCGATGCCGCGCTGAAGGAAGAAGCCTCGCTGAAGGGCTATACCGTGGTGGATGCCGCGACCGTGTTGTCGACGCATCTCACCGAGCTGCTCAAGAACAACATGTCGGACCTGTTGTCCTACGGCGAGGTGCAGAAGCTGTTGAGGGATCTGCCGAAGGAACAGGGCGAACTGGTCAAGGACATCGTGCCGAGCCAGATCACCGTGTCCGGCATCCAGCGCGTGCTGCAACTGCTGCTCGCCGAGCGCATCTCGATCCGCGACCTCTCCACCATTCTCGAAGGCATCGCCGACGCGCTGGCGTTTTCGCGCAATCCGGCGACGGTGGTGGAGCATGTCCGCGCCCGCCTCGCGCGCCAGATCTGCGCGCAGAACACCTCGATGAACGGCTACCTGCCGCTGGTGGCGCTGTCGGCGAAATGGGAGCAGGCCTTTGCCGAGTCGCTGATCGGACAGGGCGAGGAGCGCACGCTGGCGATGCAGCCGTCAAAATTATCGGAATTCATGACGGTGGTTCGGGATCGTTTTGAGCAGGCCGCGCGCGAGGGCGAGGCGCCGGTGCTGGTGACGTCGGCGGCGATCCGGCCGTTCGTGCGCTCGCTGGTGGAACGGTTCAGGTCGCAAACCACGGTGCTGTCGCAGGCGGAAATTCATCCGCGCGCCCGGCTCAAGACGGTGGGGAGCGTCTGAACGCAGCGACTTTTCCGCCACAGACAATCCTTTTGTCGAAGGTTAATTTTAAACGAGGCATTTGCCGCTTTAACGCTAAAGTCAAATTAACCTATTGTCTTAACACGCGTATTTTTGATTTCGGGTAGTGTCAGGCTTGCGCTGGATCGCGGGAGTTCAAGTCTTTTCACCGCTTTGTGATCGGCTCTATGGAACGGAAAGCCTGATCCCTACGTTTCCAGCCATGAGTTGTTGAACCTGCCGGGGGAACGGCGAGACACACCCTCAAGGCAAGTTGGACGGCAGGAGGCTTGCAGATGAACCATTCGATCTACAGCGCGGACCGCTCGACCCATCTCAAGATCGTGGTCGTGGCGCTCGTCGCTGGCATCGCGGTAGCCGGCTTCGGTATCTCGGCCCGCACCGGTTCGGACGAGACTTACGCGCAATCGACGCGCGTCATCAAGGCCGGTGCTCCGGTCGCTGTCACCCACTCAAACGCATCGGTTGTGCGCTAACAGGAATTCACGAATTCACGCGGCTCTTTACAGCCCCCCAAAGTCGCCACGTGGATAATTAAGACCCCAAGACCCCAAGTTGACTCAGACGACCGAAAACGCCCGCTCCCCACGGGCGTTTTCTTTTTGTGCGGTTGTGTTCATCGTCATGGGTGAACGACAACGTCAAGCCGATGACCGACCTCGAGCATTGGGGCGTGGTCGAGAAGTGGTCGTATCCGGACGGCGGCTGCGGCGACTGCGAGGACTACGTGCCGCTCAAGCGGCGCATGCTGGGTCGCGCTCGGCGATCCGCGCCCGACCACCGCTACGGCGTCATCGCGCTGAGAAGCGTCATCGCGCCGCAATGAGAGGAATTTAGAGTTCGCGATCCCGGTCACGTCCCCACCCCTCCCCGTCCCCAGACCGGGCTCGCGCAGCCGACCGTCCCCACGGTCGGCCGCAACTTTTTCTGAAAGCGGCTTGCCTGTCTTCTCTCTCTGGTTGCAATTATGATATACGGGGAACGAGGCGGTGAGACCCGAATGCTGGCTCTGCCGAGCAAGGAGTTTCCAGGCTCCCTTTGCATCGCATTGGGGATAGCGCTCGTCGTTGTTTGGTCATCGCTCCGCCATCGTCCGCAACCGATCATGCCTACCACGAGCTTCAAACGATGCACCAAGTCCATGCCGACCAATGACGGATCAGACGAAACGATTCGCCAAAGCTTCGAGTCCGCGAATGAGCGGGCGATTTCAATTCTCGGCCGTGTCTTGGCTGGTGGCGCCGAGGCTACAGCCGAGGTTCGTGCGTGGACCACCTGGCTCCAATCTCATCGGCATGGGGGCAATTCGCTGACGGTATTGGAGCATACCGTCGCGGCTTACATTCTTCGCAGCGGATTCCTGAATCGTTTTCCAGAGTCCCGGTGTCATCTGGACGTCGAAACTGTTCTGCGGACGAGTTGGCTTCACCTCACGGAAAAACGTGTGGAGATTCAAAACCTCACGGGCCGCCTTCCGCGATCGGTTCTGCGAAAGGCCAGTCGTGAAGAGCGCCTCTTTCACTTGGCGGCTTTCCAACCGGCGGGACCTAAAGCTGCAATGTCGCAAAAAACGTTCGGTTACGATTACGTGCCGGAGTTGCGCGATCTTGTTGCCGCCGCCGGAATTGCGGCGGTTGCGTTCACCGACATGGCCGGCGTGCTGATCAGCGGTGCTATTGGTTACACCGTTGCCACCGTCTCCGAATACGGCATGCATCGGTGGGCGGGTCATGAGGCCGGAGGACCGCTCAAGCCGCTTCTGGAAAAGTCAGGTTGGTTCGGGGGAAAAGCTTCGGATTATCTCACGGTGACATATCTCGGGCATTTCGTCATTCATCATGTGAAGACTTCCAACAAGAACTACACGACCCAGTTTGCTCCCGGCCCCCCCGGCGATCGATCGACGATCGATGCGGAGCTCGCTGTCTTGGGCAAGGTCGGTCAGCGTATCAAGAGGTCGGATTACGGCATGTCGCTGAGCCACGGCGGGGTCACGGTCGGCTTGTTGGTCACGCTGCCCGTTCATTTGACTTTGATTTGGGTCCTGGGTCTTGGATTTCTATCGACCCTCGCCCTGATCACACCGTCGTTTCTTTATGTATGGACATCAAGGAACCTTCACCCTTGTCTCCACAAGAACAGGGAACGGGCAATGGCAGAGTCCGGTCCATTCATGCGTTTGCTGTTGACAACGCGCTACGCGGAATGGATTTCGCGATCACACTGGATTCATCACAAAGGTGGCGGCGGCAACTACAACCTGGTTCCAGGTGCCGATGTTCTCTTCAGCGATTTCCGGAAGCCCAACTTGAACATGGTTCTCCGCATGCGGGCAGACGGAATTCTGGGAGCGAATTGGAGCGGCGCCGGCGTCCGACTGGTTTAGCGGCCCTGCGGCACGGTTTCGATCAGCTTGCCGGCGAATACCGGCGCCGAGCCCGGCCTGCCGCTCGGCGAGCCGCCTGATGGTTCGACGGTGACGGCGTAGGTCGCGTTCCTGACGATGTCAGGGTCATAGGCCGCGAGCGTCGGGCGCCCGGTAAAATCGCCCTCGCCGATCACGCCCAGCGAACGCGGCGCACCGAGCCTGTCCGAAATCACCCACAACTCATAGCTCTTGCCCGGCTCGGGCGCGACGTCGACCTTGCGCACCGTGAAATTCCTGGTGGCGCCATCGACGGTGAGAATGAACGCGGGCGATCCGCCGTCCTTTTGCAACACCGCCACATACTGCGCCGGCGCCGGTGCCGGCGGTGCAGGGACCTGCACCACTTGGGTCCGCGGCGTCGGGCGAATGCTGTCGGGCAATAAATCCGGCCGAACCACCTGGGTCACGACGATCGCGATCAAGCCCGCCGCGATGGCGGTCATCGCAGTGGCGATACTGCGCCAGCGCCGGACTGGCGCGGGAAACGCGACGACGTTGCCCGGTTCCGGGGCTGCGATAGTTTCCGCGACGGCCGGTTCGATGGGCGGCGGCGCTTCCGGCAGCACAAGCGGCATCTGCGCGCCGGACAATCCTGCGGCTACCTTGATTTTTTCCCAGACCTCGGGCGACGGTTCGACCGAGCCGACCATCTGGTTCAAGACGCCGAGCCTGTTCGACCACGCCTCGACCATCGCCGTAAAATCCTTGTCGACGGACATCATGGTCTCGGCCTGCGCGCGCTCATCGGCGTCGAGGGTGCCGAGTGCATATTCCGCGGCGAGCGCGATATGGTCTTCGCTGTAAGCCATCATCTACAGTCCCAGGCACTCCCGGATATCCATCATGCTGCGCCTGAGCCATGTCTTCACGGTGTTCACCGGCGTCTCGAACTTCGCCGCGAGCTGTTCGCGGCTCCAGCCGTTGTAATACGCAAGCAGCACCAGCTTCTGCCGATCCGGCTCCAGCCGTCCGACGCATTCCAGCAGCCGCTTCAATTCCTCGGTCATCTCCCGCCGCGCCAGCGGATCGGGCGAATCGGCGGCGACTTCCATCGCGGACGGTTCCTCTTCGATCGAAGCCTCGGTCCGCTTGCGAACCACATCGATGGCCCGGTTCCGGGCAATCGACGCCATCCATGTGATCGGGGACGCCACGCCGGGATTGAACTGCCCCGCGCTGTTCCAGATCTTGACGTAAGCCTCCTGAATGACCTCCTCCGCGAGATCCTGACGCCGCAAGATACGCAGCACGACGCCGAACAGTTTCGCGCGCGTGGCGGCATAAAGCCGCTCAAAAGCCGCCTCATCCCCCTTCGCAACCGCGGCAATCAGCCAGACCAGCTCAGCCGGCGTCAGCATTCGCACGTCCCCAAACCCAGGCGTTTCCCCGCCGCGAGGCCCTCCAGCGCCGCGGCAGTCCGGTTGTTTCGTATCATATTTTGAACCGGGCCGATGCGCCAAGTGCCCGGACTCCCAAAGAAAACATTGACGGGCAGCTTTACGTGGGGCCCGATCGCAGCATTTCCACCGCCGTCATCCTGAGGTGCGAGCGAAGCGAGCCTCGAAGGAGGGCCGCGATCCGTGGTCCATCCTTCGAGACGCGCGTAAAGGCGCGGCTCCTCAGGGATGACGGTATGTACGCGGAGATACGGCGTGATGGCCGACCGCAGAGCAGTTGTTACAATTTTAACTATCGGTTGCGCCGGCGGCATAACCAAATCTTAGCGGGAAGAAGGTACAGATTTCCGAAAAACAACCACACATCGGGGACCGATCATGCCTTCGCCAGAGCCAACTTTCCTTCAATCGATCGATATGTCGGGCCGCCTGATCCGGGCCGCCAACTTCGCGCTCGATCAATGGTGGCTGTGGCTGGTGATGGCCGCCGTGCTCTGGCTGGCATTGAAAATCCGGTCGCAGCACGCGCTGATCGCGCAACTGGACGAACGCGCGGATGCGGCATTCGGCGACGTCGACGCCCTGCTGATCGAACGCCACACCTTGATCGGCAATCTGGTTCAGGTGGTTCGCGCCTTCGCCGAGAAAGAACACGCCGTCATTCGTGACGTACTCGACGCGCGCATCGATGCGCTGGAAGCCATCGGCGGTAACGGCGCCGCGATCCGCACCGAGACGCAGATCGCCAACGTCCTGCAAAATCTCTTTACGGTTAGCGAAAAGTATCCTGAACTCGCCAGTGCCGCCCATTACAGCACGCTGCGCTCCGACCTGCTCCGGATCGAGGATCGCATCACCGCGGCGCGCAAATTCTACAATCTGGCGGTCGAGGAATTGAATGCGATCCGGCGCGCCTTTCCCGGCAACCTCATTGCACGACTGGGAACGAATACCGCGCGTGAAAAATTCACGCTCGGCGAGCGCCGCGCGGAATTCGCCGAACCGGTCAAGGTCGCTCTCTAACCCGGGGAGCGCGCGATGGCGGTGCACGGCTACATTACGCATGCCGCTCACAACCGGCGGTGCACGGCCTGGCTGATCCTGGGATATATCGCAGCGTTCGAACTGATCGGCGCATTTGCGCTGATCATGCCCCTACTGAACCTCGACCACGAACATACCATCCTTTCAAATCCGCTCGGCTATGCGGTTCGCTACGCATTACCGATCGCGGCAGCGGCAGGATTGATGTTCTGGGTGATGTACCGCGGCCACGCGAAAGCCGTGACACACGCTTTGGGCATAAGGCTCGTCTCGCGCCAGGACGAGCCGCGTTTTGTTGCAGTGGCCGAGGAGCAGTGTACCGCACTCGGTGTGCGCCTGCCGCGGTTCGGCATCATCGAGGCCGACGAGCCCAACGCCGTCACCGTCGGCGAAGGACCGGCCAGGGGCCTGATAGCGGTGACCCGCGGCCTGCTCGATCAGCTGGACGATGACGAACTCGCGGCCGTTCTGGCTCACGAAGCGTCCCATATCCGCCAGGGCGACACCAAGCTGTTGGCCGCCAACCATGCCTTGATGCGAACTGCCGTCATCCTGCAGACGCATAATCCGCTTCGGTTCGAGAATTGGCGGCAGATGATCATTCCGGTGCTGATTCCGCCGATGCTGCTCATCCTACTCGCCGGCAGCGCGGCGACGATGTTTTCGATGCGGCTGGCACGCGCGGCGCGGCGCGGCCTGAAGCTGGGCAGAGACTATGTCGCCGACGGCGAGGCGATCCGCGTCACCCATTTTCCTGAAGCGCTGGCCAGCGCCATCGCCAAGATCGGCGGTCGCGGGGCGTTTTACGGCAGCGCCCGCGTCGAAGGGATGCTGTTCGACGGACCGGCCGATCACGAGGGCGGCAGCCATCCGGCGATCAACGACAGGATCGACGCCATCAATACAATCGGGCGCGAGCTGATGAATCCCGCACGGCCCCGCCGCGACAGCCGTGTCCCGGCGCGGCCGGTATTTGGCCGGCGTCCGCGAGGTGCTGCAACAAATTATCCGCTCGATGCGTCAGGCCGGCCATTGCAAGAGCCGCGCACGCCCAAGGGCGGCGGCCTGTGGTTGTTTCTCACCGACCGGGAGGCGTTCTGGCAGTGGCAGAATGCCTGCATCGCATGGCAGGAATGGCGACCCAGCGACCGCCGCAATGCCATCGGTCTTACACCCAAACTGATCATTCCGCTCGGCGCGGCATGCGTCGTTCTGCTGTTTATGTACTGGCCGACCAACGGCAATTTCTCCGGGCTGATGTCCAGGTTCAACCCGGCCGACATGGTGGAACTCGCCCGGATGACGCATTCCGGACCTTTCTGCGTCGGTCCCTCCTACCCCGACAAGAAATGTCCGGGGCAACCGGCAGATAAGCCTTCCAGAGCCAACACACCGGGCGTCCACGGGTCGTTCGTTGTGGATCCGAAAGAGGCCAATCGACCGCCCCCGTCGATTTTCAATTTCTTGCTTCTGGTATTCGTGATTTTTGCGATCACGAGGCCAGGTTTCCTCCGGAAAATCTTCGGCGTTGCCGAACAGCGCACGGCCGATCCGGTCAGCGCGGATCCGGTCCGCGTCGATGCCTGGCAAAAGGCGGATGCTGTCGACGACGATGCGCTGCAAAAATATGACAGGCGCATTCAACAAAGACTGGCCGAGTTGGAGCCGAAGCGGATGGAGCCAAGGCGGATGGCACCTGCCTCGGGTCCGCCGGTCACCTTTGGCCGCAGGAACGCCGGAAGCTGATTGTTTTGACCGGCTTGCTTGGCGACGGTCAGCACACGCGATGATCTATCCGGCCGTTTGGTACTCGTATTCGTTAGTGGCGCTTCCACACACACCACCGTCATCCTGAGGTGCTCGCCGTCTTCGGCGAGCCTCGAAGGATGGCCACAAGCGCCGGTGTCCCGCGGCGATCCTTCGAGACGCCGCGCAAGCGCGCGGCTCCTCAGGATGACGGTGTGTGTGTGCGGCGATGAAGTAAATAAAAAGGAGATTAGGCGCTATGGCCGCCAAACCAAAATTTGATCCCGAACAGCACGAAGAAAATCCGGAGTGGACAGAACGGGATTTCGTCAAAGCGAAGCCGGCGTCGGAAGTCTTGCCGCCAGAAGTGATGGCGCAATTCGGGAGCAAGGGCGGGCGCCCGCGGCGGCACCCTTGATCTAAAGAAAAGGCCTCGTCAGCGACGGGGCCTTTTCGTCATTGCGAGCGAAGCGAAGCAATCCAGTCTTCTGCCGGCAGCGAGAGCTGGATTGCTTCGTCGCAAACGCTCCTCGCAATGACGGCAGATAGTGTCAGGCCATCGCGATCCGCGCGCGCATCAGGCCGATGCTGTCGAGGTCGGCCTGTTCGCGGGCGCTTTCCTCGGCGCGTTCGCGGGCCTGGTCGCGTTCGTCGAGCAGTTCGACTTTCTTCAGCTCCTCGAACGCCTCGGACAACAGGCTGCGGGCGTCCTCGAGCTGGATTCGCAACTCGTCGGCGGACCGGGTCAGGTTCTCGCGCCGCTGGATTGCGGCCTTGGCATAGGTCGGATAGGCGAAATGCGAGGGATCGTTGATCCCGGCGCGGTCCTGCTCGTTCTGGATCTCGCGCTCCAAGTCCACCGACATGCGCTGGAAATCGGCAATCATGCCCTCGATCTGGGCGACCCTCCGGCGCTTTTCATCGACCTGAAACTTCTTCAGGCGGATCAGCGTTTCACGTGACTTCATCGAACTCATACTCCCCAGAAGTCCCTCGAACGCGGGACAGAACCGGCCTCCCGAAAGGGCCCCACCGGCATGACTAATGTGAGGCGGATGATGGCCTGACAAAGTTAGCGTTCCGTTTCCAAGCCGGCCATGATTTGCTCAAGTTGCCGGTAACCGGCGGCTAGACCGGTGACTTCCTCCTTTTGCTGGCGCAAAAAACTCTCCAGCGGCTCATGCAGCCGGATCGCCTCGTCGACTTCCGGGCTGGAGCCGGCCCGGTAGGCGCCGAGCCGGATCAATTCCTCCATATCGGCATAGGTCGCCATGACCTGCCGCCCCCGCAAGATGATCGGCAGATAGGCCGGATCGGCGGATTTCGGCATGGTGCGGGATACCGACTTGAGGATGTTGATGGCGGGGTAGCGGCCGCGCTCGGCAATGGCGCGCTCCATCACCACATGGCCGTCGAGGATGCCGCGGACCGCGTCGGCCACCGGCTCGTTATGGTCGTCGCCATCCACCAGCACCGTGAAGATGCCGGTGATGGTGCCCTGCCCCATGCCCGGACCGGCCCGCTCCAACAGCCGCGGCAATTCGGTGAACACCGTCGGCGTATAGCCCTTGGCGGTCGGCGGCTCACCCGCCGACAGTCCGATTTCGCGCTGCGCCATGGCAAAGCGCGTCACCGAATCCATCAGGCACAGCACGTCCTTGTCCTCGTCGCGGAAATATTCGGCGATCGCAAGGGTCAAGTAAGCCGCCTGCCGGCGCATCAATGCGGGTTCGTCCGAGGTCGCCACCACCACCACCGAGCGCGCCAGCCCCTCTTCGCCGAGGTCGTCCTGCAGAAACTCCTGCACCTCGCGGCCGCGTTCGCCGACGAGGCCGATCACCGTGATATCCGCATCCACATTGCGCGCCAGCATCGACAGCAGCACCGATTTGCCGACGCCGGAGCCGGCGAAAATGCCGAGCCGCTGGCCGCGGCAGCAGGTGAGAAACGTATTGAGCGCGCGCACCCCGAGATCGAGCGGCGGGCCGACGCGCTTTCGCGAATGCGCCGGCGGCGGCAGATTGCGATACGGCATCGGCGACGGGCCCTGGGTGAGCGGCCCCTTGCCGTCGATCGGCTCGCCCATGGCGTTGAGCACCCGGCCGAGCCACGACGGCGACGGCCGCACCTGGCTGGCCGCATTGGCGATCACAGCGCGGCAGCCGCGCCGCACCCCTTCGAGGCCGGCAAACGGCATCACCACCGCATTGTTGCCGGTGAAGCCGATCACCTCGGAGGGGATGAAACGGTTGGCGCCGGTCTCGATCACGATGCGGGCGCCGACCGACATGGCATGAATGGGGCCTGCGATCTCCACCATCAGGCCGCGCACACCGACCACGCGGCCATAAATATTGACGCCGTCGAGGTCGGCGATCTGTTCGGCGAGCGCTTTCATTGCGAAAACCTTAAGTTTCCGCGCTTTCGAGCCGCTCCCTTAACTTCGTGTTTACCCGCATCGTTAATCATTACGTCACTGTCTTTGGGTGACTGAGCGCGCTCGCCATCAGAACGAAGGTGAGTCGCGAGAGTCGGTTAGGCCCGGCTCTTAAAGTGAGACTTGAACGAGAACGGATACGAAAAGCTGGTTCACCGCAATATCTTATGGCGATTCGACAAAAATTGCACGGATAGAGCTTGCGGATGAGAATCAGATTTTGTTAACCATATGTCGTCAGGATTCGAATCAGTTGTTCAAAGGCGTTTTGAGTGCCGCAAGTGCGGCCGACCTGACGCCCGGGAGCGGCGACGATAGGGGACTGGCATGCGCGTATTGCTGATAGAAGATGACAGCGCCGTCGCGCAGTCGATCGAATTGATGCTGAAATCCGAGAGTTTTAACGTCTACACCACCGATCTCGGGGAAGAAGGCGTCGATCTCGGTAAACTCTACGACTACGACATTATCCTGCTCGACCTCAACCTGCCCGACATGTCCGGCTATGACGTGCTGAAGCAGCTCCGGGTCTCGAAGATCAAGACCCCCATTCTGATCCTCTCCGGCCTCGCCGGCATCGAGGACAAGGTCAAGGGCCTCGGCGTCGGCGCCGACGACTACATGACCAAGCCTTTCCACAAGGACGAACTGGTCGCGCGCATCCACGCCATCGTGCGCCGCTCCAAGGGCCACGCCCAGAGCGTGATCCAGACCGGCGACCTCGTGGTCAATCTCGACACCAAGACGGTGGAAGTCGGCGGCCAGCGCGTGCATCTGACCGGCAAGGAATACCAGATGCTGGAGCTGCTCAGCTTGCGCAAGGGCACCACCCTCACCAAGGAAATGTTCCTCAACCATCTCTATGGCGGCATGGACGAGCCGGAGCTGAAGATCATCGACGTCTTCATCTGCAAGCTGCGCAAGAAGCTCGCCAACGCCTCCGACGGCCGCAACTTCATCGAAACCGTATGGGGCCGCGGCTACGTGCTGCGCGAGCCGCACGAGGAAGAAGTGCGGATTCCCGCCTGACAAGTTTTCATGGGGCCTTGTTCAGGCTCTCTCCTCCCGACTTGGCCCCGCCGCGAATGGCGGGGTTTTTGTTTTACGGCCGGGCCTCTGCTGAAACCACCCGCCGCCTGCTCCGTATATCGCTTGCCCGTACCGCAGGGCGATGTACCTTGCGCGGGTCGCGGGACAATGGAGCTTCGCGAGAACCAGGGGGGATACGATGGGCGAGATCAAGTCGGCCGCAGCAGCCGCTGCGACAGGTTTAAGCTGCGGACTCGTGCTGGCGTTCTCGGCTTTCGCCGGCGGAGACAAGATCGCTTTCCCGGAAGACTACGCCAAGGGAACGCTCTACAGCACGCTGGACCGGCACGACAACAAGCAGTATCGCGAGCTTTGGGCGACGCCGGCCGCCGTCGAGGCGGCGCGAAAGGGCGAGCCCGCCCCGAGCGGCACCGTGCTGACCCTGGTGCAGTACAAGGCGCAGCTCGATGCCGCCGGCGCGCCTGCGAAGGACGCCCAGGGCCGTTTCGTCAAGGGCGACCTCGTCGCCTATACCGTGATGGAAAAGCGCGCCGGCTGGGGCACGGAATATCCCGACGAGCTGCGTAACGGCGAATGGGAATACCAGGCGTTCGGCCCGGACAAGAAGGTCAATGAAAAGGCCAACCTGAAGGGCTGCTTCGAATGCCACAAGCCGCACGCCGGTCAGGATTTCGTGATTTCGCTGGCGAGCCTGAAAGGCACCGCGCCCGGCGAGGCCGCCAGGCCGCAACCCGGGCCCGGCATCGTCAGCATCGCCGATTTCAAGTTCGGCCCGGAAACCGTGGTGGTGGCGCCCAATACGCAGATCACCTGGTTCAACGCCAACTCATCGCCGCATCAGGTGACCCTCACCGGCCCCAAGGGGTTGCGCACGCCCGTCGTGCTGAAGGGCAAGACCACCCAGCTCACGCTCGCGGACGCGGGGATCTACGACTACATCTGCGGCCTGCATCCCGCCATGAAAGGCAAGATCGAGGTGAAATGATCTGAACGATCGGCGCGGCGCGCATCCAGGCGCGTCGCTCCAAGGTCTATTGCCCGGAGCGCCGGGACTCATTTTCCGGATCATGCTCTAGCGGAGATCGAGCACCCTGGTCTGGTTCTCGACCTCCAGCGATATCTTGCCGATTTTCAATCCAGCACGCCGAACCGCTTGCTCGGTGATGGCCGCCGCCTCGCCTGCCAGGCCGGTCGATGCGACAAAGACAACGCCAAGCCCCGCGGTCGACACCGCGTTGGACTGCAGTTCGCGCAGTTGCGCCGAGACGTCAAACGATACGGTTCTGCCCGCGTTGCCGCCGGCAGGCGCGTGATCGTGTCCGGATGCCCAGCCGAAGAAATTAAGCGACGCCACAAAAGCCCGGCGGTTATCCTTCTTGTTCACCAGAAACACGCGCATCGCAGCACCCGGCTCCTGACTGAGTTCGATGTCCTGCAGCGTAAGCGTAGCCTTCGATGAACGAACGCTGTTGGGATGGACCGCGAACAGCAGCGAGTCCTCACCTGCCGGCGAGCGCGCCGAGGTCAGCGGGACTTCCTGTTCCATCGTGTCGATCCGGACGCCGGCCGATCCCGCCACCTCGTTCTTGCTGACCTGTAACTGAACGGGCATCGCAAGCTCGCTCGGACCTCGGCGGCTTCCGCTCCCCGCCACGACCACCGGCGTCGGTAACGCCGGCGGCTCGACGCGGAAGCACTTCGTCACGTTATCATAGGTAAAGTCGATGCGTCCGTTGGGATCGAACAGCTCCGAGACCTTCATCGACGCGGGATTGCCGTTCTCGTCGACGAAGGAAAACTCCTCCTTCATCCAGTCGTTGTCGGCAGTGGGATTGGCATCCCGTCCGTATCGCTCGGTCCAGCATGACCAAAGGCGATCGATATTGGCGTGGTGGTGCCAGAAAATCGGGTCGTTTGCCGCGAAGGGGACGACGCCCATATAGGGGCCGAGGCAGGCGCTGCCCACCGCGCAGTGGACAAATCCGTGCATCGTCGTCTCCAGCGTGTTCTGGAACGATTTGAACTCGCTCAGAGCCAGATAGGAGTCGACGTTGGTGTCGATCGGATCGAGTTGAACCGTCGCGCCGAATCCAGCCGTGCGCCGCGGCTCAAACAGCGGATTGGGAATCGGGCCACTGCCGGTCTGCAATGTCGGCACCCTGAAGATCGACGGCAATCTCCGCGGAGACGTAGCCGGCGGCGTATCCAGCTTGTCGTTGCTGTAATCCCAATAAGGCAAGGCGAACTCGGGATCTCCCGAAGCCTTGCGCAGCACCCGCTCGAAGAAATACAGATACACGCGATGCCAGGACAGGAAGTGCGGCTCGATCGTGGTCCGTCCGCTGTGCTTGCATGTTTCCCATATTTTCTTCGCAAGATCGTCCGGCGGGGTCTGGTCCACCAGCCCGTTGAACAGCGCCGTAATCAACGTCGCGCTTTCCGGATTTCGTTGAATGGCCCGCTGCTGGATGTCGGCCACCTTTCCGGAGACGGTTCCCCCGCCGTAGCCATGGATGTTGGCCCAGTATTCCCAGCTGGTCCGGTACTCCGCCGAATCCTTCGGTGCACTGTTCCGCTGTTTCATGGCGAGAACGCCGCGGATCAAACTGAGGAGCTTTGGCTGGTCGTTGACGAATTCATGAAGGCTCTGCCGCACGAAAACCTTCCTCGGTTGCGGCTGGGCCGGTGAGGTCGTTGGAGAAAAGGTCAGCGCTGTCGCGGCAACCAGCAATATTCCGGCGATTTTCCCGAACATGAAATCCTCCCTCGACTGAAACCGGAATTGTCGCAACAAAATGCTCCGCGGTCTAATCTATTCGCAGCGGCATGCCGGTCAAATGCACGCGGCGAGCGCAAAAAAGGTCTGAAACCGCGGCGAATGGCGGGCCTTGTCTGGGGATTGAACCCGCTTGTCGCGTGCGCCGACAGACGGATCGTGCGACGCTGCGGCCGGACGACTCGTGGGTGCTGAATGATCCTTCAATCTCTCGCCGGGCTGCCGGCGTTCCTGGTGTATTTCTGCACGGCGATCGTCGCCGTCGTCGCCTACCTGTTCGTCTACACCCGCGTGACGCCGCACAATGAATTCCAGCTGATCCGCGACAACGTGCCGTCGGCCGCGATCGCGCTGGGCTTGAGCCTGCTCGGCTTCGTGCTGCCGGTGGTCAGCGCAATCGCTCATTCCGCCAATGTCGTGGACTGCCTGGTCTGGAGCGCGATTGCGCTGATCGTTCAGATCGCGGTGTATTTCATCGTGAAAATTCCGGTGCCGAACCTGTCGGCGCGAATCGCGGCGGGTGAATTGGCGCCCGCGATCTGGCTTGGCCTCGCCTCGCTCGCCGCCGGCGCGCTCAACGCCGCCTCGATGATCTATTGAATATGCCGCAAAAGCCCATCACCCAATTCGGCAGGCGCGAGGCGGCATTGGCGGCGCAACAGGTCAAGACCACAAAACGCTCCGGCCATGTGGCGCTGCTGCTCGCAGGCACCGTCGCGATCGGTGGCGGCGCCTATACGCTGATGCCGGGCGAGAATTGCGCGCCCGGCCAGCCGGGAATAGCGGCGCCTTCGACCGCCGAATGCGCGCCGCGTTCTTCATCGGGCGGCAGCCATGGCTCCTCCGGCGGATCGCGTTCCAGCTTCTACGGCGGCGATTCCTCATCGAGCAAAAGCGGAACGGGCGTGGCCTCGTCCGAAGCCGGCTCCGGTGGCGTGACGCGCGGCGGCTTCGGCGCGTTTGCGCACGCGTTCACGTCGCATTTTTCCGGCGGCGGCTGATGGCCGGCGATATTTCGCCCCGCACGATCCCGTGAAACGATGTGCTTTGGCTTGCGCGCTTTCGACGGGAATGTCTCAATGCCTCCATCGTTTCACTCGCCAGGCCGAGGGCAGACCCATGAAACGTTCGCGGCGCGTCGTGTTGACATTGATGGGCACCGCGGCCGTCGGTGCAGTATCGATGGGTTTCGTGCGGCCAAACGAATGTGGTCCCGCGGCCCGGCCGGGACCGGACGGACGATGGCCGGCCAATTGCCGCGTCCGCTATGGCGGCTTTGGTGGCGGCGGATTCCGCGCTCATGGTCACGGTCATGGACATGGTGGCCACGGCGGTGGCGGCTAGCGCTTTGCCAGCCAAAATGCGCTAGCGTCGATCATGCAGCGGATCGCCTGTCCCGAGCGCGATGACTGGCACGCCACGGCGGAAGCCGCCGGATTCGATTTTCATACCATCGACGGCGAACGCTATTGGGACGAGCGCGGCTATTACGCCTTCACCCTGGACGAGATCGAGCGCGAGATCGAAACGCCGACCGGCGAGATCGATGCCATGTGCATCGAACTCGTCGGATCCGCCGTCGACGACGAGAGCACGCTCAAGCGGCTGAAGATCCCGGAAGCCTTCTGGCCGCTGATCTCGGAGAGCTGGCGCCGCGACGACCCATCTCTCTACGGTCGCATCGACCTCAGCTTCGACGGCCGGGGGCCCGCAAAACTGCTGGAATACAACGCCGATACGCCGACCTCGATTTTCGAGGCGGCGGTGTTTCAATGGACCTGGCTCGAGCAGGCGATCGAACGAAACATCATTCCGAAGCGGGTCGACCAGTTCAATTCCATCCACGAGCGCCTGATCGAGGCCTGGAAGAAGGTCGTCGCCGGGCGTCACCTGCATCTGACCGGCATGACCGAAAATCCCGAGGATGCCGGCACGCTGGCATATCTTGAGGACACCGCACGCCAGGCCGGCTTTGCAACCACGATGATCGATATCGAAGATCTGGGGCTGCGCGATGACGGCAGCTTCGTCGATCTGGAAGATCGTGCGATCGACCTCGCATTCAAGCTCTATCCCTGGGAGTGGATGTTCCACGATGCGTTTGGCCAAAAGCTGATCGATGCGCCGACGCGCTGGGTCGAACCACCGTGGAAGGCGATCCTCTCCAACAAGGGAATCCTCCCACTGTTGTGGGAGATGTTTCCAGATCACCCCAACCTGCTGCCGGCGTGGTTCGAGGATGACCCGAACGCGGCAAGGCTCGGCGCATCCTACGTCCGCAAGCCGCTGTATTCGCGCGAAGGCGCCAATGTGACGATGGTGAGCGCGGGCGCCACGCTTGTGGAGCAACAAGGCCCCTACGGCGCCGAAGGTTTTATCCGTCAGGCGTTCGCGCCTTTGCCGAATTTTGCAGGATCGTATCCGGTGATAGGAAGCTGGCTGGTCGACCACACGCCGTGCGGCTTGTCGATCCGCGAGGACGAGAACCCGATCACTGGCAACACGTCCAGGTTTTTACCGCACGCGATTCTCTAGACCGTCATTGCGAGGAGCGTAGCGACGAAGCAATCCAGTCTTCGCTTGGTGCTCTGGATTGCTTCGCTTCGCTCGCAATGACCAAAAACGGTCACCCGGCCGCCGCGGCAACGACCTTGAGCGCGGCAAGCGCAGGCCGCATTGCGCGCGCCGGGTTCGGCCGATAGAGCCCGCGCCGTTCCGGATAGGGCTTGAACGCGTCGGTCATGCCGACCACGGATTCGGCCGCACCCAGCGCCAGCACGCCGTCGGCTTCCAGCGATTTTGCCAGGCGGTTGAACACGCCGATCTTGGTGTCCTGGTCGAAATAGATCAGCACGTTGCGGCAGAAGATCACGTCGAAGGTGCCGAGGTGGGAAAAATCCTGCATCAGGTTGAGCTGCCGGTGCTGGACCATGGCGCGGATGTCGGCATTGAGCTGCCACAGTTCTCCGATCTGGCGGAAATGTTTGACCAGCAACTGGATCGGCAAGCCCCGCTGCACTTCGAACTGGCTGAAGATGCCGGCGCGGGCTTTTTCAAGCACGCCGAGCGAAAGATCGGTGGCGACGATTTCGACCCGCCATCCGATAAGCTGCGCAGCGAACTCCTTCAGCACCATCGCGATCGAATACGGCTCCTGCCCGGTGGAGGACGCCGCACACCAGATGCGCAAGGACCGGCGGCCGGAGCGCGCCTCCAGCAACTCCGGAAGCACGGTCTGGCGCAGATGATCGAACGGAATCTTGTCGCGGAAAAAGAACGTCTCGTTGGTCGTCATCGCCTCGATGACATCCACGGTCAGCGCGTCGGACCCGCTCTTCATTTTCTGCACGAGTTCGCCGATGCCCATCAGGCCGGCCTTGCGCGCCAGCGGGATCAGCCGGCTCTCCACCAGATATTGCTTGTCGGCGGACAGATCGAGGCCGGAGCGCTCCCGCAGCAGCTTGCGCAGATACTCATATTCCAACGGCGTCACGACCGCACCCCCGCAAACAACTGGATCAATTTCGGTGCGATCTGATTAAGCGGCAGCACCGCCGCGCAAATTCCGGCATGCGTCGCCGCCCCCGGCATTCCCCATACCACGGAGGATGCTTCGTCCTGGGCGATGACGCTGCCGCCGGCGGCGACGATGTCCCTGCCGCCGCGCATGCCGTCCGAGCCCATGCCGGTCAGCACCACGGCCAGAATGCCGCCCTGCCAGACGTCGATGGCGGAGGCGAACAGCGGATCCACCGCGGGCTTGCAGAAATTCACCGGCGGCCCGTCGTCGAGTGCGATTGCCGCATGCGCGCCCTGACGCACCACGCGCATGTGGCGGCCGCCCGGCGCCAGATAGATCCGGCCCGGTTTTACGATCTCGCCGTCGACACCCTCATGCGCCGGCCGATGGCTGGCGCGCGCAAGGTGCTCGGCGAGGATCGTCGTGAAGGTCGGCGGCATGTGCTGCGTGATCAGCACCGGAAAGCGGTCGATCACCGGGCCGATCTCGCTCACCAGCGCCATCAGGGCTTGCGGGCCGCCGGTCGAGGCGCCGATCAGGAGGGCGCGGGGTGGGTGTGTGCTGAAAGCGCGGCGCAGTAGCTGCGGGTGCGCTAGCGCGGGGCGGGTTACCGGTATCAAAGCACCGCTGGGCGCCGGCGCCAGCGGCGGGCTTGGAACCGGCGCCGGGCGGCGGAGTTTGGCGCCGAGATGGCGGATCTTCTGGATCAGGTCGTGGCGGAAGGTCTCGGCGGCGGCGGGTTCGCGGGTGCTTTCGGGTTTCGGGATGTAATCGGAGGCACCCAGTGACAGCGCTTTAAAACTGATCTCGGCGTTGCGGCGGGTCAGCGTCGAGGCCATGATGATGACGAGGTTGCGCTTTTTCGCCAGCAGCTGCGGCAACGCGGAAATGCCGTCGAGGTCAGGCATTTCGATATCGAGCACGGCGACGTCGGGATTGACGCGCTCGACCTGGTTGACGGCGTCGAGCCCGGTGCGCAGCGACGCTGCGACCACCATGTCCGGCTCGGCCTCGATCCAGCGGCCGATCAGGCCGCGGATGACGACGGAATTGTCGACCACCATGACCCGCAGCGGTTCATGTCGCGCCGAATCGCGGGTCGAGGAACTTGCCAGCGCAACACTCATCACTCACCAGACGCAACTGAACACACAACAGCCGCAGCGAACCAGAGCCGGCGAACGACCGGCGTCAGCGCTAGATCAAACCGACTTCATGAAATTTCGCCGTGACGATGTCCTTGTCGAACGGCTTCATGATGTACTCGTTGGCGCCGGCGTGCAGCGCGCGCGCGATGTGGGCGACATCGTTCTCGGTGGTGCAGAACACCACCTTGGGCGCGTCGCCGCCGGGCATGCGGCGCAGGTTGCGAAGGAATTCATAGCCGTCCATCACCGGCATGTTCCAGTCGAGCAGGATGGCGTCGGGCAGCCCGCGCTTGCAGACCTCCAGCGCCTTCTCGCCGTCCTCGGCTTCGGAGATCTGGAAATCGAGCCCTTCCAGGATGCGGCGAGCGACTTTTCGGATGACGCTTGAGTCATCGACAACCAGACATGTCTTCATTTTAGGCCTCTACTCTCTCTCGAATCCCGAACCGGCGTTTCCATTGTTGATGTATTTCCATCGCACCTGTTGCCGGTCTCACGCCGCCAGCATGTCAGGCACGATTTCGAGCACGCGATCGACGTCCAGCACCACCATCAGCTGGCCGTCGAGCCGGTGAATCCCGCTGGCCATCTTCGCCATCCGCGGATCGAGGTTGACCGGGTTCACCTCGCGACTGTCGTCTGCAAGCTTTAAGACTTCGCCAACGCTGTCGATCAAGAGGCCATAGGATTCGCCGCGCAGGTCGACGCCGATCGCCATCGGCGGGCGCCCGGTGTCGCTTTTCGGCAGGCCGAGCCGGGAGCGCATGTCGATCGCGGTCACGATGCGGCCGCGCAGATTGAGCACCCCGGCGACGTCGCTGGACGACAGCGGCACCCGCGTCATGCGCTCGGGGATGAACACGTCCTGCACCCGCGAAATCGGCAGGCCGAACAACTGGCCGCCGATCATGGCTGTGACGTATTCGGTGATGGTATCCTCGGAACCTGGCGCCGCGTTGCTCATGGTCATGACTTTCATGCCGCCTGGTTGATCTCGGCGGTTTGTTCCTTCAGCGCGGCGATCAGGCCGGGCCGGTCGAATTTTCCGACGTAGTCATGGAAGCCGGCCTGCCGGCCGCGCTCGATCGCGGCGGGCGAAATCATCGAGGACAGCGCGATGATCGGCATCGCAGTGAGGCGCTGATCGGCCTTGATGACTTCCGCGAATTCAAAGCCGTTCATGTCGGGCATTTCGATGTCGGTCAGGATGGCGTCGAACTGCTGGCCGGAGCGCAGCACGACCAGGCCCTCCTGCGCGTTGTTGGCGACCCGAACGCGGTAGCCGGCTGCCTTCAGCACCGGCGCCAGCATGTTGCGGAAGAACGCGGAGTCATCGACCAGCAGCACCGACTGCGCGGTGGCCGACGGGCGCATTTCCTTGCGGCTGAACCAGTCGGCAAACGCCATGGGGAGGAAATGCCCGACGTCGATCACCTCAGTCGCCTGCCCCTTGATCACGGCGGAGCCCAAAATGCCGTCATGGGTGCTGGCGACTTCGATGTTCAGCTGCTCCTCGACGATGTCGATGATCTCGTCGACCACCAGCCCCATCGAGCGGCCGTCGTCCGAAAATACCAGGATCGGCTGCGCGCCTTCGATGGCGATGCTGACGCCGTCCATCTGCACCAGCGGCATCAGCTGGTCGCGGTACTGCACCATATGGCGGCCGTTCGACTTCTCGATCTTGGCAATCGCGATTTCTTCCAGCCGCGTGATCAGCGCCAGCGGCACCGCCTTGGGCTGCGCCGAGCCGGCGCGGAACACCAGCAGCGAGGTCAGCTGTTCGGCGGCGAGCGTCCGCATCGCCGCGTTCTCGTCGGCGATCTCGAGCTGCGCCGCACCTGACGTGCCGAGCGCTTTGGCGATGCCGTTGGGATCGATGATCATGATGACCGCGCCGTCGCCCAAAATGGTATTGCCGGAGAACATCTCGATGTGGCGCAGCTTTGTGGACATCGGCTTGACCACGATTTCCTCGGTGTGGAACACGCCGTCGACCACGATGCCGAAGGTCTGGCTGCCGACCTGCGTCACCACGATAAAACCGTTTTCCGGATCGGCGGGCTTGCCGCCGTCGATCTTCAGCAGCTTCTGCAGATGCATCAGCGGCAGCAGCTTGTTGCGCAGCCGCAGCACCGGGGTGTCCTTGATGCGCTCGATGCGATGCTCGGAATTGGCCCGCGCGCGCACCAGTTCGACCACGGCCAGTTGCGGAATCGCAAAACGGTCGCCGGCGGCTTCCACGATCAGCGCGGAGACGATGGCGAGCGTCAGCGGAATCTTGACGGTGACGCTGGAGCCCTCGCCCGCTACCGACTTGACGTCGATGGTGCCGCCGATCTGGTCGATATTGGTGCGCACCACGTCCATGCCGACGCCGCGCCCGGACACGCTGGTGACGGCTGCGGCGGTCGAAAAACCCGGCGCAAAGATGAATTTGTGGATCTGCGCTTCCGTCATCTTCTCCAGGTCGGACTCGGTGACGAGGCCGCCCGCGACCGCCTTGGCCTTGATGCGCTCGGTGTTCAGCCCGCGGCCGTTGTCGGCGATGCAGATGATGATGTGGCCGCCTTCATGATAGGCGGACAGACGAATGGTGCCCTGCTCCGGCTTGCCCGCGCCTAAGCGCTCGGCCGGCGTCTCCAGCCCGTGATCGGCCGAGTTGCGCACCATGTGCGTCAGCGGATCCTTGATCAGGTCGAGCACCTGGCGGTCGAGTTCGGTGTCGGCGCCGTGCATCTCCAGTTCGATCTGCTTGCCGAGTTCGCCGGAGAGGTCGCGCACGATGCGCGGCAGCTTCTGCCAGGCATTGCCGATCGGCTGCATCCGCGTCTTCATGACGCCTTCCTGCAGCTCGGCGGTGACGTTGGAGAGCCGCTGCAGCGGCACCTTGAACTCGGTATCCTCGTGGCGGCGCGAGATCTCCAGCAGCTGATTGCGCGTCAGCACCAGCTCCGACACCATGGTCATCAGGTGTTCGAGGGTGTCGACATTGACGCGGATCGACTGGTTGGCGACCCGGTCGGCGTCGGCGGTTTCCGGCTCGGCAAAGGCCTTCTTGACGGCCAGTTTCGGGGCCGGCTTCGGCGCTTCTTTCGCCGCCGCGGCTGGCGGAGCAACCTCGGCCTCCGTGTCGCGAAACGCCCGCTCCAGATCGTCAAGCGACACTTCGCCGGGCCGCAGCGGCCGCTCCAGCACCTGATAGATCAGCGTGCCTTCCGCGATTTGCGGTTCGGCGGGAGCCGCGGCCATCGCCGCCATGCCGCGCTCGACCTTCGCATGCAGCGCATCGATCAGATCGGCATCGCCGCCCTCGGGCTCGGCCTGGGTCGATTTAAGCCCTGCGAGGATTTCCTTGATGCGGTCGATCGAGCTCAGGATCAGCGTCACGGCCTCGCCAGTCACCGGCATGCCGTCGCGGAATTTCCCCATCAGCGTCTCGGCGGCATGCGCCAGCGCCTCGAGCCGCGGCAGCCCGAGAAAGCCGCAGGTCCCCTTGATGGTGTGGACAAGGCGAAAGATATTATCCAGGATTTTGGCGTTATTGGGGTCCTGCTCGAACCGCACCAGCTGGTTGTCGACCGTGTCGAGACTCTCGTTGGTTTCGGTCAAAAACTCCCGCAGCAGATCATCCATGGAACCAGGCCTTACGCACCCGCGCGCGACGTCGTCACGCGGTTTTACGAGTTCGGCCAGTTTCGTTGCAAAGCGTTTAAGTTTGGTTGAGCAAAGGCAAAAGAACGGGGTGAAGAAAGAGAAAATGGCGGGGGTGGTAAGGAGTGGTTAACCATAACATCGCGTGCTCCCTCTCCATTTGAGGGAGACGACCGGCTGAAGGAACTCTTCCAAATTCGGCTCGCAGAAAGTCCCGTCTCGCTCGTGCACGCCTAGTCTTCTCAGACGTATCCATATCCAACTTCTTAGGCTGGGATGTGTTGTTCTTCATCCATTTCTGGACCACCTTATTGAATACGAGGGAGAAGATGTAGTTACCATCGATCTCGTGACTTGATCAACTTGCGTTGGATGTCGCGTGTGACCCGATATCAACCACGGCATTGCTAGTGTTGCGGAACGGCTTGCGACAGTCCTGCTTGCTCTTCTGGCCGTCCATGTATTTTAAAAGGATGTATGGGTCATCCGGCTGACCGTGTATCGCATCAAACATCTCGTGTCCTCAAAGCAGGTATCTACCTCCGCACAGAATTCTTTCATGCTTGAAGCGTGCGGCGCAATTGTGCAAGCTGCAGGGGTTGTGGGATAGGGGATGCACTTGAACAACTCAAGGGAGGCTTATGAAAAGCGAAAAGAGCTTGGAGCCAAGAAACAGAAGGAACCATGGTCGGCCAAAGATTTTATTACAGTATCTCTATCGGTTCTTGCTTTCATCGTTGCGGCTGGCTCTGCCTATTTTGGTTGGGTACGCCAATCGGATGAGCTCATAATGACTTTTTCGTCTTATCCTGCCATCACTCGAATTGACAATAAGCTGCAACTGAGTGAGTTCAGAGTTGTCCTTATGAACAGCGGCAATCGAGCGGCCGTCGTTCATTATGTTTGGCTTTTGATGGATCAAACAACGCTAGGAGCTTCAAACACGGAGTGTCCCAATCGCGAGGACGTAGGAATTGATGTAGTTTCCGTGGTGTTGAAAGAAAAGGAAATTGTTGAGAAGTCTATTCAATCGAAGGCCATATCGCAGGATGGGCCTGCCGCTTTGGTAGTTTCTGATCAGAACATTCGCAACGATATCTTTCCGCTGGAAGTCTGTTTGGACGTCTCGTTTTCGACTCCCTCCGAGACGCTGCAAGCGAAGCGAATTACCGTCATCCGGGACGAACATTACAGTTTCACACGAGGCTTTGATCGATCTAAAATAAAAGAGAGAACACGGAACGTACCCGTGGTGCTTGTTAAGCGACGAGGCAATATCTTTACAGACTAAACACCTCACTCCGAACTTCCCTGCGTGTAACACGGCTCCAGCCGACTGCTCGTACGCTGACAGTGTCCATCGTCTGCTCGAAGCCAGCGTAGCCCCCATGAGCGCAGCGACATCCGGGACTCTTGCATCCCGCATATCGCTGCGCTCATGCAAGCTACCCGCTCATAAGCCACGCCTCGAAGGCGCCTATGCAAGTGCTGTGGGCTTCGGCGGATGGGCCGTCCGGGGATGGTGGTCATGGAGATATAGCGCAACGTCGTGACGCAGCGCCTCGTCGGCCGCCACGGCTTCTTCGAAAAGCCGTTCCTGAATATCGCGCGGAAGATCCGGCCACAGCCGCAATGCAGCCTGTCCAACAATATGCGCGAATTGAGTGGTGTCGCCGGCCATGGCTTCTCACTTTCAAGTTGGATTCTGGCTGCGCGGATTTATTACCGGTCTCGGCGACGCAATGTTTTGGCGTTCCGAGCCTTGGGTGACTGTGTAGCGAAGATCGAACCCGATTGATTAGGCACATAGCCCCGGGACTCCTGCAAGCGACGCTGATACCCGGGCGAGTTCATGATATTTGCCGCACCACCACGCGCAAACGCCTCTCCGGAGTGAATGAACTCAAGGGCGGTCAGTGTGGCTGTTAGACACACGGCAAGCCGTAATCTGCTCATCTCGCGTCCTTCTCAAATTGCCCGATTCCGGTCAGGGCTTTTCCCGCCGAACGCCCTTGAACTTCCTGGCGCTCTTTTTCACCGCCATGAACTCGCCGGACGTCTTGTCGCGCTTGGTCCAGGCCGGCTTGCCCATCACCGCGGTCTTGCGTTGTGTCCGCTTCTTCACCGCGCCCTTGCGGGCATTGTCGCCTGCCGGCTTGTTGACCGCTATGGTTATCTCGCTCAGTGAGTTCTTGGTATCGTGCCACTTTTCCAGATCGGGCTTTGAGTCACCGGGCTTCTGGTCCTTTTCGACCGGCCCTTTCCAGGGCTCGTCGGTCTGCCTGGTAGTTTTCCAGTCCGTGTTTTGCCGCGGGTCGTCGGATGGCGTTTCTTTGCTCATGGGGCACCTCTCAACGGGGGCAACCCTGAACCAAGCCGCCTGTTCCCTTGACTGGAACGAATTGGGCGGTAGCGCGGACCAGAACATCGGCGACACGGCGTATGGGTCCCCGCCTGCGCGGGGACGACGATGGAGTGCGCCGTTACGACGACGCGTGGAAGCAGCGCCGCTGGTCAGGCCGCGTCAATCGGCGGCCAAACGCAAACCGCTGCCGGAATGATCCGACAGCGGTAATGCATGTGGATGAAGAGCGGCGAGCGAAGCTATGCCCGGTGGTTCCTCAAGGACCATGCGTCACCATCAAGCGCCCGGCCGATGCGACCCGCAAGCGGAATATTTGGCGATCCAACGGGAACAATTGTGATTTTGCAAACGCTAGTCATTTGGAATTTCGACGACGGCTGAAGGCCACTGCCCGGCGGAAGGAAACCTGCCACGGCGGACAAAATGCACCAGGGAAAGGAAGTTGCTGTGGCTAAGCGAGCTTGTACCTGCCGGCGCGATCTTTCCTGCGAGTGCGACGCGTCGCCTGCGGATTGTCGACGACCAACCGAAGCTGCGGCGCCGGCAATTGGCGGGTCGGAGCCTGTACCGTCACAACGACCTCCAGCGCCCCGATCTCATGATCGGGAGCGGCCGGCGCGGGCATCTCGATCGAAGCCAGAAAAGCTTGGCCGGCTTCGGTGAGTTGCCAGCCGGCCTCATCGCGCAAGACGTATCGTGAACTGAAAATATCGAGATCCGGCGCGCGTGCTGAGAGGCGCTTCATTCGCGCAGTCCACTCCGGGCTGCTCAGCAGCGTGATATATCGATTGAGATCGGCCACGGCGGCGCGACCGTCAGGCTGACCGGCTAAAATCTTCAAAATTGAAAATTGCAAACACACAGCACGCCCCAATGACGCAACCCTACAGGCGGAGGCTAAGGCCCGGCCCGGGTCACAGTCCATGATGTATTGGGTGTTCCAATCCGGCACATCGCGAATTTCGTTGAGCTGCGTCCAATGGGCAACACCGCAGCGCGCCGGGACAACGCCCTCGCCTCACCGGTTCGGGCGAGCAGGTTCCAATTCATTTCTAACCGGTCAGCACCACGGTCAGGTAAATATATCTATTTGCTTGCGAGTGAATTGCTGATGCGGGTGACGACGCCGTCCCATCGGCGTTTTTCGGCTGCCGGATAATTTATCAGGACGCACTGCATGTAACCTGCGGCACGATTGCAACGGTTGTACCATATCCTGCCGTTGAGGATGCTCGACGCCACAAAAAAGCGGGAGGTCACTTTTTTATAGATGATTCCAGCCGGCGGCTTCTTCTTTGCCAGAAAGAGGGCCGGTGAATCGTCCGACGTATTGGGAATCGATTGAACGGTAAGATTGGCGCGTCCGTCCGAGGTCAGAAAGTGGCGGCCGTACCCGCCGGGAGGCTTCCCCGCCTCTTTTGTAAAGATCGAAATCGGGACATCGACTTTTGCCCCGGTTTCCTCAACCACGTAGCTCTGCCAAACGGTCGGCTGTGCAACGGCGCAAAGGGGCGAAAGCGAAAACAACGTCGCGAGATAAACCCGTTGCAGCGTCATGACACCTCCCAGTGCAGAAATAAGGATAACCGCGCCACGGCTAAATATTTCGGTCCTGCATCTGAACTGTTTGAATGCGGATCCGCCGCCGTGGCGTTGGCCACCCGATCCAGCACCGCGATCTAGTTTCCGAAGAAGCCTCCTGGTCGGGACTGATCGCCGCCAAACGCCAATATGCCGGGCGTTTGCTGGGTTTGCTGCAGCTGCTGAGCCTCCATCCGGCGAGTCCTTTCAGCCGCAATCTTCCGCGCCTTGCGTTCCGCGATCCGCTTCCGCTGGGCTCTCGCTTCCCGTTCAGCCTTCCTGGGGTCGGTCTTCTCGGCCTGCATTGGCGCTGCAGCGGGCTGAGTTTCATCGGCAGGCTGAACCTGGGGTTTCGGCTCAGGACCAGCCGGTTCGGGCGCCCGGACGGCGGGCGCCGCGGTCGCGGCAAGGATTACCCTCGCGGGAGCAGGCGGCTCGGCACTTGCGCGGGTCTGCGCCGGCCGGTCGTGGAGCGCGGATTTTGCAAGCATAAGGCCGCCGCCGAAGCCAGCGGCAAGGATGGCGAACGTGGTTGCAACCCCTGCGAAAAACACGCGCGCGCTCGAGGCCATGGCCGCTCTCCAAAATGTATGACAAGCGAACGCACGGCTCTGCAAATAGGTTTCCTGCCCGTTAAAATTTAGCGGCGGGCGCTGGCGGTTTCCCCGGGCGCAAACCTTCCGATGTCCGGATCGGGAAAAATAGGAAACTTTCGGGCGCTGGCCGAGTTGGGATCAATATCCCACGGCGTGGAAGCTGAGCATGGTCGATGGTGTTCCGCTACGACGGGCGGTCGCCACGACCTGGACCGTCTACCTTGCGACTCACCGTAACGTTGACGCCACAGATGGCCGTCGATGCCTGCTGGAGCGGCATCTGCAAAGGAAGTGGGAGAACAGCCAGAGCGACGCGGAAGTACTGGTGTGCTCCGGACTGGCTTATCTCGACCGGACCGTTAAAGACGAATGGTGAGACGACTGGAGCTGCTGATCGGTCGGATCGTAGCCGGAAGCGCGAGGCCGGGCTGGACATTGCTGGCCATCTGCTGCCTGTTTTCCGCAGCGCTCATCCTGGCATTGCGACCATGAACGCGTTGAGCGCGCCAGCCCTGGGAACAACCGGCAATGCATTCGCGTTTATAAAGCGAGGGCAGAAGCAGAGGAGAGTGTCATGCCGGTATTGCTTTGGGCTGTTCCTGCCGTGATCTTCGTTGGCGGCGTGGGCTATTTCCTGGTCCGTGCCGTTCATTAAGCCAGTAGTAGGTGGGAGAGGCCCGCGCCGGGGAACCGGCCGGGCCTTTTCTTTTGCAAGTAATTCCTCATGCCACATCGGCGACACGGCGTATGGGTCCCGGCCTTCGCCGGGACGACGGCGGCTACGACGCCGTCACCACCACCGCATCGCCCTCGGCCGCCAGCACCACACTCAATCCGCAGGCCTGCGCCAGCAGCCGCGTATAATAGGGCTGCACGGCATGGGCATCGACCGACCCGGTTGGGCCGGAGCTCAGGAGATCGGCGATGGCCTGCGGCATCCGCGCATTGAGGCCGGTTGCGGCGACGCGAAAGCCGCCCGTCTCACCCGCGCCGACCGGATCGACGGTCAGCACGCCGCCGCGCGGGATGGTCTGCTGCGCGATCACCATCATGTTGAGCAGCAGTTTTACCTTGTTCTTGGGCAGGAATTCGCGCGGCAGATTCCAGGCGATCCTGGTCTTGTCGTCCTCGAGATGCCCGCGCGCCATGGTCTGGGCGTCGCCGACGTCGATCTGCGCGCCGGCCGATCCCGCAGCCCCGAATGCCAGCCGGCAGAACTGCAATCGCGCCGACGCGGTCCTGGCGCTCTTGCGGATCAGATCCAGCGCGAATTCGCGGTCGTCCGGCTTGGGATTGTCGTCGAGCACCTCGAGCCCGTTGACGATGGCGCCGACCGGACTGATGAGATCGTGGCACACCCGCGAGCACAGCAGTGCGGCGAGTTCGAGGATATCGGGTGGGGAGCCGGGAGGCGAAGGGCCGGACATCTAATCAAGTTCCTGGAGGGCCGCGGGAGGCGGCGAATCATGCATGCTTCACGTGCTTGATACACTGCGCCCGCTTGGGCTGCCAACACGGCCCGGGCGCAGATCACAGCGGATCGGGGCCGAAACGAGACGCATCCATGAGTGAAGCATCCGGGTTGGCGATCGATCGCGCCGCCGCCGCGGCGCTGATCGAGCCGTTGACCGATCTGGTCGCGCGGGCAGGTAGCGCCATTCTGGCGGTCAACCGCAACACCATGACCAGCGGCGGAAAAGCCGACGGATCGCCGGTGACGGAAGCCGATATCGCCGCCGACCGCGTCATCGCCGAAGGGCTGGCGCGGCTGCTTCCCGGCGTTCCGACCCTGTCCGAGGAACGCACGCATCTGGCGAGGTTGCCATTCACCTCGAGCTTCTTCCTGATCGACCCGCTGGACGGCACCAAAGAATTCATCGCCGGGCGCGGCGAGTTCACCGTCAATCTCGCGCTGGTGACCGGCGGCGTGCCGCTGCTCGGCATCGTCGGCGCGCCGGCGCTTGGGCTGATCTGGCGCGGGCTGGTCGGCCGCGGCGCCGAACGGCTGACGGTTACAGGCGGCGTCCGCAGCGCGCAGCCGATCCAACCCCGATCCTTTCCGCTCCGCGGCAGCCGCTGGATCGCAGCGGTCAGCCGCTCGCATGGCGACCGCCGGACCGAGACCTTTATCGACAGTCGGCCCGGCGCGGTCAGGCAGGTGGCGGGCTCGGCGATAAAATTCTGCCGGGTGGCGGAAGGCGGCGCCGATATCTATCCGCGCCTGGCGGCCACCTGCGAATGGGACGTCGCCGCCGGCCATGCGGTGGTCACCGCCGCCGGCGGCAAGGTCACGGATTCGCGGGGCGCAGCATTGCGTTTTGGCGCGGGGCGCGGCGACTTCATCGTGCCGGAATTCATCGCCTGGGGCGATCCGGCGGCAGCGCCCTGACTACCGCGCCAGCGTTTGCTGCAGCGCAGGCCAGCGCTGCTTCGCCTCGCGCATGACGCGGACGGGATCGGCGGCAAAGGCGTCGCGGCTTTCGGCGCGGCCGAACAGGAACAGGCGTTGGCCCGCGATCAGCCAGAACCGGGGATTGCCGGCAACCGCGACCCCGCGCGCGGCGTCGGTTGGATCGTAACCGCCGAATTGCGGGCCGTAGATTTCAGGGTTGGCGAGGAAAAACGCCCGGTTTCCCTCGTTGCGGAAGCGCCAGACTGCGCCGGCCTCGGAAACCTCGAAGCCCGGCTGGCCGGCAAGCGGCCGCGCGTCGGTGAAATAAGCCACGGGGTCGAAGCCACCGAGCGCCAGCCCGGTATAGCGGTCGACCACCACCCGCTCGGTGGTCGCCGCATGGGCCGCGATCGCCAGGCTCGCCATGGCGGCAAGGCCGGAAAGCAGCGCAATAAAGCCGTTTTGCCGGCGCCAGCCGTTTCTTTCCTGCCGCTGTGCCGTCATAGTTGATGCCGATAACATTCGAGTCGAGGGGACATTGGGCGCTACCCTAGGACCGGCTGGTCATCATCCGGTTAAGGCGGCGGCCACGATTTTAATGCCAGGGGTGGTTTTATGACTTTCGCATCACGCCTTGCCGCGGCGGCGCTCGCCGCGATGCTGTGGGGGCTGGTCCCGGCATCCGCGCAACAGCCGGCCCCGCAACCGCCACGCGCGCAGCCCGGGCCCGATACGTTCGGGCCGGATGAATTGATGGGCGCCGGGCACAAATTCTTCGGCAACGTGTCGCGCGGCCTCGCCTCGGTGATCGAGCGCGCGGTCAGCCAATGGGGCCTGCCGAACGGCTACGTGCTGGGCGAGGAAGGCAGCGGCGCCTTCGTGGCGGGGCTGCGCTACGGCGAAGGCACGCTCTACACCAAGAACGCCGGCGACTTGCGGGTGTACTGGCAGGGGCCCTCGGTCGGCTTCGACTGGGGCGGCGACGGCGCCCGCACCATGACGCTGGTCTACAATTTGCCGTCGACGGCCGCGATCTACCAGCGCTTTGCCGGCATCAACGGCTCGGCCTATATCGTCGGCGGTTTTGGCATGACCGCGCTGACCGCCAACAATATCGTGCTGGTGCCGATCCGCTCCGGCCTCGGCCTCCGGCTCGGCGCCAATATCGGCTATCTCAAATACACGCCGAATGCGACCTGGAACCCGTTCTGATATTCCTGTGTCCCGGGCGCGGTGCGGCATTCTTCATGCCGCTCCGCAGAACCGGGACCGCACCAATCGCTGGCGCCCGTTACGGCCCCGGATCAGCAGCGCCCCGCTCCGCAAGTGCTACGCGCTGCGCAGCATCCGGGGCACGCCATTTCGGACAAGTGTCCGAAATGGCGTGGTTAACGGATTCACGTTAACGCGGCATTGGGCTGGCCTTGGCGCGGCCCGTTAGCGTATTGGTAACCACGACGAATTCTGTGTGCGGGAGTACGCTCAATGATCGAGCCGATCATGTATCTGGCGATCGGTTTTCTGGTTTCGATGCTGTTCGGGCTGATGATCGTGCCGCTGGTGCATAACCGCGCGGTGCGGCTGACGACCAGGCGGATGGAAGCGGCGACGCCGCTGTCGATGGCGGAAATCCAGGCCGACAAGGACCAGCTGCGCGCGGAGTTCGCGATGTCGGCGCGGCGGCTGGAGATGAGCGTCGACCAGCTGCGCAACAAGACCACCAGCCAGCTCGCCGAACTCGGCAAGAAATCCGACGCCATCAACCGCATGAAGGTCGAGCTCGGCGAAAAGACCGCGACCATCTTCCAGCTGGAGGCGCGCGAGAAGGCGATCAAGGACCAGATGCGCGCCACCGAAGAGGAATTCGCCGCCAAGACGCAGCTCTTGCGCGGCGCCGAAACCGCGCTGATCGACAAGCAGGCGGAGCTTGCAAAGCTCAATCACGACCTGTCCGACAAATCGATGGTGGCGGAGAGCCGCCAGGTCGAACTGATCACCGTGCGCACCCAGATCGACGCGCTGCAGGCCCGCGTCGCCGGCGCCGAAAAGGAATTTACCGAAACGCAAGCGCGGCTGGAGCAGCAGCGCGGCCAGTCCGACGCAGCATCCCGCGAGCTTGCCGAGGCGCGCGAGCGCGTCGACAATCTGAACCATCGGGTGACCGATCTCGACCGCCAGCTCATGCTCCAGGTCAAGGAAGCCGAGATGCTCGGCGGCCGCATCGCCGACCTGGAAAACCGCCTCGCCGCACAAGGCAAGCAACTGGCCGAACGCGAATACGAGAACAAGCAGTTGCGCGAGGCAACCGAGGCCGCCGGCCGCACCGAGCAGGAATTGCGCGACGAGATCGCGGCGCTGAACAGCGGCAAGTCGTCGCCGGCGCTGGAAAAGCTGCGCAGCGAGAAGATAGCGCTCGAGGAGCAGCTCGGCCTCGCGCGCGACGAACGCGCACGCGCGCAGCGCGACCTCAGCGCCATGCAACAGCAGGCCGAAAGTTCATGGGCCACCGAGCGCATGGAGAACGCGCTGCTGCGCGAACGCATCAACGACATCGCCGCCGAAGTGGCAAAACTCGCGATGCAGTTGGAGGGCCCGAATTCGGCGATCGACGCCATCCTCGCCGCGGAACCGGTGGCGCCGCCGATCGCGCTGAAACCCGCCAACGACGTGCCCGCGGACGACACCGCCGCCGGGAATGTCGTGCCGATGGGCGGCACGCTGGCCGACCGCATCCGCGCACTGCAGTCGCATGCCTCACGGGCGCGGCAGCAGGGGGCGTGAACGTCGTTACGGCAACGCTACGTTCACCTTCGAACAGGCAGTATTCATTTCGTCATTGCGAGCGCAGCGAAGCAATCCAGAGCAACACGCAAGACTGGATTGCTTCGTCGCTTCGCTCCTCGCAATGACAAATACTTGACAGCCCTGCCCCACACTCCCTAAATCGCGACTGAATTGACATGCGTTTACCGGTCTTCCGGCCCTTGAAACTGCACGACAATTCCGGACGCATAGCTCAGCGGGAGAGCGTTCCCTTCACACGGGAGAGGTCCAAGGTTCGATCCCTTGTGCGTCCACCAGCACCATCAAATAATATCGAGGAAAGCGGCGAAGCGGGCCGAGTCTCGCCATAATAGGTCACCGCCACGTCAGCGAAGCCGTCGCGCCAGCAAGGAACAGCGCGACCAATGTCCGGTACCGGCATTGACATCGATTTCAACGTTCCGGCGATCTTAAGAAAATGGCTGTCGCTTAACAGCGAGCGCATCAGCGCCTCGCTTGGCGCGCGGCCTTATCCTTATGTGGTGGTCGGCCGGTCGCTGGACGAGTGCATCCGGCAATTCGTCACTCCGCGCCACCTCTCCGAGATTCACACCGCGCAGCAAATTGTTGCGCGCCGTCCGCCCGCTCCGCCGGCAGCCTACATTGCTCTTTTGGCATCAACCAATGGATGTTATGCTATTCAGTCCGCGGTTAAGCGTGCGAGGGACTCGTGGCAAAGGCTGCCAGGAAGAAACCAAAGCTAACGGCAGAAGCAGGCAAAGAAGCCGGCTCCGAATCCGGTTTTGCGGCGTGAAACGGTTCTTGGGCTTGCGCAAATCCTTCGTGAAGCTCGCGCAAGGCAATCCCGCAAGGTTTGCGTCGCCCGACTGCAGCGTCGCCGGCACCGGAGTTCGCAAATTCCTTAGCTCGAAGAGGAACCCGCTTTGAGCCGACAGCGGCCAGACAAGACGTCCGTCTTGCTGGTTGCAATGCCTTGGGCGAAGCTCGAGCATCCATCGATTCAGCTCGGGATCTTGAAGACGATCCTGGACCGCGGCGACGTTCCGACGCAGACGTGGTCGGGCTATCTCGATTTTGCCGATCACGTCGTGCGCAGCGAAGCCGCCGCCAAAGCGGCCCCGCCGCTGACCCACCTCGATTATGACGAGGTTGCATCGAACTATCATATCGGCGACTGGATATTTTCAGTGCCGCCCTTTCACGACACCGCGGCGAAAAGCCTCGCCTATCTTGATGAGCTGAAGCGCGCGGGCCATCCGGAGAACCTGATTTTCGCATGCCAGCGATTTCGCGCGCATGTTCCAGAATTCCTGGATCGCGCGGTCGGCGACATTCTCAGGCGGAAACCGAAAATCGTCGGTTTCACGACGACCTTCGGCCAGACGGTCGCATCGCTGGTGCTCTCGAAGATGCTGAAGCTGCGACGCCCGGATTTGAAGATCGTCTTTGGCGGAGCCAACTGCGATGGGCCGATGGGTGACGCGATCATTCGGGCTTTTGACTGGGTCGACGTCGTCGTCAAGGGCGAAGCGGAGAATGTCGTCCTGCCGCTGTTCCGTTCGCTTTTGTCGGGCAGGAAAATCCCGGAGTCTTCCCTGGTGCGGTGTGCGGCGTCGATCGCGCGGTGCAAATCCGCTGCCGTGCAGGATCGGCCGGTGCTGATGGACGAGGCCGTGATCCCCGATTATTCGGAATTTTTCTCCCGCCTCGCCGAAAGCGGATTGGCTCCCGAAGTCCGGGCGGATGTCAGCATCCCGTTCGAGACCAGCCGCGGATGCTGGTGGGGGGCGAAGCACCATTGCACCTTCTGCGGCTTGAACGGCTCGACAATGGCGTTTCGCAGCATGTCCGCTCCGGTGGCGGTTGCGCACCTGCTGGAGTTGTCGAAACGCTACAAGTCGCTGCGCTTTCACGCGGTCGACAACATCATCGACCCGAACTACCTCAAGACAGTGCTGCCCGATCTCGCCGAAATCGGCGTCGACCTCGACCTGTTCTATGAAATCAAATCCAACGTTCAACATTCGCATATATGCACGCTGAGCGCCGCCGGCGTTCGGCAAATACAGCCCGGCATCGAAAGCTTGAGCACGCCGATTCTCAAACTGATGAAAAAGGGAGTTAGCGCCCTGCAGAATATTCGCCTGCTGCGCTGGTGCGAAGAAGAAGGCGTCAGGGTGTACTGGAACCTGCTTTACGGTTTTCCCGGCGAGCCGGCCGATCAATACGAGGCCATGGCCGATCTGGCGCTCAGCCTGGTCCATTTGCAGCCGCCGATTCTTGCCCGGCTGCAACTGCAGCGGTTCAGTCCATATTTCGACAGACCGCACGAGCACGGCCTCGAGAACGAAGGCCCGGTATTTCACTACGCGTTCGCATACCCCTGCTCATCGAGCGACCTGTTCGACCTCGCCTATGACTTCAATTACCGATATGTGAATCATCCCGATCCCGAAAGTTATGTGGCGCCCTTGCGCGCGGCCCTGGATACCTGGCGCACCGTATATACCGAGCACCAGCCTCGTTTGATCTGCCAGCGCGGTCCCGGTTTCCTAAAATTGATCGATCGCCGCTGGGGCGGCGCGCAGCAGGAATTCGTGCTGGAGCATAGCGAGGCCGAGGCATATCTGGCGTGCGAGGACGGAGCGTCCATCGAGCAGGTGTTGCGGCGGCTGGAGAACGGCGCACGCGGCAGACGCCCCGATAAAAAGCAGGTACTCGATTTTCTTGGATTGCTTCACGCAGCGAGGTTGGTCTACCGCGAAGGCGATATGTATCTTGGCCTGGCATGCAGGCCGTCGTCGAGACGCCGGTCCGCAGTGCAATCCGCCGCAAACCCGCCGCAGAATCAGCTTATGTCAAAGACGATTTGACCGATAGAATCGAGCTCGAACTTTAGCGCTTGGTCAACGCATCGAATCGGCTAAGCCTTCGCGCCAACAGAAATCCGGCGCTTGAAGTAAAACATGTCCGAACCCGGCATTCACATCGATTTCGACGCTCCGGCGATTTTGCGGAAATGGCCGTCGCTCAACAATGAGCGCGTCAGCGCTGCCCTTGGCGCGCGGCCCTATCTGGTCGTCGACGGGACGCTGGACGAGTGCATCCGGCAGTTCCTGGCCAAGCCGGTCAGCCAGCGTCACCTCTACGAGATTCACACCGCGGCACAGACCGATCTGGTGAGCGCGGTATTGTCCGCGGAGCACATCGTCGAAATCGCCAGGCTGCGGGATTTTCTCTAGAGTATGATGCCCTCACCCGCGTCATTCCGGGATGCGCCCTCTCGGGCGCAGACCCGGAATCCAGAAATCGTGCACTGTTCTGGATTCCGGGTTCGCGCCAAGCGGCGCGCCCCGGAATGACGGAGAGCTAGCCGCACCTCATCGGTTGCGAGAAACCACGTCAGGTATCGGCGCCGTCAAATCCGGAAATGCCAAACCACCAGCACGGTCGCCAGCGTCAGGGCCGCGCTGATGATCCAGCCGCCGAAATACTCGACGTCGTGATCGCCCGCGCCCTGGATGACGTCGGCCCTGCCGACGTGGGATCGCCAATGATGTGACATGGCAGCCTCCTGAAATTCCTCTAGGCATAATCGCGGCGGCGGCAGCGGGTTCCATGTCGCGGGCGTCGCGGGACGGATAGCGCGGCCGCGCGGCAACGTAGCGCCGGATCGACGCCAATCGCAGTGCAGCGAAGTCGTTGCTGCCTAAATCCCGAAAATCCAGACGGCGAAGATTACGCCAAGCACGGCCAGGGCAGAGATCGACCAACCGGTGGCGTAAATCGCGCCGTCCGATTCCGGCCTGTCCACCATGGTGTCGTTCCAGTGGGTCATACCGCCTCTCACAGGTTTGCTCTGTTGAATATGTCGCGGCCAGCGGCGGGCGGTTCAACTGCAAAGGAGGAAAAGGCGCCAGCTCCGAAGACGCTGCGCCGCTCAGGCCGGGAATCCGGGCCCGTAGCCCTTGAGAGGATTAGCCGGCGGGCCTGCAGACCGCTAGCCGGACGCAGCGGGACCCCTCACCACGACAAAATCGACCGGTCCGCCGGGCTTTGCGTCATCGAACACACCGGTCACCAGCCGTCCGGTGCGCCAGGCCAGCGTATCGAGGTTGGTGCGGCCTTGGTACAGCTCCGGCCCTTCCGCAAGCGAGTTGTGGCCGTGCACGACGTGGCGGTCGCCAAAACCCCGTTTGAACCCTTTCGGATACCGCTTCCAGAGCAGGGTGTGTTCCGATTGCGCGTCGAGCGGGACTTCCGGATCGACGCCGGCGTGAACGAAGATCCGGTGAACGTCGATATGCATCAGCGGCAACCCGTCGAGCCACGCGACATCCGCCTCTGGTATGTCAGACGGATCGCCGCCATAGGATTTTATCGTGGTGTCGCCGCCCTTCTCGATCCACCACTGCATTTTCGAGGGATCGCGCAGCGCCTCGACCATCATCGCATCATGGTTGCCCTTGAGCGGAAACAACCGCCAGCCGTCGAACACGCCGGCCCGCATCCGCTCCACAACCTGTCTGCTGTCCGGCCCCTTGTTAACGTAGTCGCCAAGCGCGACGATGGTGCCGGCGCTGCCGGCCGCGTGGCCGGCGATCTTTGCGAGCGCATCGCGCAGCAGATCGAACCTGCCGTGCAGGTCCGGGATGACGTAGGTCAGGCTCATGCCGCCAGCCCGCCGATCCAGGCCGACAGCGCATCCAGCACTTCGCTCATGACCTCGCGGTCGTTCCGTCCCGACCGCGCCAGTACGTGGAAGGAATGGTCGGCCTCCCGCACGACATGCAGCGACGCCAGGCCTCCGAGGCCTTTCACGACGGGCTCAAGCAGGTTCATCTCTGCGAGACCGTCGCGCGTGCCCTGCAGGAACAGCATCGGGATCTTGATATCGAAGAGGTGCTCGGCCCGCGCGACGGACGGCTTGCTAGCCGGGTGCAATGGAAACCCCAGGAAGGCAAGCCCGCGAACGTGCGCCAGCGGCGCGATCGCCTGTGCCTGCGAGGTCATGCGGCCGCCGAACGACTTTCCGCCCGCGATCAGCGGCAGTCCGGCACAGCCGCGCGCGGCTTGCCTGACCGCGGCCCGCACCGCCGCATGCGCGACCGCCGGTACATCGGGCCGCTTGCCGCCTTTCTCCATGTACAGAAACTGGTAGCGCAGCGTCGCGAACCCGCGCTCGCAAAGGCCGGCCGCGACCGTCGCCATGAATGGATGAGACATCCCCGCGCCGGCGCCATGGGCAAACACGAAACAGGCGCGCGCGTTGTCCGGCCGCAGCAGCAGCGCGGAGACGGAGTTGCCGTTCTCGACGTCGATCTTCAGCGTTTGCATGCCGGCTTGTTTCATCTCATCCTGATCCTGCGGTTTCCAGCCCGACGCGGAACACGGCGTCCCGGATCGGAACAGGATTCTCGATGTGGTCGTTTAGCACAACCCTGCAAGCTTTGGCCGGCGCAGGCCTGATCGCCGCGCTTGCATGGACGGCCTTGCGGCGCCGACATCGCATACGATTCAAAACCTTCGATGAATTCGCCGTGGTCAAGGAACTGATGCTTTGGGCGGCGCAGCAGCTGCCTGACCGCGAGGGGCAAATTTTCGCCGCGAAAGCAATGATGCTGCGGCCTTCTGATATCGTCGCGCTACAATCGATCTCGCGTGAGGACCTTGCCGTCCTTGCCCCGTTTATCGATGCGTGGATCGACGGAAAGGCGCCGCCGCAGAATTTACCCGCCGAGTATGAGGACTACCGGCCACGCACGCTGCTGGCGTTCAAGCGCCGCCTGCAATCGAAAACCCTCTGGCCTTCGCCATAGCCGTCCCATCGCCGTCAGCACCGGAATCAGCGTTTTGCGGCGCGACCCTTCCCGAGTCATCTGCAAGTCGCAAAAGCTTCGGCAGGGAGTCACCTTCGACCGGCATCCTCCTACGGTTCTGCAATACAGGCTTGCTCACGCCGTCGAGCCCCGTCAGCACCACAACCGTCAGCAGCGCGTTCTGCGGGCCGAAATAGGCATCGACCGGTCTGTACCATTCGTTGCGCGAGTGCCAGTTGCCGCCCTCGCCGCCGCCGCCGATGGTGACGGCGGGAATGCCGCGCGACATCGCCCAGTTGGAATCCGTGCTGGAGCCGGCGAAGGTGACGCGCGGCGTGCGGGTGATGGTGGCGACCGCGCGCTGGGTGGCCTGCACGATCGGGGAATCCAGCGCGACGATGCCGGCGGGCCGATCGCCGATCAGTTTTATTTCAACGGTGATCTTGTCGGAATTCCAGCGCGCGTTCTCCTCCCGCACCGCGTCCTTGACCAGATCGAGCAGCCGGGCTTCGAGTTTCAAAAGTTCTTCCGTCGCGTTCGAGCGCATGTCGACCGCCATTCTGGCCTCGGCGGCAATGGCGTTGACGGAGGTGCCTCCAACAACGGTGCCGACGGTGAATGTGGCCTTCGGCTCCTTTGGTGTTTGCAATTCCGAGATTTTTGCAATCGCGCGGCCCATGGCGTGAATCGCGCTCGGCAATCCGAATTCCTGGAACGAGTGGCCGCCGGGTCCGCGAAAAATCATTTCATAGCGGTGGCTGCCGGTGGCCTGGTTGACGATGCGGGTGATGCCGAGGCCGTCGATCGAGATAAAACCGTCAATATCGGTATGGTCGCGGAACAGCGCCTTGACCCCGCGCAGATTGCCGAGTTCCTCCTCGCCGACGGTGCCGGCGAACAGGATGACGCCGACCGTCGCGATCTGGTTGGCATTCATGGCCTGGATCAAGGACAGCAGCGCGGCCAGCCCGCGCGAATCGTCGCCGATGCCGGGCGCGAGAATGGCGCCGTCTTTCTCCTTCACGGTGACGTCGGTGCCTTCCGGAAACACGGTGTCGAGATGCGCCGACACCACCAGCTTCGGCCCGCCGCCGCTGCCCTTGCGCAAGCCGATCACGTTGCCTTCCGTGTCGATCGAGGCGTCCTTGAAGCCGAGTTCCTGAAAACGTTTCAGGTAATATTCGGCCCTGACTTTCTCCTTGTACGGCGGCGCGGGGATTTCGGTGATGCGCTTCTGCTCGGCCAGCGTGCGACCGTCATCGGCCTTGATGTCCTCGAGCGTCTTGATGATTTTGGGATTGCCGAGGATCGCCGCAGTGGCCGCCTCGACAGCCGCTCCGGCGGGCGCGGTCTGGGCGCTGACCTGGCTCGCGGACAATCCGCCGGCCAGCAGCAGGCCGGCAACGAAACAGGATCGGTTCTGTCGGGTTTTCATCACGCTGCTTGCTCCATGGTACAACGGCTGGCAGCGTCATCATGACGCAGACCGTTGCTGGAGCAAAATGGAAAACGCGCGGGATCGCCCGCGCGGCGACGGCCTGACTCCGCCGAGGCCTATTTCAGCGAGGTGTTGATCGCCGTGAACTTGGTGTTCAGCTTGGTGCCAAGGCCGTTCACGATCGCAATGATGGCAAGCGAGATACCCGCTGCTATCAGCCCGTACTCGATGGCAGTGGCGGCAGTCTCGTCGCGCAGGAATCGCTTGATGGTTCGCATCGCTCAGCCTCGATCCACAATGACATTCTGAAATGAAAAGCGCGGGATTCTCTCGCGGCCTGCAACGAGTTTTAGATAAAATTTGCTGAGCAATGCCTAATCGATAAGGTAAATAAGTAGCAATCTGGAACTCGCGCGGGTTCCATTCGCATCGGCGATCCCTTTATCCACAGTAGCGGCCGAATGAGCCGGCAACCTCGTCGAGCGTCACTGCATCTGCGATATTTTTATCCGCAAGCTGGTCAACTGCTTCATCCCGTTCACATCTGCACCTCGATCAGCCGCGGTCCCGGCTCGGCAATTCCTTCCGCCAGCGCCTTGACGAAATCGTCGGCCGTGGAAACCGAACGGCCCGGCACGCCCATGCCTTTGGCGAGCGAAACCCAGTCCAGCGCGGGGCGGTCGATTTTCAGCATGTCGAGCGCGCGCTGCCCGGGTTCTCCGGCGCCGACGCCGTCGAATTCGCCGCGCAGGATCTGGTAGATGCGGTTGGCGAACACGATGGTCAGGACGTTGAGGCCCTCGCGCGCCTGCGTCCACAGCGACTGCAGCGTGTACATCGCGCTGCCGTCGCCCACCATGCAGATCACCTTGCGATCGGGACAGGCCACCGCGGCGCCGGTTGCGACCGGCGTCGAAAAGCCGATCGAGCCTCCCATGTTCTGCAGCCAGTCGTGCGGATTGGCCGCCGCGGTGGGCGGAAAAAATTGCCGGCCGGTGGTAACGGATTCATCGACCACGATGGCGTTTTCGGGAATCGCCATCGCAATCGCCTGCGCGATCGAGGCGTGGGTCAGCGGCCCGGTCGGTTTTGCCAGCTCCACCATCTGCTGCGGCTTGGCATCGCTCGGCTTGGCGCCGAGCGCGCCCGCCAGCGCCTCCAGTGCCGCGACCGAATTTTCGCCGCCGGAGGTCATGCGATGAACCTCGCAACCCTCCGGCTTCAACAGGCTCGGCTTGTTCGGGTAGGCGAAGAAAGCGACGGGGTCGTTGGCCTCGACCAGGACGATATGTTTGAAGTCCTTCAGGATCGGCAGTGCGGCCTCGATCACATAGGGAATCCGGTCGATCGCGAAGCGGCCCCGCCCGCGCGCCATGCGCGGATTGTAGGTCTGGCCCATCACCTTGCAGCCGGTCTTGCCGGCGATCTGCGCGGCCAGCGCCAGTCCATGCTCGGTGAGCGCGCTGCCGGTGAGCAGCAACAATGTCTGCTCGCTGCCGCGCAACACTTTTGCCGCCTGCGCCACGGCCTGCGGCGAATAGCTCACGCGCTGCGACTCCGCTGGCACCTCGGCGATGCCATCGGCCTCGTTCCACGCGGTATCGGCGGGCAGGATCAGGGTCGCGATCTGCGGCGGCGAACTTTTGGCCGCGGCGATCGCTGCGGCGCCGTCGCCCGCCACCGATTTTGCGTCCGGCGAGGTACGGACCCAGGCCGACATCGGCCGCGCCAGGCCTTCGATATCCGAGGTCAGCGGCGCGTTGTAGCCGATGTGATAGACCGCATGCTGGCCGACGATGTTGACGATGCCCGAATTCGCCTTCTTGGCGTTGTGCAGATTGGCGAGACCGTTGGCCAGGCCCGGTCCGAGATGCAGCAGCGTCGAGGCAGGCGTCCCCTTCATGCGGTAGTAGCCGTCGGCGGCACCCGTCACCACGCCCTCGAACAGGCCGAGCACGCAGCGCATGCCCTCGACGCGGTCCAGCGCTGCGACAAAATGCATCTCCGAGGTGCCGGGATTGGCGAAGCAGACATCTACCCCGCCCGCGACCAGGGTTCGCACCAGACTTTCCGCACCGTTCATCGTTCCGCTCCCGTTCGCGACGTTTTCTTGACCATTTCTTTGGCCTCCCGGCAGATCAACCATTGTTCACGCATTTGGTCAAAGGGGTCGCGGCGCATTGCTGGCATCGCGGGCGCGCGTCCAAAGCGGGCTTTTCGGCAACGCTTGAATTGGAAATTAACCCCTCACGCGGCCGTGGCTTGCGAAATCGCGCGAATTATGGCCTGTCTCGCGACGAAATCGTTGTTTTTGCGAGGAACATGATGACCCGCATTCTTGCTTTCCTGATTGCCACGGCGGCCTTGGTCGCCGGTAGCAGCGGCGCCTTGGCTCAGGTCGACATGCGCGACGTCATGGGCGGAGGCCCGAATTTCCGCGGCGGCGGCTCAAGTCCGATCCCGCGCACCACTGTGAGCTTTGCCAGCAACTATTCGCCCGGCACCGTCGTCGTGAACACGGCGGAACGGCGGCTCTATCTGGTGCTCCCCAACGGCCAGGCGCTGCGCTACGGCATCGGCGTCGGCCGCGACGGTTTCCGCTGGGGCGGCGTCCACCGCATCAGCGCCAAGAAGGAATGGCCCGCCTGGACCCCGCCGTCGCAGATGCTGCGCCGACGCCCGGATCTGCCACGGCACATGGTTGGCGGCGTCGACAATCCGCTCGGCGCGCGCGCCATGTATCTCGGCTCGACGCTCTATCGCATTCACGGCTCGAACGAACCGGAAACCATCGGACAAGCGGTTTCATCGGGCTGCTTCCGCATGACCAACGACGACGTGACCGATCTCTACGGCCGCGTCTCGGTGGGAACCACGGTGATCGTGAAAAACTGATCGGCCATAGCTTGCGCAGGCGCGGCGATTGCGGCAGCGTCGCTGCGATGCGCGCACCTCGACTTCGACTGGTTCTGCAACTCGGCTTCGGCCTAAGCGGGTTCGTGCTGGACGGCTTTGCCTCGCAGCATGCCGTTGCCGCCGAAATTCCCGGCGTGGCATCGCGCCAGCGCATCGAGAAAAAATCCTTCACCGACAGTGAGATCGTCGACGGCTTTCTGAAGACCGCGTTCGGCGCCGAATACCACCTCGCAGGGCGGGTCGACCGCATCCGCAAATACGATGCGCCGGTGCGGGTTTTCGCCGACGGAGTCCGCCGCAACAATCGCAAGGCGCAGCTTGCCAAAGTGGTCGCCAATATCGCAAGCCGCGTCCGGCATCTCGACATCGCCATGGCGGACAGCAGCGACCGTGCCAATGTCGTCGTCAAGCTGGTGCGCGAACGCGATCTGTATCGCACCATCTCGACCTTCTACGGCGCCGACCGCGCGCGCGAGATTCGCAGCCACCTCGATCCGCAATGCCTGTCCGGCTTTCGCAAGAACGATAGATACGAGATCGAGCATTCCGACGTCATCCTCACGGTCGACAATGGCGATTTCATCTTCCTCGATTGCGCCTATGAGGAGCTGCTGCAGTCGCTGGGGCCGATCAACGACACCAACTCGATCCCCTGGACCATGTTCAACGACAGCGTCCAGATGGGATTTTTCGGCGTCTACGATCAGTACATCATGAACATCCTGTACGACCCGCGCATCCGGGCCGGCATGACGGTGCAGGAGGTCAAGGCGGTGCTGCCGCAGGTGCTTGCCGACGT
>CAVPZO010000065.1:0-19094 GCA_963710045.1 uncultured Alphaproteobacteria bacterium | reverse complement strand
CCGCAGGGACACTGACGCCAACCGCGTCTTGCTTCATTCCCCGGGCGCCGAGAACGGCTGCGCGATCTCCTGAAACGGCGGCAACGCCTCGCATCGCTCCGCATGCGCGGCCAATGCCGGCCATCGCCGCACGTCGAACACGGCAGGATGCGCTTCGCGCGTAAAACGGATGACGCAGGCCACCGCGATGTCGGCATGGCCGATTTTGTCGCCGAACCAGAACGTGGAGCTGCGGCCGGCGCGGTTGGCCTCGAGCGCGTCGAGAACGCCGGCGATCTGTATTTCGCATCGTTTCATCCAGACTTCCGATTTCTCCCGATGCAGCAGCCGCTCGTAGACAAGGCTCACCGCCTTGTCGCCGAGCCCGGTCGCCAGCGCGCAGACTTTCAAGGCTTCGCGGCGGCGCGGACCGTTTTCCGCGATCATGGCGCGGGATGGCCCAACCGTCTCGTCGAGATGATCGAGGATCGCCGTGCTCTCGATCAGCACCTCGCCGTCGTCGAGCACCAGCGTCGGCACCCGCCGCAACGGATTGTACGGCGCGATCTTGTCGGCATCGCCGAAGGTCGACCACGGCCGATGCTCGAACGGCAGATCATAAAGACGCAGCGCAATTGCCACGCGGCGCACGAACGGGGAATTGAATTGGCCGATCAGGATCATGGATTCGAAGCACCTTGAGCTTTCGTCGTCCCCGCGCAGGCGGGGACCCATAACCCCTGGCGCTCGTGCGACGACGCGGTGTTTCCAACAACGATCACTGCTGCATCCAGAGCATCGGCGACACGGCGTATGGGTCCCCGCCTTCGCGGGGAAGACAGAAGCGTCAATAATCCTTCAGCAGCCGCTCGATGTAATCGAGTTCGATCTGCGGGCGCAGCGGGTCGCCGAGGCGGCGGCGCAGTTCCTCGAGAATCCGGCGCACCCGCTGCACGTCGATTTCGCCGGGAATCTTCACCGTCAGATCGTCGCCGAATTCGCGGCCCCGCAGCGGCCGGCCCAGCGGATCGCTGTCGCGGCCTCCGCTCTGCTGCCGGCCGGCGCGATTGCCGGGGCCGTCGTTCTGCCCGTCGCCGTCACCCGGCTGCATTTGCTGCGCGAGGCTCTGGGCGCCCTTGCGCAACGCTTCGAGCGCCTTGCCTTGCGAATCCACCGCGCCATCGGCATTGCCTTCGCCGAGCCTGCCGTCGGCGTCGCCCATCGCGGTGTCGGCATCGCCGAGGTTGTCGTCGCCGTCGCCCTGGTCGCCCTGATCGCCGTCCTGGCCTGGTTGACCTTGCTGGCCCTTCTGACCCTTTTCGCCCTTCTGGCCTTTCTGGCCCATACCGCGCTTGGCAAGTTCCTGCTGCAATTTCTGCAGCCGGTCGCGCAGGCCCTGCTGGTCCTGCTGCAGGTCGCCCATGCTCTTGTCGCCCTGCTTGCCGCGCTGGCGGTCGCGCCGGTTGTCCTGGCCCTGCTTGAAGGTCTTGTCACGTAACTGCTGCTGCTTGCGAATCATGTCGCCGAGTTCGTTCAGCGCCTGCTCCATGTCGCCGTCGCCGTTCTGGCCGGGCTGCGCCATCTGCAGGTTTTCCAGCATCTGCTGCAATTGTTCGAGCAACTGCCTTGCGGCGTCCTTGTCGCCGGAGCGCGACAGCCGCTCCATGCGATCCAGCATGTTCTTCAGGTCCTGCTGACTGAGCATCCGGGTGTTGGGATCGAGCGGCCGGGCCAGTTGCTGCGGATTGTTGCGCAACCGCTCCGCAAGCTGCTGCAGAAACTTGTCGAGCGCTGCGCGCAAATTCTCGGTGAGCTTCTTGATCTCCTCGTCGCTGGCGCCGCGTTCCAGCGCCTGCTTGAGCGCCTCCTGTGCCGCGCGCAATGCCTTGTCGACGTCGGTGATGTTGCCGTCCTCGATGGTGACCGCGAGCGACCACAGGCTGGCGACGACCGCGCGCATCGCGTCATCGGTGCGCGCCGCCTCGAGTTGCCGCGTGACGCTGAAGAGGCCGAGATACTGCCCGGCCTCGGGCGTGAACAATTCCGGCGCGATCATCAGCGCGTCGAGCGCGGTGTAGACTTGCGAATTCTGGTTGGCGTCGAGCGCCAGCGCGCGGCGCTGCTCGATCAGCGCCCGCGCCAACGGCTTGGTGAACAGCCGCTCCGGCAGCCGCATGTTGAACGGCTCGCTCTTGCCCTCATTGCCGGCTTCGTCTTTCGCCGTGAGCGTCAGCGTCACGTCGGCCCCGGCGTAGGGGTCTTCGCTGAGATCCTTGACGGTCTGGCCGACGCCGTTGCGGGTGCGCGCGTTCGGCAGCACCAGCGCCAATTTCGGCGGATCGAACAACGGCCGGGCCGCGGCGGCGCCCTTCGCGGCGGCGCCTGGACGCGCGGCGAACCGCGCCTGCGCTTCGGTGACGCCGTAATCGTCCTCTAATCTGTAGGACATCTGCAACGAGCCGCGCGCCTGGCGCTCCGGATCCTTGGCCAGCGCAATGGTCGGGGCGCGATCGGGAACGGCGCTGAATCTCCATTGCGGCTGGCCTGAGGGGGCGCGGACATGCGCGGTGCCATCGCCGGCGATGGTGAAGTGACGTTCGTTGGTGCCCTTGGGCGCCTGCTCCTTTGGTGCGGCCTCGGTCAATCCGCCGCCGACCACCACATCGAGACTGCCGCCGCTGGAACGCACGATCAGCGTTGAGCCCGTCGGCACCGGCAATGGCCCGGCGTCCGGTGCCGCGGCATCCTTGTTGGCGGCGGACAGAATTACCGGCGGCTTGCCGGTATAGACCGGCGGCGTCACCCAGGCATCGACCCGGATATTGGCGGGCGCCAGCACGCCGTTCCAATCGAACGCGGCGGCCATCCGCGTGGTGCGCTCCTCGCCCGCTGCGACGAAGGTTGCCACCATCATCACCGCGACCAGCGCCCGCAGTGCCCAGGGGTCGTGGATCGTCAGCCGCGGCGAGGGCAGGCCGGCGCGGATGCGCTTGATCGCCGACAGTGTGCGTTCGCGCTGTGCCTGCCACAACGCCTGCGCCACCGGATCCTGGCTGGCCAGCGTATCGGTCAGCGCGGTGGCCGGGCGATGGCGGATACCGGTGCCGCGGTCGAGCCGGCTCAAGGCGTCCCCGCGGCTCGGCCAGCGGAATTTCAGCAGCGGAAACAGCGCGGCCAGCGCCAGCGCCGCGAACAGGCAGAGGCCGGCGGCGCGCGCCAGCGGCGGCAGCGCCAGCCACAGTCCGGACCAGGACACCACCAGAAACAGCCCGCCGACGGTCAAAAGCCGTGCCAGATGCGGCCAGCTCCGCTCCCACGCGATGGCGAATTTTGCCCGCTGCAGCGCTTCCGCCAGACGCAGCCGGGAGACTGCCGCGGCGTCGCGGTTGGGCTCTGTCGGGTCGGGGGTCGCGCCGTTCAACGAGCTCTCCGTACTTGCCGAAGCATCAGCCTAGCACAGCGGCGGCAATGAGGCACGTGCCGCAACGCACAACCCACACCTCAAAACGCGCATAACACGAAGGCGTGACGAGGGCCTTTGGCGGATGTTTTCGCCTCAGCCTGCAGGTTCGAGATCGTATTTCGGTTCCGGCGAAAACTGCTTCTGGTACTTCGCCGGCGCGATGCCGAGCCGTTTCCTGAAGTGATGGCGCATCGTCTCCAGCGAGCCGAAGCCACATGCCGCTGCGACTGCTTCCAAGGCAGCCGCGGGCGTCCGTTCCAGATGCTCCTGCGCAAGTCGAAGCCGTTCGGACACGATCCATTCGCCGGGCGCCGATCCGGTAGCATCCTGAAATCGACGCTGAAACGTGCGGCTGCTCATACCTGCTCTTCTCGCCAGCGCTTCGATCGAATGCGGCTTGTGCAGATTGCCGCGCAGCCAGTCGATCAGCGCGCCAAAGCGGAAATTCTCGCGTTGATCCAGCACAGGCCGCTGCACAAATTGGACCTGACCGCCTTCACGGTGCGGAGGAACCACCAGCCGCCGCGCGACCGCGTTGGCTGCTTCCGGTCCATACTGTTTCCTGACCACGTGCAGGCACAGATCGATGCCGGCGGCGCTGCCTGCCGCGGTAAGGACGTCGCCTTCGTCGACATACAGCATATCCGGCTCGAGCCGGATCGAAGGATATCTGGAAGCGATCGATTGGGTATATCGCCAATGGGTCGTCGCTCTTCGCCCGTCGAGCAGGCCCGCGGCTGCAAGAACCGCGATCCCCGAACAAAGCGACATGATTCTGGCGCCGCGCGCATGGGCCCGAACCAGATCGCGGACAAGGTTTTTGGGGACGGCCTCCTCGATTCCACGCCAGCCCGGCACCACGATCAGGTCCGCAGTCCTGAGCACGCGCCGGCCTGCGGTGGCGCTTACGATCAGCCCGCCCGCCGCGGCCAGTGGACCTTGTTCGATTCCGCAAACCGAATAGCGATACCAGTTGCTGCCCAATTCCGGTCGCGGCAGCCCGAACACTTCGGAAGCGATGCCGAATTCGAAAGTGCAGAGCCCGTCATAGGCCAATACGGCGACGAGGGGTCCGGTGGTTCGCGTTTTTGCGCGTGGCATGATGCTGACGAGGCTGCCATTTCGGCCATCGTCGCGCAACGGCTCGGTTCGAAACCGGCTTGCGGATGATTGGCAGGATATTGCCGCGATCTGTCGTTCGTGCCGATGGCCGGACGCCCGCAGCTGGATCAGGATGCACGGACGCCAACGCCGGAGCAGCCGATGAGCCTTGTAACCGACATTCCTGTCGCTGACCCGAAGCGTGTCGAACAACGATATTCGGAACGATTGAGCTTCGAGACCGATTGTTGGGACGTTCATGAAGTCATGAAGACGGGTAATCAGGACTTTGTCCTGTTCGACGTCCGCGGCCCAAATCTCTACGAGGCGTCGCATGTGCCGGGAGCGATCAACCTGCCCCACGGCAAGATGACGGCGGCAAGAATGCAGGAGTGGCCGGAGGAAACATTGTTCGTGGTTTACTGCGCCGGCCCGCATTGCAATGGCGCCGACAAGGCCGCGTTGCGTCTCGGCAAGCTAGGACGCAGGGTAAAGCTGATGATCGGCGGCATGACCGGCTGGGCCGACGAAGGATTCGCTTTCGCGCAGGGTTCGGAGACCGGCCGCGTTTGAAACGCATCCTTTCTCGCATTGTCGTTTTCCGCCAGTGTCCTAATCTGAATTTGATCGCTCTAAGGCTTCAGCGATCCGGCCCAACTCTACGGCAATCTTCTCAGTGGTACCGGGCGGCCCTCCCGGCTGACCGTCGTTAAATCCGATGTGACTGACGGCATCGGCGGTTTTCTTCCGGAAAGCAGCCTACTCCAAAAGCGCGAACGCGACGGCTAACAGCCCGCTGGTCGCTGCCAGCGGACTCACAACTGCCAATCAGTAGCGCGCGGCCGGCAACTTGATAGCCTCTCGGCGGGAATAACAGAGGGTGCCAATGCCAACGTTTCGCGCGAAGCCCGCTGAACTCAAATGCCCGGCATGCAAGGGACCGGCTTTCGGCCGGTTAAGCAGCCTAACGAACCGGCCGCAAAATCCATCCGCCGCGATGCGAGCGGTGCGATGGCAAGGGATGGGTGGAGGCCGCCAACTGAGCGGCCTCTGGAACATCAGTTGATTTCCAACACGCGGTCTTCGTGATCTTGCGCAGCTCGCGCGGCCAGTGCGTGCCACTCGATTGCGATATCCTCCCATGCGTGCTTGAAGTCATGGTTCGGCACTTCTCGTCCGAGTTTTTCGCACGCAAGAGCTTTCAGGCGATACGTATGAGAGAGGTTCAACATTTCCGCGGCCTTGATCATTTGCCAATCCTCCCGATGGCTCTCGCGGCACGCAAGACGAGGTCCTTCAGCCACGCGTTTTCGCGCTTCAGCATATCAAGCATGGCCTGCACCTCAGCGTCTTCCTCCCGGAGCCGGAGCCGATTCCTCGCCATAGCCCGTTCTAGTGTTGTCATTGGTGATGTCCTTTGATCGGAAGGGATCAATCCGCCACTTGAACTAGCGTTCCAAAATAAACGCAACTAACCCGAGAGAGGCGGTTCCTGTATCAAAAGGGACCATTTCATCTCAAAACGGGGACGGAACGGGGCCAATACGTGATTTCTGTCTGTCCGGTCCCGGACTAACGCTCATTTGCCCTTGGCGATGCGAGCGCGGATGAACGAAGCGGCTTGGCTTTCCGAACCGAACACTACCGGGACCGATGCGCCGCCGCGTTCGCGGATGATGACGACAACCGTACGCTTGCCGCTTTGGTTGGCAGCAAGGCGACGGTCCCGGCAGTGCTCTTTCTCGTGAGCGGGCTTGACGTAGCCGCCAAAATGCCCGCCGTCGATTTCAGCAACCTTGCCTTCGCAGCCGACAACGCGACCACATTTCCTCAGTCATCGCTTCGCGATCCGTTTTCCTTGCAATTTGAAACCCCAGCGGAGACATTTGACGTCCTGTGTTGCGTCGGTTGAGCCGGTACTCAAAAAAGGAAACGTCATGGACAAGAAGACTCACGACAAGGGGCTGGAAATCCGCAAGGCCGTGCTGGGCGAAGCCTATGTCGCCAACGCCCTGAAGAACGCCGACGATTTCAACAAGCCGTTCCAGGAACTGGTGACCGAATATTGCTGGGGCGCGATCTGGGGCCGCGAGGAATTGCCGCGCAAGACCCGCAGCATGCTCAACCTCGCCATGATCTCGATCCTGAACCGGCCGCATGAATTGCGGGTGCACATCAAGGGCGCGCTGGTCAACGGCGTCAGCAAGGACGAAATCCGCGAGGTGTTCATGCAGGTTGCCTGCTACGCCGGCATCCCCGCCGGCGTCGACAGTTTCAGGATTGCGCGCGAGGTGTTCGCGGAGATGGACAAGAAGCCCGATTGAGCGAGGTCGGGACGCGATGACCGTTTCCTATCGGCTGCACTACTTCCCGGAGTCCGGCAACAGCTACAAGCTGGCGTTGATGCTTAACCTGTGCGGGCAGACCTTCGATCCGGTATGGACCGATTTTGGCGGCGGGATCACGCGGACGGCGGAGTGGCGAAATACCGTCAACGTGATGGGCGAAATCCCGGTGCTGGAGGAGGACGGGGTCCGGCTCACCCAGACGGCGCCGATCCTGCTTCGCCTCGCCGATCGCTACGGCAGATTCGGCGGCGCGGATTCGGAGCAACGGCAGGAGGTGCTGCGCTGGCTGTTCTGGGACAACCACAAGCTCACCGGATACATGGCACCCTATCGATACATGCGCAGTTTCATCGAGGCGCCCGATCCGACGATTCTGACGTTCTTCCGCAAACGGCTGGACGATTATCTCGGCATTCTGGAAAATCATCTGAGCCGCCGCCTTTATGTCGCCGGCTCAACGGCTACCGTCGCTGACATCTCGATGATCGGTTACCTGATGTTTCCCAAGGAGGAGGCCGGTTTCGACTTTGCCAAGACGCACCCCGCGATACGGACATGGCTGGATCGAATTGCGGCGCTTCCAGGCTGGAAGGCTCCCTACGACCTGTTACAAGGCAAGCGCCTGAAACAATATCGATCCGAGGAGCGGGCGGCGGCACTCGCCACGACATAAGGCAGACATCATGGACATTGGATTTATCGGACTGGGCAAGATGGGCTTCCCCATGGCCCGCCGCCTCATCGAAGCGAAGCATCGGCTGACCGTGTTCGACCAGCGTAAGGAAGCTGTCGATAAACTGGTTGCGCTGGGTGCTGCGGCCGCGTCCTCACCGAAAGACGTCGCCGACCGCACTGAGACCGTACTGGCGAGCCTGCCCTCGCTGCAGGCCTCGCTCGAGGTTGCGACCGGCGCGGGCGGCGTGATCGAGGGCAGCCAAGTAAAACGTTTCGTCGATCTCTCCACCGTCGGCTCGCAGATGGCGGTACGGATTCACGGCCTGCTGGCCAAACGCAACATCGTGCAGATCGACAGTCCGGTCAGCGGCGGCGTCGGGGGCGCCGAGAAGGGAACGCTGGCGGTGATGGTGTCCGGCCCGCGTGCGGAATTCGACGCGATAAAACCGGCGTTAGAGGTGATCGGAAAAGTGTTCTTCATCGGCGAAAAGCCCGGCTCCGGACAAACCATGAAGCTCGCCAACAATTTGTTGTCGGCGACCGCCGTGGTCGCGACCTCCGAAGCCGTGGTGATGGGCGTCAAGGCCGGGCTCGATCCCGCCGTGATGATCGACGTGATCAATGCGGGTTCGGGCATGAACACCGCGAGCCGCGACAAGTTTCCCCGCGCGATCCTGCCGCGCACATTCGATTTCGGTTTCGCCACCGGATTGATGGTGAAGGACGTCCGGCTCTGCCTCGAGGAGATGAAATCGCTGGGGCTGTCGATGGAAGTCGCCGAAGCAGTCGGGCGGCTGTGGGAAGTCGTGATCCGCGACATGGGCGCAGAGTTGGATTTCACCTCGGCGATCAAGCCGATCGAACAGGCGGCGGGCGTGGTGGTTGGAGGGACGACCGCGCGGGCGGCGGAGTGAGTGCGGACGCTAAAGTTCGTCGTCCCCGCGAAGGCGGGGACCCATAACCCCTGGCGTTTGCGATTGCGGACAAGCGTTGCAACGCCTTCGCTCAAATTGAAACGGCACGGAGTATGGGTCCCCGCCTGCGCGGGGACGACGCCGAGTGTGTTTCAAGTCACAGCCACGGCGCCACCCTATCCATCGCGATCACCGCATCGACCTCGAGGCGCGGACGGACCACCGCGTATTGGTCGTCCTTGACCAGCACTTCCGGCACCAGCGCGCGGGTGTTGTAGGTGCCGGACTGCACCGCGCCGTAGGCGCCGGCGGTCATCAGCGCCAGCAGATCGCCCGGCTTCGGCTCCGGCATGGTGCGGCCGAGCGCCAGGTAATCGCCGGTTTCGCAGACCGGCCCGACCACGTCGGCCAGGATCATGCGCGCGCCGGGCTCGGCCAGCCGCACCGGAAGGATGTCGTGATGCGCCTCGTACAGCGTCGGGCGGATCAGGTCGTTCATCGCGGCATCGATCACGATGAAATTCTTGGCGTCGCCATGCTTCAGATAGATCACGCGGGTTACCAGAATGCCGGCGTTGCCGACGATCATTCGGCCCGGCTCGAACATCAGCGTGCAGCCGAGATTGTGGGTGACGCGCTTGACCATTTCGGCATAGGCCGCGGGCGCCGGCGGCGCGGTCCGGTCGAGATGATAGGGAATGCCGAGCCCGCCGCCGAAATCCACATGCGAGATGGTGTGGCCGTCGGCGCGCAGCGTTTGCACCAAATCGGTGAGCTTGCGGAACGCGGTTTCGAGCGGAGCGAGATCGGTGATCTGGCTGCCGATGTGGACATCGACGCCGGTGACCTTGAGCCCCGGCAGTTTTGCGGCGCGGGCATAGACGGCGCGCGCCTGAACCAGCGGAACGCCGAACTTGTTCTCGGACTTGCCGGTCGAGATCTTTGCGTGCGAGCCGGAATTGACATCCGGATTGATCCGCACGGAAACCCGGGCAATGCGGCCCGTCTCGGCCGCAAGGCGCGACAGCAATTCGAGTTCGGGCTCGGACTCGACGTTGATGCAGAGAATGTCTTCGCTGAGCGCCTGGCGCAGTTCGGCTTCGGTCTTGCCGACGCCGGAGAACAGGATCTTGTGCGGCGGAAAGCCCGCGGCCAGCGCGCGCTTCAACTCACCGCCGGAAACCACGTCCGATCCGGCGCCGAGCCTTGCCAGCGTGCGCAGTACCGATTGATTGGAGTTGGCCTTCATCGCGTAGCAGACCAGTGCGTCCACGTCGGCGAAGGCGTCGGCGAACACCCGGTAATGACGCTCCAGCGTCGCGGTCGAATAGCAATAGAACGGCGTGCCGACCGCGTCTGCCAGTGCGACGAGACCGACCGCCTCGGCGTGCAGCACGCCGTTGCGATAGTCGAAATGATTCATGGCGGGCTCAGTCGGAATTCAGCAACGGATCAAGGATAAACGATCGTTTGGCGCCCTTGGCGGCCCTGGGCGGCGCGTTGGCGCCGTAGGACGGATCGAACACATTGCCCCTGGCGGCCGCGCGCTCTTCGTCGCTATCGCCCTGCTCCACGGCCGACAGCGCCGACGCGCCCGGCGGCGGATCGAGCGGGCCCTTGCGGCCGCAGCCGGCAAGCGCCAAGGCTGCGGCAGCCAACAGAATGACGGCCCATCTTGAAGGCATTGGGCCTGAAACACGATTCACGGCGATATCCCCAAATTCGGCGGCACCATACAAAGAATGAGCTGATCTGGCGAGGCCTGAAGCTTCACGAAATTGCAGCGAATTTTATGGCTCAGCCCAATTTTCGCTCTTTTTCCAGTCGCTTGAGCCATGCCTTGGCTTGCGCGCGGACGTTTTTCGGCGCGGTGCCGCCGTAAGAGGTCCGGCTTTTCACGGAAGCCTCCACCGACAGCACCGCCAGCGCCTCCGCCGTGATCTTCGGCTCGATCGCCTGCATCGCCTGCAGCGGCAACCGATGCAGCGCCAAGCCTGCTTTCGAGGCCTCGGAAACGATCCGTCCGGTGACGTGATGGGCGTCGCGGAACGGCATTTTCAAGGTCCGCACCAGCCAGTCGGCGAGATCGGTGGCGGTGGCGTAACCCTCGCCGGCCGCGAGCTTCATCCGCGCCGGATCCGGCACGAGGTCGAGCACCATGCCGGTCATCGCCCGAATCGCCAGCGAAAGGGCGGCGAAGGCTTCCATGGCGCCCTGCTTGTCCTCCTGCATGTCCTTCTGGTACGCCAGCGGCAACCCCTTCATCACGATCAACAGCGCGGTAAGCGCGCCGACCACGCGGCCGGTCTTGGCGCGCACCAGTTCGGCGGCGTCGGGATTGCGCTTCTGCGGCATGATCGAGGAGCCGGTGGTGAACTTGTCGGAGAGCCGCACCAGCCCCACCAGCGGCGAGGTCCAGATCACGATCTCCTCGGCGAAGCGCGACAGATGCACCGAGGCGATTGCGGCTGCCGACAGCGTTTCCAGCACGAAGTCGCGGTCCGACACCGCGTCGAGCGAATTGGCCATCGGCCGGTCGAAGCCGAGCGCTTCGGCGGTGGCGTCGCGGTCGATCGGGAACGAAGTGCCGGCCAGCGCCGCGGCGCCCAGCGGCGATTCGTTGAGCCGCTTGCGCGCGTCGGCGAACCGGCCGCGGTCGCGCGCCGCCATTTCGACATAGGCCAACAGATGATGGCCGAACGTCACCGGCTGCGCGGTCTGCAGATGGGTGAAGCCGGGCATCACCGTGTCGGCATGTTCCAGCGCCCGCTGCACCAGCGCGTATTGAAATGCCGCCAGCGCCGCATCGGTCTGGTCGATCGTGTCGCGGACATAGAGCTTAAAATCGGTCGCGACCTGATCGTTGCGCGAGCGCGCGGTGTGCAATCGGCCGGCCGCCGGGCCGATCAATTCGCCGAGCCGGCTCTCGACGTTCATATGGATATCTTCCAGCGCGCGCTTGAAATCGAACGAGCCCTTGCCGATTTCTGACAAAATCGTGTCTAGACCCTTTGCGATATTTTTCGCATCGTTCGCCGTGAGTATGCCTTGCGCGGCAAGCATGGCGGCGTGCGCCTTGGACGCAGCGATGTCCTGGGCGTACAGGTGCCGGTCGACGTCGATGGAGACGTTGATTTCCTCCATGATCGCGTCGGGAGCTTGCGAAAACCGTCCGCCCCACATCTTGTTGCTCATGACTTGTTACTCAATATCTTGCCGCTCATATTCATGCTTGCCATCAAGGGTTAAGGCTGGGACATCGGTTCAACCGGCTGCAACCCGAATCCCTGCATAGCCGTATCTTATACAGGATGACAAACGATATGCCTGACGCTTCCCCGCCGAGCCACCCCATAGCCCGCCGGATCCCGGCCGTGCTCGGTACGGTCGCCGTTGGCGCCGCGCTCGGATTGGCCGGGACTTACGGAATTGGCGGGTTGAAGCGCGCTGCGCTGGCGGACGCGCCCTGCGCCTCCGCGCTCGAACTGTCGAAGAAGATCGCGCCGCTGGCAACGGGCGAGGTTGCGGGCCTCACAATGGCCAGCAAGCCGCGGCAGGTACCGGACCTGGCGTTCGTGGACGGCGACGGCCAGCCGAAAAAACTGTCGGACTGGAAGGGCCGCACGGTTCTATTGAACCTGTGGGCGACCTGGTGCGTGCCCTGCCGCAAGGAAATGCCGGCGCTGGACAATTTGCAGGGCAAGCTCGGCGGCGACAAATTCGCGGTCGTCGCGGTCAATATCGACACCCGCAATCCGGAAAAGCCGAAGGCATTTTTGCAGGACGGCAATCTGACCAGGCTCGGCTATTATACCGATGCGAAAGCCAAGGTGTTTCAGGACCTTAAGAGCATCGGGCTGGCGCTGGGCATGCCCACCTCGGTGCTGATCGACGGCCAAGGCTGCGAAATCGGCAATATCGCCGGCCCCGCCGAATGGGACAGCGAGGACGCCATCAAGCTGATCAACGCGGCGACGGGATCGTAAACGCCCGTGCCCGGATGCAGCGCAGCGCGCTTCTTAACCTCGCCCCGCTCTTTCGCGGGGAGAGGTCGAAGCCGGAGCGCAGCGAAGGCTTCGGGTGAGGGGCGAGGCACTGCGGCAAACTCGCGCGATGCACTCTCGGGTCGTGCTTGTTGCGTCGCAGACCTTCCGACCCGATAGGTCTTCGATTTGGCAGCTCTGTGCCTGGCCCCTCACCCGCCGCGCATCTGACGATGCGCGTCGACCTCTCCCCGCGAAAGAGCGGGGCGAGGTGGCGCGTAGCGCGCTCAGGCCGAAATATCGAGATTGCCGCCGACGCCGGCGGCGAGATTGGCCTGCGACGATTGCTGGCCGGCGCCCAGCAGCGTCAGCACCGCGGATTTCTCCGCATCGGCATTCTTTTTCATGATGGTCGCGGCGATCTGCATTTGCGTGTTGCCCGCCTGCATGGCCAGCGCCGCGCTTACCAAACTCATATCCATAAGCAAAACTCTCCGTCGCCGGGAGAGTAGTTTGAGACGGTTAAAAAATTGGAATCCGTAGGGCGGATTAGCGACCCCAGTTCGCGGTTGCGCAACGAGTGAAGGCAGAAGCGTAATCCGCCGCTCGGTTTGCACCGGCGGCGGATTACGCCTTCCGCCTTCGCGCGTTGGAACACCGGTGCACGGAGCCCGGCTAATCCGCCCTACGGTTCGTGCAAAATTACCGCGTCGGCACCGGCTTTTCGCCGCGATAGTCGTAGAAGCCGCGCTGGGTCTTGCGCCCGAGCCAGCCGGCCTCGACATATTTCACCAGCAGCGGACAGGGCCGGTACTTGGAATCGGCCAGCCCCTCGTGCAGCACCTGCATGATCGAGAGGCAGGTATCGAGGCCGATGAAATCGGCCAGCTCCAGCGGCCCCATCGGATGATGCGCGCCGAGCTTCATGGCGGCGTCGATCGCCTCGACGTTGCCGACGCCCTCATACAGCGTGTAGATCGCCTCGTTGATCATCGGCTGCAGGATGCGGTTGACGATGAAGGCCGGAAAATCCTCGGACACGGCGATCTGCTTGCCAAGCCGGGTGACGAATTCCTTCGACGCATCGAAGGTCGCATCGTCGGTGGCGATGCCGCGGATCAGTTCGACCAGTTCCATCAGCGGCACCGGATTCATGAAGTGAATGCCGATGAATTTTTCCGGACGGTCGGTGGACGCGGCGAGCCGCGTGATCGAGATCGACGAGGTGTTGGAAGCAACGATCGCCTCGGGCTTCAGCACCGCGCAGACATCGTGGAAAATCTTGCGCTTGATCTCTTCCTTCTCGACCACGCTCTCGATCACCAGGTCGCAGTCGGCAAGGCCGTCCATCGACTCAGCGGACGCGATCTTCGCCAGCGCCTGCTTTTTAGCATCCTCGGTAATGATCTTCTTGGAGACCTGACGCGACAGGTTGCCGTTGATGGTGGCCATCCCGGACTTCAGCCGATCCGCCGACACATCGGTGAGCACCACGTCGTACCCGGCAAGTGCCGCCACATGCGCGATGCCGTTGCCCATCTGGCCCGAGCCGATCACGCCGATCTTCTTGATCATCACCGTCATCTCATTCCGTTCGAACGCTTAAGCCGCGCAGATCGCGGCCGGCTCTGTTTTCGCATAAAACACCGGCCGGTATCCGTTCATCCGGAAAGTGTTTTCAATCATCGTTACTTTCCGAGCTTGCCGAGCGCTTCGGTCAGTTCGGGAACCGCCTGGTAGAGGTCGGCGACCAGACCGTAGTCGGCGACCTGGAAAATCGGCGCGTCCTCATCCTTGTTGATGGCGACGATCACCTTGGAATCCTTCATGCCGGCGAGATGCTGGATCGCGCCGGAGATGCCGATCGCGACATAGAGTTCCGGCGCCACCACCTTGCCGGTCTGCCCGACCTGCCAGTCGTTCGGCGCGTAACCGGCATCCACCGCGGCGCGCGAGGCGCCGACGCCGGCGCCCAGCTTGTCGGCCAGCGGCTCGATGTATTTCGCGAAGTTCTCGCGGCTCTGCATGGCGCGGCCGCCGGAGACGATGATCTTCGCCGACGTCAATTCAGGGCGGTCGCTCTTGGCGACTTCCTCGCCGACAAAGCTGGAAAGGCCGGGATCGGTAGCGGTTGCTGCGTTCTCGACCGGGGCGCTGCCGCCCTCGCCGGCCGCGGCGAAGGTGGAGGTGCGGACGGTGATGACCTTCTTGGCGTCCTTCGATTTGACGGTCTGGATCGCGTTGCCGGCATAGATCGGTCGCTCGAAGGTATCGGGCGACACCACCTTGATGATTTCGGACACCTGCATCACGTCGAGCAAGGCGGCGACGCGCGGCATCACATTCTTGAAGCGCGAGGTCGCGGGCGCCACGAACGCGTCATAGGACGGGGCCAGCGCCACGATCAGCGCGGCCAGCGGTTCGGCGAGGTCATGCGCATAGGCAGGGCCTTCGGCAAGCAGAACCTTTGTCACGCCGTTGAGCCTGGAGGCAGCTTCAGCCGCCGCTTTGGTGCCTTCGCCGCCGCCGGCGACGAGCACATGGACTTCGGCGCCGAGTTCGGAGGCCGCGGTCAGCGCCTTGTTGGTGGAGTCCTTCAGCGACGCATGGTCGTGTTCGGCAATCAACAGCGTGGTCATCACAAAACCCCGGCTTCGTTCTTGAGCTTCGATACCAGCTCGGCGACGTCCTTGACCTTGACGCCTCCCTTGCGGCCCGGCGGTTCGGAGGTCTTGAGAATCTCAAGATGCGGCGTGAGGTCGACGCCGTAATCGGATGCGCTCTTGTCGGCGATCGGCTTCTTCTTCGCCTTCATGATATTGGGCAGGCTGGCGTAACGCGGCTCGTTCAGCCGCAGGTCGGTCGTTACGATGGCCGGTCCCTTCAGTTTCAGGGTCTGCAGGCCGCCGTCGACTTCGCGGGTCACGTTGAAATCGGAACCGTCGACTTCGAGCTTGGACGCGAACGTCGCCTGCGACCAGCCCAGCAGCGCCGCCAGCATCTGGCCGGTCTGGTTGGAATCGTCGTCGATCGCCTGCTTGCCGAGGATGACCAGGCCCGGCTTTTCTTCATCGACGATGGCTTTGAGGATCTTCGCCACCGCCAGCGGTTCCACATTGCCCTCGGCCTTGACCAGGATGCCGCGGTCGGCGCCCATGGCAAGCCCGGTGCGGATGGTCTCGGACGCCTGCGCGGGACCGATCGACACCACCACCACCTCGGTCGCCTTGCCGGCCTCTTTCAGGCGCAGGGCTTCCTCGACGGCGATTTCGTCGAACGGATTCATCGACATCTTGACGTTATTGAGCTCGACGCCGGTTCCGTCGCTCTTGACGCGGACCTTGACGTTGTAATCGACCACCCGCTTTACCGGCACCAGGACCTTCATCGACCCTCTTTCGTCATCAACTGGGGTTTATTCTCATGTGGCCGCGGAACCTAAAGGTCCGGCCATGCGGGGTCAACGCGCGAATTTGATGTCATTGCGGGGCCTGACCCGGCAATTCCTCCTACCTCGTCATTCCGGGGCGCTCGCCTCTTGGCGAGCGAACCCGGAATCCAGCGCCATGCACCGCTCTGGATTCCGGGTTCGTTCATTCAGCTTTGCTGAATGAACGCCCCGGAATGACGGTTTCGGGGTCTTACCGGTTTTGGCCGGGCGCCCAGAGCACGTCTCGCGCGCCCTTGTCGTTGACGTAGCGGCCCGCGACGAACAGGAAATCGGACAGCCGGTTGACGTATTTCAGCGAAGGCGGCGTGACGTGCTCGCCAGGCTGGTCCTTGAGTTCCACCATGATACGCTCGGCGCGCCGGCACACCGTGCGCGCCAGATGCAGATAGGCCGCCGCCGGACTGCCTCCGGGCAGGATGAAGGAGCGCAGCGGTTCCAATTCAGCGTTGAACCGGTCAATCTCGCCTTCAAGCCAGTCGACCTGGGCGTCGGTGACGGTCAACCGTGCGCCGCCCGGCCCCTTCTCGGACAGACAGAGGTCCGCCTCGACGTCGAACAGGTCGTTCTGGATGCGGCCCAGCACCGCATCGAGCACCGCGTCGCCTGCGGTGTGCAGGCGGACCAGACCGATGGTGGCGTTGACCTCGTCGAGCGTGCCATAGGCATCGACTCGGCGATCATACTTTTTGCGGCGTTCGCCGCTGCCCAGCGCCGTGGTGCCGTCGTCGCCGGTGCGGGTGTAGATTCGATTGAGAACGACCATGGTTCACCCCCGTAGGGTGGGTTAGCGCCGAAGGCGCGTAACCCACCGGCTTGTTTCCAGATTGCGAGTCGTTTCGGTGGGTTACGGCGCTTCGCGCCTAACCCACCCTGCGAATCACCTCCCCATCACCCAGACCGCGAGCATGGTGATGACGATTGCGACGAATTGCAGCAGCACGCGCAATCGCATCAACCTTTGCGACCGGTTCGGCGATCCGCCGCGCATCATGTTGAGAAGGCCCAGCAGCAGCACCAGCGCCACGGCGCCGACCGCGATGGGCAGCAGAATCGAGCTCAAAAATGTTGCCATCGGCGCTACATAACACCGCGCGCGGGGCCGCGCCATCGCTCACATTCAGGTGCAACGATCTGGCTTTTTACCCAATAATATCAGAAGGTAGGCTGATCGGAGGCCGAACCGGTTTGCGCTCCGGTCAAGGTGAAATGTGAGACAGCTTCGCTACCTCTACCATATTGTCATGGACGCGTTTTACACGTTCCTTGCCGACGACGGCTGGGCGATCGCAAGCCACATCGCGCTCTCGACGCTGATGGCGCTGTTCCCGTTCCTGATCGTGCTGACCTCGCTGGCCGCATTTTTCGGTTCCAAAGAGCTCGCCGATCAGGCCGCAAGCCTGATGCTGCAGGTCTGGCCCATGCAGGTCGCCGATGCGATCTCGGGCGAAGTCCACGACGTCCTCACCACCACGCGCGGCGACGCGCTGACCATCGGCGTCGTGCTTGCAATCTACTTTGCATCCAATGGCGTGGAGAGCTTAAGGGTCGCGCTCAACCGCGCTTACGCCGTGGTGGAGCCGCGGCGCTGGTACTGGTTGCGGCTGGAATTGATCGGCTACACCCTGATCGCGGCGTTCACCTCGCTGGCGATGGCGTTTTTCATCGTGCTCGGCCCCTTGATGCTGGAAGCGGCACGGCGGCATATTCCGCTGATCGTCGAAACCAACGAACATTTTGTCAACGTCACGCGCTACAGCGTTACCATTGCGGCGCTGGTGATAGCGCTGTTCGTTCTGCACGCCTGGCTTCCCGCCGGACGGCGCAGCTTTTTGCAGATCCTGCCCGGCATTGTCTTCACGGTGATAGGATCGCTGGTCTCGGGCATCGTGTTCGGACAATATCTTGCGCGTTTCGCCAATAACTACGTCAGCATGTATGCGGGTCTGGCGTCGGTCATCATCGCGCTGGTGTTCCTGTATTTCATCGCTGCGGTCTTCGTCTATGGCGGCGAGTTGAACGCCGCGATCATCAAGTCGCGGCTGCCGCACGGCGTGTCGCTTCAAGCAGCGCAGTCGCTAGCGCCCGCGGAGACACAGGCTTGACCAGGAAGGCGTCGGCGCCGGCGGCGCGCGAGGCCGCCTCGTCATCGCCGCGGCCGGATACGCCGATGATCGCGATGCGCCCCGGCGGGGATGCAAGCGCGCGGATTTGCTTGATGGCCTCGATGCCGTTGATGCCGGGCAGCACCATGTCCATCAGCACCGCGTCGAACGCGCCTTCCGCGATGCGCGCCGCCGCGGCCTCGCCGCGTCCGATGAATTCCGCACTGTGGCCGAGTTCGGTGAGGATGGCGTTGAGCACGACCCGGCCGAACGGATTGTCCTCGACGCTGAGAATGCGCAAGGCCTGCATCCGATCCGACGGCGCACCGGCGTCGTCACCGGACATGATGGTCACCGGCCCTTTCGCCCGCGTCAGGATCACCGTCAGCGTGAAGGTGGCGCCGCCGCCGCGTTGCTGCTCGACCACGATGTCGCCGCCCATCGCGCGCGCAAGCTGCTTTACCGACGACAATCCAAGCCCGGCGCCGCCGAAGCGCGACGCGATCGAGACATTAGCCTGCGAGAACGGGCGGAACAGGCGCTTGATCTCGGCGAGCGTGAGACCAATGCCGCTGTCGGAAACCGCAAAGCAAACGCCGACCTGGCCTTTCGCGCTGCGTAGCGGCGTCACGTTCAACGCGACGCTGCCGCTTTCCGTGAATTTTACGGCGTTGTCGACCAGATTTTCCAGCGCCGCACGCAGCCGCACGGGATCGCCGATCACGAACGCGGCAAGTTTTTCCGAAATCTCGACCGACGACTGCAGGCCTTTGGCGGCGGCCCGCCCCGCAAGCGAATCGCCGGCGTTGCGGGCGAGCGCGCGCAAATCGAAAAAATCCTGCCGCACGCCGAGACCGGAGTTGCCGCTTCGCGCAGCATCGACGAACAAGGTCGCGAGCCCCGCGAGATGTTCGGCGCCGGCCTTGATGGTATCGACCCAGCGCCGCTCGCGCTCGTCGAGATCGGACGTTGCCAGGAGATCGCTGACTGCGAGGATGCCGGTCAGCGGCGTGCGGACCTCGTGCGCAAATGCAGCCAGTGCTGTCTCGACCATGTTCGGCGTGGCGCGCTTGCGCGC
>CAVPZO010000064.1:0-65747 GCA_963710045.1 uncultured Alphaproteobacteria bacterium | reverse complement strand
AGCACGTTGTTGCCGGCATTGCCATAGAGGGAGTCGTTGTTCGACGACCCGACGGCATTCTCGATGCTCGAGAGCATATCGTTGGCGACGCCGTCCCAGGTGATCTGGCCGCCGAGATCGATGATCACGCCGGTGTTGGAGCTCGCATAGCTCACGGTGTCGATGCCCGTCCCGCCGTTGATCGAATCGGTTCCGCCGTTGCCGCCGTCGAGCACGTTGTTGCCGCCGTCGCCGTAGATGGTGTCGCTCCTGGACGACCCGATGGCGTTCTCGATGCTCGACAGTGTATCGTTGGCCACGCCGTCCCATGTGACCTGGCCGCCGAGGTCGATGATCACGCCCAGGTTCGAGCTCGCATAGCTCACGGTGTCGCTGCCCGCGCCGCCGTCAATCAGATCGGTGCCGCCCTTGCCGCCGTCGAGCACGTTGTTGCCGGCATCGCCGTAGATGGAGTCGTTGCTCGACGATCCGATGGCGTTCTCGATGCTCGACAGCGTATCATTGGCCACCCCGTCCCATGTGACCTGGCCGCCGAGGTCGATGATCACGCCCAGGTTCGAGCTCGCATAGCTCACGGTGTCGCTGCCTGCGTCGCCGTCAATCAAATCGGTGCCGCCATTGCCGCCGTCGAGCACGTTGTTGCCGGCATCGCCGTAGATGGAGTCGTTGTTCGACGACCCGACGGCATTCTCGATGCTCGACAGCGTATCGTTGGCGACGCCGTCCCAGGTGATCTGGCCGCCGAGGTCGATGATTACGCCCAGGTTCGAGCTCGCATAGCTCACGGTGTCGCTGCCGCCGCCGCCGTCAATCAGATCGGTGCCGCCATTGCCGCCATCGAGCACATTGTTGCCGGCATCGCCGTAGATGGAGTCGTTGTTCGACGATCCGATCGCGTTCTCGATACTCGAGAGCGTATCGTTGACGACGCCGTCCCAGGTGATCTGGCCGCCGAGATCGATGATTACGGCCCGGTTCGAGTTCGCATAGCTGACGGTGTCACTGCCTGCTCCGCCGTCGAAGTTGTTGGCCAGGGCATCGCTGTAGAACGTGTCGCTGAAGTCCGATGAGCTTTCCACATTTATTGCCACCGTATCGGTATCGGATAATGGTCCGCTGCCGGGGCCTCCGGCATCCTGAGTGAATACGGTCAGAGCGTCGGTGCCGGCAAATCCGGCGACGCTGCGGTAGATCACGTTGTTCGCCGCCGCCAACGCAGCGTTGATCTGCGCGACGGTGCCGGTCAAGGTGACCGTGTCGGTGCCGCTGCCGTCGACCGTGGCGCCGCCGAGGGCCGCGACCGTCAACGTGCCGTGGTCGACATGCAGCGTCGTCGTCAACGACGTCGCGTCGGGATCGTTCACCGACAGTCCGGCGATCGCGTGATCGATATTTTCCGACGTGTAGATCGCGCCCGGCACGGTGTTGACCGGCGCCTCATTGATCACCGCGAACACCTGCGCCAGCACGGCGCGACCACCCTCCGGACTGACGTCATTCCACGTCACCACAAAGCCGCCGTTCGACAGCGCCGTGATCTGCGGAGCGAACCGGTCGGCTGCCGTCGCGGGGGTGAACGATATTTCCGAGCCGGCCGCCGTGCCGTCGGCCGCAAATGCCTGCGCCGTCACGAAGTAACCGCTGGGGTGTCTCGATCCGAGGACGTTGTCGTCGATATGGCTGGTATCTTCCCACGTCACCACGAAGCCGCCGTTCGACAGCGCCGTGATCTGCGGATGTTGTCCAGAGCCGTTGGTCGTGGTGGTGTTGAGCAGGATTTCCGAGCCGACCGCCGCGCCGTCGGCCGTAAACACCTGGGCTCTCACGGCCAGGTAGTCGTACCCGCCGAGCGGGCGGAATTGGGCGTCCTCCCACGTCACCACGAAGCCACCGTTCGACAGGACCGTGATCCGCTGGTTGACCTGCATATCTGTCGTGGTGGTGTTCACCAATATCTCTGCGCCGACCGGCGTGCCATCGGCGGCGAACAGCTGCGCCTTCACGGCGCTCCAGCTGGCGTCTCCGCCCGCGCCGCCCACGCCCTGGCTGAGGTCTGTCCACGTCACCACGAAGCCACCGTTAGACAGCGCCGCGATCTGCGGGTCGTTCTGGGTATTTGCCGTCGCCGTGTTGACCAGGATTTCCGAGCCGACTGCCGCGCCGCCGGCCGTGAACACCTGCGCCTTCACGGCGAGGTCGCTGGTGTCTCCTCCGGCGCCGCCCGCGCCGAGACTTCGATCTTCCCACGTCACCACGAAGCCGCCATTCGACAGCGCCGTGGTCTGCGAGGTGTCCTGGGTACCATAGGTTGCGGTGTTGACCAGGAATTCGCTGCCGACCGCCGCGCCGTCGGCTGTGAACATTTGCGCTTTTACGGCGGTACCGCTGGTGTCTCCTCCCGCGCCGCCCACGCCTTGGCTCAGGTCTTTCCAGGTCACCACGAAGCCGCCGTTCGATAGCGCCGTGATCTCAGGAGGGTCCTGGCCGTTTGCCGTCGCCGTGTTGACCAGGATTTCGCCCCCGACCGCCGTGCCGTCGGCCGAAAACACCTGCGCCTTCACGGCACGACTGCTGGCATCTCCACTCGCGCCACCGGCGCCCTGGCTGCTGTCTCCCCACGTCACTACGAAGCCGCCGTTCGACAGCGCCGTAACCTGCTCGTTGTTTTGGTCAGCTATCGTCGCGGTGTTGACCAGGATTTCGCTGCCAACCGCCACCCCCTCGGCCGTGAACACCTGCGCCTTCACGGCGCGACCGCTGTTGTCTCCGCCCGGGCCCGGACTGTCGGCATCCCAAACCACCACGAAGCCGCCGTTCGACAGAGTCGTGATCTGCGGGTGGGCCGGGATTGACGACGCAGTGTCGACCCGGATTTCAGAGCCAAGTTTTGTGTAACCAGTCATGAGTCTGTCCTGACGTTCGAATCAGTCCCATATCGTAACGCACCGCAGACCTCCTCTCGCACCGTCGATCGGGTCGAGAAAATAGCTGGTGCTGCCAGACAGGATTGAACTGTCGACCTCTCCATTACCAATGGAGTGCTCTACCACTGAGCTACGGCAGCGTGCGCCGGCCGCAGGAATCGGCCTGAAAGGCCTCCGTTGGGGCGGGCTGATCCTTGCCATAAGGCCAAAGCCCGTGCAAGCGCGGGGTGACCCGCGCGGCCGTCGCAAAAGGCGCCAAAATCAGCGCGGAGGCGCCGCGGCCGCCTTCAACCGGAGCAGTTCCGGGCCGATCCGGTTCCCCATTTCGTCGCCCAGCGCCTGCAACGCCTTGATCGGCCTGACCATCACCTCGAATTCGATCATCTCGCCCAATTCGTTGAACTTGATCAGATCGATGCCCTTGAGCTGCCATTTTCCGATATTGGCGCTGAATTCCAGCGCGGCATCGTGGGAGCCGGCAACGAATTCGCGGTGATAGCGGAAATTCTCGAAAATCTGCACCACCGTGGTCAGCACCAGCGCCGTCGCGGTGCGTCCGGGAATCGGCGATTGCACGAAGGGGGAGCGAAACACAATATGCTCCGACAGCAGCGGGGCCAGCAGGTCCTGGTTGCCAGTGGTGACGAATGCATGCCAGCCGGTGAGCGTCTGTTGCGGCAATGGCGCCAGTGATTGAACTTCGCCCATCAGGGGTGGCTCCGGATCGGATACGATGGCCAACGATGAACGATGAGCCGGACAAACGCGAGGGCAAAAATCCAAAGCAGGATCCAGGAAAGGATCCAAGGCAGGACCGGCTGAAACTGGCCTTGCGCGAAAATCTCAAGCGGCGAAAATCGCAGGCCAGGGGGCGCAGCGGGGTGACGGTCGCACCTTCCGAACACGACGACCCGCCCCCACATGAGCCCGGCGGAAAGGCGAAGTGAACAGCAGCGTGACACCAAAATGGGCGTAGACCTCGCTGGCGGAATCAAGACAGACGTCAAGGCTGCGGCGTCCGCGATGTTTCCGCGCCATGAGCAGACATTCCCGGCGCTGACGGCGCCGGAAATCGCGCGCATGCGCCGGTTCGGCGAAATGCGCAGCTACAAGCACGGCGAAAAACTGTTCGAGACCGGCAAGCCCGGACCGGGCATGTTCGTGATCCTGTCCGGCCATGTCGCCATCACCCAGCGCGACGGCCTCGGCCATGTCACGCCGGTGATCGATCAGGGGCCGGGGCAATTCACGGCCGAACTCGGCCAGCTCTCGGGCCGCATTGCGCTGGTCGATGGGTCCGCGGAAGGCGACGTCGAAACCTTGCTGATCCCGCCGGATCGATTGCGCGCGCTGCTGGTCGCGGAAGCCGATCTCGGCGAGCGCATCATGCGTGCGCTGATCCTGCGCCGGGTCAGCCTGATCCAGGGCGGCGTCGGCGGCCCGGTGCTGATCGGTTCGTCGAACTCGCGTGACGTGATCCGGCTGCAGGGATTTCTCACCCGCAACGGCTATCCGCATCATTTGCTGGATCCGGTTTCCGACAAGGACGCCGCCGATGTCGTGGCGCGCTATACGCCACAGCCGCAGGACCTGCCGCTGGTGGTGACCCCCGATGGCACGGTGCTGCGCAATCCGGCGGAATCCGAAGTGGCCCGCGCGATGGGGATGCTCCGGGCGCTGGCCAAGGACAAGGTCTACGATGTCGCCATTGTCGGCAGCGGCCCGGCCGGACTGTCTACCGCCGTCTATGCGGCGTCCGAGGGGCTGGCGGTTGCGGTGTGCGACGCGCGCGCGTTCGGAGGCCAGGCCGGCGCCAGCGCACGAATCGAAAATTACCTGGGGTTTCCGACCGGAATATCCGGGATGGCGCTGACGGCGCGCGCCTACAACCAGGCGCAGAAGTTCGGTGCCGATGTGATGATTCCGGTCTCGGTGATGTCGCTCGACTGTTCGCGCGACGACGGCGCGTTCGGTCTGAAACTCGACGATGGCGACGTGCTGCGCGCCAAATCGGTCGTGGTGGCGAGCGGCGCGCGCTACCGGCGCCCCGAGATCGAGCAGCTCCAGGGTTTCGAAGGCCGCGGCGTCTGGTACTGGGCCTCGCCGATCGAGGCGCGGCTGTGCGCGGAGCAGGAGATCGTGCTGGTCGGCGGCGGCAACTCCGCGGGCCAGGCTGCGGTGTTCCTGGCGGGTCACGCGCGCAGGGTGCACATGGTGATCCGCGGCGGCGGCCTTGGCGCCAGCATGTCGCGCTACCTGATCGAGCGCATCGAAGCCACGTCCAATATCGAACTGGTGTTCAACACCGAAGTGGTGGGAGTCGAAGGCACTGAGGATGGCTCGCTGGAACGTGTGCGCCTGCGCAGCCGGCTGTCCGCCGAAGAGAGCACCATGGACATCCGCAATCTGTTCCTGTTCGTCGGCGCCGATCCCGCCACCGGCTGGCTCGACGGCTGCGGCGTGATGGTCGATCGCGGAGGTTTCGTGGTGACCGGCGCGCAGTGCAGGAAGAGCGAAGGGCATCTGGTATCGGCGCTGGAAACCTCGGTGCCCGGCGTGTTCGCGGTCGGCGACGTGCGCTCCGGATCGGTCAAGCGCGTCGGCGGCGCGATCGGCGAGGGCGCGCAGGTGGTGGCGGCGCTGCACGGATTTCTCGGCGATACTGCGAGGCCGGCGCTTTAGGACAAGCATTGCCTCGTTACGGTGGCTCGGTACTGGTTTGCAAATGTGAGGGAGAACACAATGACCCAACTCGTCGTGATGTATAAAACCCCGAAAGATGCGGCCGCGTTCGACAAGCACTATTTCGAAAAGCACATTCCGATCGCCAAGAAAATTCCGGGCTTGCGAAAATACGAGGTCAACCAGGGCCCCGTGGCGAGCCCCGCCGGGCCGTCCGGCCTGCATCTGGTCGCGATACTGACCTTCGATAATCTGGCAGCTGTGCAAGCGGCCTTCGCCAGCCCGGAAGGTCGGGCCACGGCGGCGGACGTGCCGACATTCGCCAGCGGCGGCGTCGACATGATCTTCTTCGACACCCGCGAGGTGTGAGCGCGTCATGGCAAAAGGCTGCGCCCACATCGCGGACATTCGCGAGGTCACGCCGAGCGCGCTCGGCTGCGAGGAATGTCTGCAGAGCGGCAGCGTGTGGCTGCATTTGCGGATCTGCCGCAGCTGCGGCCACGTCGGCTGTTGCGACGATTCTCCCAACAAGCACGCGACCAAACATTTCCACGCCACCGGGCATCCCATCATCGAGGGCTACGATCCGCCGGAGGGATGGGGCTGGTGCTATGTCGACGAAGTCGTATTCGACCTGTCGAAACGCAAGACGCCGCACAACGGCCCGATCCCGCGCTATTACTGAAGTCTGCTCCGGCGCGAAATTCGCTGCATTGGCGTGACAACGCTGCACACAAAATCCCATTTTAGCCGAAGCACTTAAGACGCATGCCGGTCGATTGTGCGGTTTCACTTATGCGCTTGCGGCCGAATGGTGGGAAGGCAAGGGCAAAAGCGAGTCAGGAAACCAGGTTTTTCGACCTGATTTCCAGCAAGCTCAAACAGTTAGATTCCGTGTTCGCCAACCTGAATGTCTTGCGACAGGGTTGCGGCGAACCAGGGGCAAAATCGCGACATCATCGTTGGCAACCTAAACGTCATGCGGCAGCAGCTGGCTTTTGCGCGGCGGCACGATGGCAAAGGGACAGGTCAGCGATGTTAACGCATGTCGTGAAATAGCGGAAAATATTCCGCAGAAAAGCCGCGCGCCGGTAACCTTTCATTGGGCCTGCGCATAAATTGAACGATGTGCCCGAGAAGGCGGCAGATCGCGCAACTCTGTGAATAGCAATCCCCCGCGCGGCGTCGTAGCATTCGGCGGGTTCTAACGGGGGGTCAGCATCATGATTTTGGGAATGAGCCTTGTTGTCTTCGTGCACGTCATCATCAGCCTGGTCGGGATCGCAGCAGGCTTCGTCGTCATGTTCGGAATGTTGGGCTCCAGGCGGATGCCGGGCTGGACCGCGCTGTTTCTGGTCACGACGATTTTGACCAATGTCACAGGTTTTCTGATTCCGCCTTTTCTGTTCGACAAGCTGCTGCCCTCGCACATGATCGGCATTCTCTCGCTGCTGCTGCTGGCGATTGCGTGTTTTGCGCTGTACGGGGCGAGGCTTTCCGGGGCGTGGCGCTGGATCTATGTGCTGACCGCGCTGCTTTCGCTTTATCTCAACACCTTCGTGCTGGTGATCCAGAGCTTCCTTAAAGTGGGCCCGCTGCATGCGCTGGCGCCGAGCGTGCCGCCGAGCGAGCCGCCGTTCGCTATTCTGCAGGGCATCGTGCTGGTGTTCTTCATCATCATGATCATCGGCGCGATCAGGCGGTTTCGCCCGCTCGCCGTAATGCAGTTCTGATTACAATACTTTGTCATTCCGGGGCGCGCTCTTCGCGCGAACCCGGAAATCCATAACCCCGGTATTCGTGTTCAGCATCCAACCGCCGGCACAGGGAGTATGGATTCCGGGCCCACGTCAAGACGCGTGTCCCGGAATGACGGGGTCACCGATCCGCTCGCCTTCATCAAGGAATAACATGAAAGTCATCCTGTTCGGCGCCACCGGAATGGTAGGCCAAGGCGTGCTGCGCGAATGCCTGCTCGACGCCAGCGTGGAACGCGTGCTCGCGGTCGGGCGCAGCCCGACCGGGCAGACCCATGCCAAGCTGCGCGAATTGATGCACGATAATTTCGTCGACTTCTCCGCGATCGAATCCCAACTCTCAGGCTACGATGCCTGCTTCTTCTGCCTCGGCGTCTCGTCGATCGGAATGGACGAGGCGCGCTACCGCCATCTAACGTACGACATCACGCTTGCTGCGGCGAGAACGCTGGCGAGACTCAATCCCGGCATGACGTTTGTCTACGTCACCGGACGCGGCACCGACTCGACCGAGCAAGGCAAGCTGATGTGGGCGCGGGTCAAGGGCAAGACCGAGAACGATCTGCTCAAGCTGCCCTTCAAGGCCGCCTACATGTTCCGCCCCGCGGCGATTCAGCCGTTGCATGGCGTGAGGTCGAAGACGGCCTGGATCCATGCGACCTATGTCGCGACCGCGCCGCTATGGACGCTGCTGAACAGGATAGCGCCGGCGTATGCGACTACGACGGAAAAGGTGGGACGCGCCATGATCAAGGTCGCGCGGGAGGGTTATCCGAAGCCGGTGCTGGAGAGTGAGGATATCAACGGGGTGTAGGTTTGAAACTTAAGGGATTACGCCAACTTGCGTATCGCTGTTGTGAGATGTGTTCTCAGGACAGTAGAATCTGTATGTAGTTCCCCGCCCGCAATTGACGCAGAATTTTCTACCGCACGTATCGCACTCAAAAATCTTGCGCACTGACGGCACCTTGCTGCACGCCGGACATGCTTTGTATGTCAACATGTGCCCCTCTCTCGCAAATGGCTGCTAGGCCTCGTTATAAGACGGGCAATCAATGCCGCAACTACCTAATTATCATCGGTGTCAGCACGTAGGATGGGCTGAGCACAGCAAAACCCATCTTCTGATCCGCGGCAAAACGGTGGGTTTTACAAAGGCTCGACCGCATCTTGCGGGCTTTCTCTTAGAACTTAGAAGCGCGGTAGATTCTGATTGAACGTTGGAAGATTCTGATCGAACCGTGGGCGCGGTGCATTGCGCAAAGCTTCGCTAAATTGCTCTCGACCCTGCCTGAGTCCCTCACTGAATTCGGCTTGGCTGCGCCGCATACTCTCGCGCATCTGCTCCTGATTCTGTTGACAGCTCAGCGAAGATTGATCCTGATATCCGTATTCGAATGAGTTGCGGGCAACAGCACGAGCGGCTCCGTTGGCAAAATCGTCCGTCATGCTGTTGTTCTTTGACCTAGCTCCGCGTGTCGTTGCCGCACCTCTCGCTGCTGCCCCCTCGGCGGCTGCACCTCTTGCAGTTCCGGTTGCTACCCCTCGTGCCACTGTTCCTGCGACCGCAGCTTCGCCGGCACCAGCCACAACGCCTGCCTCGCTCCCTGCTCCAAACGCTCGGATTAGCCAAGAAGGCCAGAATGCATGTGCGTTGTGGGTACTGCTAAAGAGCAAAAGAGTTGATAGGGCCAAAATCCGATACATGACTTCCCCTACTTCCTGATCAGCCGGATATGAATTTTTTTAAACTAGCCATGCGGGCGACGCTTGTTAGGAACCATCGTCATAGCGATATGGATTCGGTCCCGGATTAAATCTCGAAATGTCCATGCCGGCAAAGATGCAAAAACCCACTAGGGCTTTCATGTCATCCATAACTAATTGTGTTGCGTGCTCAGCATCCTTTAAAAATAGCTCATCGTCAGGGCCGATATCAGCACTGTACTTCAGAGCCCCCTTCGCAAGTTCGGGGACGGTGTAACCGGCCCACCCTTCAAAAGGAGTGCGAGCATAAACAATCCGCGCGACAGCCTTCCGCTCCGCTTCGGTATAATAGTTTTCCTCTCGCCGCAAAAGCTTCTGGAGCCAATCGCGTTGATCCTCGTAACCGCGCCAATGATGCGGCTCAACCAACACTGATTTGATCTTCTGGCGAAACTCGTCAGCTTCGCGCTTTGTCATGCGTGCCATCTGCGCCTCGTTTGCTACAGGGACGCGACGCAACTGACCGTCTGGATAACTCTGTGGAAAAGGCTGCTAATAAGACTGTGCAAGAAGAATAATAGCCGATTCGGTAAGAGGTGCTAAGAGCCTGAATAGGCTGCGCCAGAGAGCACGTAGGGCGGATTAGCGAAGCGTAATCCGCCGATTCCAGTGCTGCCAAGACGGCGGATTACGCTGCGCTAATCCGCCCTACAGGCTGCCTGGCTCATTGAGCAGTTCAACCACGCATTAACGTATGAACAAGCTATTTCTTCCTGGCGGCTGCAGCTCACCCATCCTTCAGCAGCTTCCACGGCTCGACCGCGAGCGCCTTTGCAATCCGGGCGACAATATCGATCGACACGCTGCGCCTCGCGCGCTCGATCGAACTGACATAGGTGCGGTCGACGTCGCTTTCGTGTGCGAGCGCTTCCTGGCTCAGGCCGCGCGCAGCACGCAACTGGCGCATGTTCCTGGCCAGAACGTCTCGCAGCGGTCCCTTGTGTGTCCGTTTCACGGACGCAATCATGCCAATTGACGGGGTTAAGACGACTGCTTTTAAGATACATTCAAACGAGCAGTGTTCGTCGCACAGCGATTTTGATCTTCCGCTGGCTCAAACGGCGGCGCGCGTTGGCCGCCATGTCGGCAGCCAAGTCATCGGCAGATATCTTTTCAACCCTCGGTGGCCCAGTTCGGAATGTGTGGTACCGTGCACTTAACGGGACGGCATTTCCGTCCCGGAATTGGGAGGACATGTCATGAGATGGTCGTCAAGCTTTGTCGCGCCCTCGGCTGTCGCTATCCTGTCGGCTGCATTGTCGTGCGGCCCGAGCGATACCGCAATGTCGCAAACCCAGCTTCCCAGTGTCACGATCGTAGCGCCGAAGCCGGTGGCCAGGCCACAGAAGCCGGTGGCAACGCCGCAAAGGCCCGTGGCAACCACAGTTGCATCTCGCCCGGCGCCGCCAACCACTCCAACGCCAACGCCATCGCCAGCCGCTCAAAAGCCGGCGCCTGCGAAAGATTCAGTCATGGCGAGGTTTGCCGCGCTTGAGAAAACCTCCAGCAATTGCACCGATGGGTGCCAGACAAGTTTCAAATACGGCAACCAGCCCTGGAACGGATGCTCCACGACGGGGGGTGAATTCAATTTCTCGCCAACCTGCAGAAACGTAGGCAACTACAAAACCTACTTTGAGTGCAAGGACACCAGAATGTTCCTGGGCGCGAGAAACAGTGAAGCCTGGTGGTATTGCAGCAGCCTGCTCGCCGGGGGGAAGCTGGCCGGGGAGAAGAAGGTTCAGGTCGCCGAACTCAAGCGATCGGGACGCCGCCAGTAGTTCGCAGGATAGGTTCTCTTCGCGATCGTAGCCCGCATGAGCGAAGCGATATGCGGGTTGGCTGGACCCGCATATCGCTGCGCTAATCCGCCCTACGCCATCGCGCCCCTTCACCTCGCATTCGGCAGCTTCAATCCAACGGTGCGCCCTGCAAAGCCGGCGGCGTCGAAGTAGCGCGTCTGGCCGACGAACTGCATGTTGACGATGGTGCGCAGGCCGTTGTCGCCTCGCCTGGAGACACTATCCATTCGCCATGGCCGGACCGGCTTGCCGTCCTTCAGTGCTTCGGTAAGCGCGCGGCCGCGGAGCTTGCCGACCGGCGGGAGCGTTACACCCAGGATCTTCTCGAGCGTCGGAGCGATGTCGGCGTTGCTGACCGGGGCGGTATCGTTGAAGCCTGTCTTGAACGCGGGGCCGATGGCCGCCATGAAGTTTGCGGTATCGGCGCGGCTAAAACTGCCGTGATGGCCCTGGCCCTGCAAAAGGGTGGTATCGGATACGGTTACGCTACAAAACAGCGGCTGATCGCAGCCCGTCGTCTCAGAACGGAAATTCACGACGATGGCCGGTGTCGGCGTTCGCGCGCCACCTGTGAGGCCCACGCTGCTCATCGGCAGCGCTCCGGCAACCGGTCCGAGGTCATCGCGGACGAAGACGCCGCTGGTGTAGTCTTGCGCAAGCAGCGCCTTGACCACTTGCCTCACCAGGGTCCTGGCGTTGTCCCGCGGCAGATAGATCAGATCGTTGCCGCCGTTCACGGCGATCACCAGTTCGGGTTTGGCCGGATCGGCGCCGATCGAAGCGCTGGCGCGGCGTGGATGCTTGCCGGCCTTGTAGTCGATGCCGGGTCCTTGAGGGGAGGGCTCATGCAGCGGCAGGCGCAGCGCGTGCGCGAGATCGATGGCAAGAAAGCCGGGCGGCAACTGCCCTTCGGGCACGTTGTCGTATTTCAGTTTTGCAGCCGGACTGGTCTTGCTTTGCTTCGACACGGTGCTGAAACCATGGTCGGCAGTGACGAAGATATTGGTATCGGCCTCGAGGTTGAGGTCCTTGAGTGCAGCGACGATCGCCGCAAGGTCGTCGTCCGCCACCTTGATCGCGGCAAGCGAGGTCGGACCGTTGATGCCGGGCGCAAGCTCGTTGATGCTGTCGCGCTGGGAGTGCTGGGTGCCGTCCGGATCGGACGACCAATACAGCAGCATGAACGGCTTTTTGCTCTCCTTGAAATACGGCAGCAGCACCTTGGTGACGATATCCCGGTAATATTTCTGCTGAACGATATTGGTGGACTTGCCGGGGTTTTCGCGCTGGGCGCGGCCCGGCGTTTCCAGCGCCAAGCCGGCCTTCTTGAGCATCTCGACGACATCCGGCCGCAACACGATGCCGTTTTTCTTGCCGGTATCGTCGTCGAAAAAAATCGTGGTCTTGCCGTCGAGCTCAGTGAGATCGTGGATCCCTACCGGCCCAACCTTGCCAAGCGCGGCAGTGAAATAGCCCTTTTCGCGCGCCGCCGCCATGATCGAGCGCTCGGTAATGAAATTGCCGCCGTGATGCTGATTGAGCTCGCTCAACACCGCATTATCCTGGATGAAAGGCGTGACGGTCTGGGCCGCGCTTGCAACCGGAAAGCCGGTGTAGAACGTGTTGCCGAAATCTCCGGTATCGCCGATCAGATGACCGGTCGCGATCACCGAGGCGTTCGCGGTGGTAATGGTCGGAAACACCGAATGACTGTTCGAGAAGTTGACACCAGCGTCCCGTAGCCGGGCGAATGTGGGGGCTCGCTCGGGCGTGACCGCGGCGGCCCGCAGGCCGTCAGCGACGAACAGGATGACGTTCTGTTGAGCGTGGGATGGGTGCGTGCCTGCCAGGATAGCGAAAAGTGCGCAAACGATGAATTTCCTCATGGTGCCCCCCGGCATTGCGAATTATTTAGCGCAGTATGAGTGAACCCGGCGTTTGGGCCAAGCGCCGCGCCGCTTGCGGGCGCGCCATGATCAACCATCCCGCGAACTGTGATCGGGATCGTAAACATATTGTTGACATACCGTCAACAGAGCGATTACATATCGGATGATCAGGACGTTCAAGAACAAGGCGTTGGCCGATCTTTTCCAGTCCGGAAAGACCGCCAGAATCGATCAGCGAATGCACAGGCGCATAAGCATTCGTCTTGATGCGATCAATGAAGCGGTCGAGATCGCCGAGATAAACGTGCCGGGGTACAACTTTCACTCGCTGTCTGGCTTCCACCCTACTCGCTACTCGATCCATGTGAACGGACCTTGGTGCATCACTTTCGAATTCCAGGCAGGTGACGCCTTCAACGTCGATTTCGAACAGTACCACTGACCGCAAAGTATCAAATTGAGCCATTATGGCTCACGAATCTGGAGAGTCTCATGGCCGAGTACAAAGCCAAGCGTAACCCCGATCGCTGCCCTTCTCACCCCGGGGCGGTTCTTGATGACATCATGCCTTCGCTGGGCAAGCCGAAGGCCGAGATCGCCCGACTGCTCGGAATTTCCCGCCAGCACCTTCACGAAATCCTTGAAGAGAAGAAGCCCGTCAGCCCCAATGTAGCAGCCAGGATCGGCAAGCTTATCGGCAACGGACCGGCCATCTGGCTCCGCCTGCAGGCAGCTTACGATGCCTGGCATGCGGAGCGTGAGGTGGACGTGAGCGGGATTCCAACTTTAGAGCAGGCATAGACAAGGTCCCCGCCCGAATTCACATGTCGCAACGCCGGGCACTACGCCACCGCAACTGACTTCGGGGTTCGCTTCGCGCCCCGGAATGACGGCCTAATTGGGTCTAACCGGCCCCAACCCATCAATTCGCCGTAAATCTCGCGGCTTTTGCCATCGGGGGCCCCTTCGCCCTATACTTTGCGTATAGCAAAACAACGGGAACTGGCATGGATCGGATTCGCATCGTCGGCGGCGCTAAGCTCAACGGCACCATTCCGATTTCGGGCGCGAAGAACGCGGCGCTGCCCTTGATGATCGCTGGCTTGCTGACCGAAGAGACGCTGATCCTCGATAACGTGCCGCGGCTTGCCGACGTCGCGCAGCTGCAGCGCATTCTGGGCAATCACGGCGTCGATATCATGTCGGCGGGCAAGCGCCCGGGCGACCATGAATATCAGGGCCAGACCCTGCATATTTCGGCGGCCAACATCATCGACACCACCGCGCCCTATGAGCTGGTCTCGAAAATGCGCGCGAGCTTCTGGGTGATCGCGCCGCTGCTGGCGCGGATGCACGAGGCAAAAGTGTCGCTGCCCGGCGGCTGCGCCATCGGCACCCGCCCGGTCGACCTCCTGATCATGGCGCTGGAAAAGCTCGGCGCCGAGCTCACCATCGACGGCGGCTATGTGATCGCCAAGGCGCCCGGCGGCCTCAAAGGCGCGTCGATCGAATTTCCCAAGGTGACGGTGAGCGGCACCCATGTCGCGCTGATGGCGGCGACCCTGGCGAAGGGCACCACCGTGATCGACAACGCCGCCTGCGAGCCGGAAATTGTCGATGTCGCCGACTGCCTGAACAAGATGGGCGCGCGCATCTCCGGCGCCGGCACCAAGCGGATCGTCGTCGAAGGCGTCGCCAAGCTCAGCGGCACCCGGCACACCGTGCTGCCGGACCGCATCGAAACCGGCACCTATGCCATGGCGGTGGCGATGACCGGCGGCGACGTGCAGCTGGCCGGCGCGCGGCCGGAATTGCTGCAATCGGCGCTCGACATCCTCACGCAAGCCGGCGCCACCGTCACCGTCAACAATGCAGGCATCCGCGTCGCCCGCAACGGCGCCGGCATCAATCCGGTGCAGGTCTCGACCGCGCCGTTCCCCGGCTTTCCCACCGATCTGCAGGCGCAGCTGATGGCGCTGATGGCCTGCGCCAAGGGCTCTTCGCATATCACCGAGACGATTTTCGAAAACCGCTTCATGCATGTGCAGGAACTGGCCCGCTTCGGCGCGCGCATCCATCTCGACGGCGAAACCGCCACCATCGAGGGCATCGCCAAACTGCGCGGCGCACCGGTCATGGCGACCGACCTGCGCGCCTCGGTATCGCTTGTCATCGCCGGCCTTGCCGCCGAAGGCGAAACCATGGTCAACCGCATCTATCACCTCGACCGCGGCTTTGAACGGCTCGAGGAAAAGCTGTCGGCCTGCGGCGCAACCATCGAGCGCATCAGCGGGTAAATTTCAGGTGCTACCGTGACGGCGCAACGCAAGCTGATTGCTCTGGATGCCGACGACCTCGCGGTGATTTCCGCGCATGTGCAGGACGCTTTCGTGCAAACCGGCGATATCGTCTGGCGGCAGAGCGAAAAGCGGCTGGTGGTCGGCATGAACCGGCTGGACTGGGAGCAGACGCTTGACGGCGAGACCGAGCCGCGCCGGCTGATCGCGGCATTGCGGTTCGATCGGGTGCTGTCCTGCAAGTCGCGCAACATCGACCTGGGCGCGCCGGAGACCGCGCTGGAACTGCTAGGAATCGATTTTCATCCGGGCGAAGCCCCCGGCGGCAGCGCGGTGCTGATGTTCAGTCATGGCGGCGCGCTGCGGCTCGACGTCGAATGCCTCGAATGCGAGCTGGCCGACCTCGGCCCGGACGATTTGGGGGCTGGGGATGTGGGTGAGGGCGCGGAGTCGTCGGGGTTGGATGCGTGAGCGGGATCCGTAGGGTGGGTTAGCGCCGAAGGCGCGTAACCCACCATTTATCGCCGGTCGCGAGTCACTCTGGTGGGTTACGGCGCTTTGCGCCTAACCCACCCTACGGACCGAGAAGGGTTGACGGCGATTTGGCGCCGCGCCATTGAGAAAGCCGCCATGCCCGTTCGCCTCGACAGCCGCAGCGCCGATTTCACCGGGCGTTTCAACGCGTTTCTCGCGATGAAGCGCGAGGTGTCGGCCGACATCGAGGCGGCGACCCGCGCCATTGTCGACGACGTTGCCGTGCGCGGCGATGCGGCGCTGCTCGAGGCGACGCGCAGGTTCGACCGGCTGGAACTGGACGCAAGCGGCCTGCGCATCAAACCCGCCGAAATCGACGCGGCGGTGAAAGCCTGCGATGCTGCAACACTCGACGCGCTGAAATTCGCGCGCGACCGGATCGAGGTTTTCCATCGGCGTCAATTGCCGAAAGACGATCGCTTCACCGATGCGCTGGGCGTCGAGCTCGGCTGGCGCTGGAGCGCGATCGAGGCGGTCGGGCTCTACGTCCCCGGCGGCACCGCGGCCTATCCGTCGTCGGTGCTGATGAACGCGGTGCCGGCCAAAGTCGCCGGCGTGGCGCGGGTGGTGATGGTGGTGCCGTCGCCCGACGGCAAGCTCAATCCGCTGGTGCTGGCGGCGGCGCATCTCGGCGGCGTCTCGGAGATCTATCGCGTCGGCGGCGCGCAGGCGGTGGCGGCGCTGGCCTATGGCACCGCGACGATTGCGCCGGTGGCGAAAATCGTCGGCCCCGGCAATGCCTATGTCGCCGCGGCAAAACGGCTGGTGTTCGGCAAGGTCGGCATCGACATGATCGCGGGACCTTCGGAGGTGCTGGTCATCGCCGACCACGCCGCGAATGCCGGCTGGATTGCCGCCGATCTGCTGGCGCAGGCCGAGCACGATGCCAACGCGCAATCGATCCTGATCACCGATGACACAGCACTTGCCGACGACGTCGCGCGCGCCGTGGAAACCCAGCTCACCACCTTGCCGCGCGCGGAAATCGCGCGGGCCTCGTGGCAGGATTTCGGGGCGATCGTTCTGGTCGACAATCTCGACACCGCGGTGCGGCTTGCAAATTCCATCGCCGCCGAGCATCTGGAAATCATGACCGCCGATCCGGAAGCGCTCTCCGCAGGCATCCGCAATGCCGGCGCGATCTTTTTAGGCCCGCATACGCCCGAGGCGATCGGCGACTACGTCGGCGGCTCCAACCATGTGCTGCCGACGGCGCGCTCGGCGCGGTTTTCGTCCGGCCTCGGCGTGCTTGACTTCATGAAGCGAACGTCGATCCTCAAATGCGGGCCGGACCAGTTGCGGGCATTGGGGCCGGCGGCAATGACGCTGGGCAAGGCCGAAGGCCTCGATGCCCATGCGCGCTCGATCGGGCTGCGCCTCAATCTGTCATGAGCAAACCGCCACCAGGGGACGACTCCAAAAACTGCATCGTCGCGGTGACGCTCGATGAGGAATCGATCGGGCGTTCCGGGCCCGACATCGAGCACGAGCGCGCGATTGCGATCTACGACCTGATCGAGAAAAACCTGTTCGCGCCTGATGGCGCCGAGGAGGGGCCGTTCACGCTGCTGATCGGCATTACCGGCAACCGGCTGATGTTCGACATAAGGCGCGAGGACGGCGCGCCGGTGGTGGCGCATCTGTTGTCGCTGACCCCGTTCCGGCGAATCGTGAAGGACTATTTCATGATCTGCGACAGCTATTACCAGGCGATCCGCACCGCGACGCCGGACCGCATCGAGGCCATCGATATGGGCCGCCGCGGCATTCACGACGAAGGCTCGCGCACGCTGCAGGAACGGCTGAAGGGCAAGGTAAGGATCGATTTCGAGACCGCGCGGCGGCTGTTCACGCTGATCTCCGTCCTGCATTGGAAGGGTTAAGCGCGGATGGCTGCGCCTCCGCGCGCGCGGACTCCGCAGGCCGTATTGTTCGCATGCGGCCAGAACGCCGTGCGCTCGCCGATGGCGGAAAGCCTGTTGCAGCAGATGTTTCCGCACGCGCTCTATGTGCGATCCGCCGGCGTCAAGAAGGGCGAGCTCGATCCATTTGCCGTGGCGGTGATGAAGGAACTCGGCCAGGATATTTCGAAGCACAAGCCGAAAACCTTCGCGGACCTGGACGACTGGGAAGGCCTCAATTTCGATCTCATCATCACGCTGTCGCCGGAGGCGCACCACAAGGCGCTGGATCTGACGCGGACGGTTGCCGCCGACGTGGAATACTGGCCGACCCAGGATCCGGCGGGAACCGAAGGCAATCGCGAGCAGAAGCTGGAGGCCTATCGCGAGGTCTGCGACGGCCTGCTGCTGCGCATCCGCAAGCGTTTTGCCAAGGGCGGCGCGGCGAGCGGGTGACCGTTCCCCGGATGCTGCGCAGCGCGCCGCTCTTTGGCGGCGTGGTGCGCTGCTGATCCGGAGCCCCGGTTGCTTGCTTAACCGGGGTCCCGGTTCTGCGAAGCAGCGCTTCGCAAGGGCTACGCGCCGCATCGCGCGCCCGGACACGGGGAGTTGTCTCCCCCAAGCCCTTCCGATAGGTTCCGCGCGCATCGTTCCCCGTCCTGACGAATCGTAAACCCCGCATGCTAGGCCGTCCCAAATTCGTTCTTGCCTCCGGTTCGCCGCGGCGCCTCGGCCTGCTCAACCAGGCCGGCATCGAGCCCGACGCGTTGCGTCCCGCCGATGTCGATGAGACGCCGAAGCGCGGCGAGCTGCCGCGCGCTTGCGCCAACCGCCTCGCCCGCGCCAAGGCCGATGCCGCGCTGAAATCGGTGCAGCTCGACGACGAGTTGCGCGGCGCCTTCATTCTCGCCGCCGACACCGTGGTCGCGGTCGGCCGCCGCATCCTGCCCAAGGCCAATCTGGTCGACGAAGCGTCGCAATGCCTGAGGCTGCTGTCGGGGCGCAACCATCGCGTCTACACCGCGATCTGCCTGGTGACGCCGAAAGCGGCGTTTCGCCAGCGCCTGATCGAGTCCCGGGTGCGCTTCAAGCGGCTCAGCGAGGAGGACATCCAGGCCTATATCGGCTCCGGCGAATGGCGCGGCAAGGCCGGCGGCTATGCGGTGCAGGGCATCGCCGGATCGTTCGTGGTCAAGATGGTCGGCTCCTACAGCAACATCGTCGGCCTGCCGCTGTACGAGACGGTCTCGCTGCTCGGCGGCGAAGGCTTTCCGATCCGGTTCGGCTGGTTGAATGCCAGTTGAACCGCCAGCCGATGCCAAGGCCGGCAAGGCAAAGCCGTGCCCGATCTGCGGCAAGCCCGCGACCGACGCCTCGAAGCCGTTCTGTTCCGAACGCTGCCGGGATGTCGATTTGAACCGCTGGCTGTCGGATTCCTATAAAATTCCCGCCGCCAGGGATGAGGACGAGGACGCGGATTGAGCGTGGAATTCGGCTGCTTTCGGCCCGTTTCCGGGTGGGTGGACACGGCTGCCCGGCCTGACTATAAACCGGCGCTCGCAGGCCCTTGGGCCCCCGCGGCGCCCAGGTAGCTCAGTTGGTAGAGCATGCGACTGAAAATCGCAGTGTCGGTGGTTCGATCCCGCCCCTGGGCACCACGCTCCGCCTTTGGCTACGCGTGGCGCAACCACGCAGACAAAGACGATGCGCGCCCGGCATAGCCCGAAGGGCGACAACGGACCCGTGACTTCCATTTCAAGGCACCCGCACGTTGCGCAAGCCTGCGGCTCGGGCGGCCTTGATCAACCGCCGGTCGAAGGTCACGAAGTCACCGCGATCTTCCGCCCGGCCGAGATGCAAGGCATCGGCAAAATCCAGGCCTTGGGCTGTGCGATCAAGCGCGGTCGCTACCAGGGCCGGGTCCTCCAGCGACACGCGAGGCAACCCGGCGAACGCACGCAGCGCGGCACAGACCTGCGTGGAATCGAAGCTGTAGACGCTTCGCAACACCCATTCGGTTTCCAGCAGCACCGTGGTGCTGACGAAAACATCCTCGCCATCGATCACGGCACGCGCCCTGGCGGATTGTCCGGGATGATCGCCGGTCAAATAGCGGACGATCAGGTTGGTATCAACCGCGAGCATGCCGGCGTCTGGCCTCGCTGGCTACTCCGGCCTCCATTTCCTGAAGACTCCTGGGCGCTCCGCTATGGCGAAGCGACCGAAAGACGTCTTTGGGCTTTGTCACAGGGAACAGCGGCGCAGGCCTGAGCAGCACACCGTCGGGCGTGTCCTCGACCACCAGTCGCGTGCCCGCGTCCCAACGGCGCTGCTGCCGGATCGCCTTGGGCAGGATCACCTGCCCCTTGGTCGAAACCACCGTGGTCGGCTTTTCGGCGGCGCTCATGTTACACTCCGGGGTAAGACGAAGGTAAGAATAAGCATTCGATGACGCGTTGGCAAGGCATCGGCCGACTCCAACAGAGCATGCGACTGAAAATCGCAGTGTCGGTGGTTCGATCCCGCCCCTGGGCACCATCCCATTGCGTAAGCCATTGTGCCGCTCAGCCGGCGGGCGTCTTGCCCGCGGCCGCTCGACGCGTGATCGGTCCGCTGACATCCGCCGTCGCATTGAGCGGATCGCAACTGACCTTCCGGGTCTGGGCGCCTTCGCCCACGGATTCGGTCGCAGGTACGAATCTGTCACCCTGCGGTTTAAGGATGATCGGCTCCGCCTTCCAGCAAAAATCCGGAAATGCGATGCCGTGCCCGTCGCGTCCGGCGAAATGCCCGACCAGCAACTGGGATGCCTGCATTTTGGCCGCCAGCGATGACCGCATCGGGCGTTTCGGGTCGAATGCGCGCGTGCATGGATAATCGGGATTGGCCTTGAACGTGTAGGTAACCGTGCAGGCGGCTCCGCCTGTTTTCAGAAACGGCGCATCGGCAGGGGCTGCCGCGTCGCGTTCAAAAACCAGCGTCTCCAGACTTAACGCTTCGGTATTCGCGGCGGGTTGCACAACACTGTCCGGTCCGGTTGCGATCTCCCCTCGCGAAAAAACCAGCCTGGTCTTGGGTCGAGCATCCTTGGTTTCAAGCACAACCACAGGCCTCAACGCCCATGACCGGTGCAAGTCGACGTCGCCGCCGTTCATGGTCAGCCGCACATTGCCGACGGCCGGGGTATTCTTGTCGAAATCGATCATGCGGACGTGCACGCTTGACCCGGATGCTTCCAGACTCAAAAATCGCAGATCGTCGGTTTTTCGCGTGATCGGCATCATCGGATCGAAGCGGTCGTCGATGTCGAACCGGACGATCTTCTTGAGTTTCGGCACAGCCGGCCCGTCGGCCGTGGCGGGCGGCAAAATATCGATTGCAAGCATTGCGCCGCCGGGCGAGAAAGTGTCGCCCCATATTCGTTGCCAAGCCTTCGTCAACAGCGAATCCGTTCGCTGATCGATATCCCGCGCAAAATAGATTTGCTGTCCGGGCCGGACCACCGCAAAGCTCTGGAAAGCACCGAGTCCGGCTCCCTCGGCGACTTCCGCCTCGGTGAAATTGTGACACCTGGCCTGGTCGTCATTGCGGCCCTCGGTGCGATCGATCGTTCTGACTGCAGATCGCGAACAGAAGCTTAGACTGTGATCGATTTTCTTCTGTGCACTTATTGCAGTGGTGAAAATGCGGTCTTGCGCCCCGGGAACCTGCATGGGAAGCGGAGAAGTCGCAAACATGTCGACTTCCACCATGGCCAGCGATGAACCCGCGCCGTTATCGCAGGAGTCCCGCTTCGGCAAAGTAGTGGTCAGTAGTCTGGCCGCGTCCGTCGAGGCAATGCAGGAGATGGAATCCTGGGGATTGTTCCGGCTCATCCAGATCAAATGATTCTTGCCGGCGCCATCAACCAGCAAATGCGGTGCCGCGTGACGGCGGCGCGGCGGCAGCCAGACTGGATTGGTGTCAGACAGCATCTGATCCTGGTGTCTGAGAAGCGCCTCCGGCAGCCTGGTGATGCCAACCGAACGTAGCTCGGGACTGACGTCATCGGGGTCACGCGTCCAACGGAACACCGGCATCTCCGCGCAGGTGACGCATTTAACGGTGAGGTTGGATCGAATATTTTCAAACGTCAGAATAGCCTGGTCGGATTCGTTGCGGTATTTGGCCGGATCGACGGATTTGAAGGGATGATCGACCACGCGGCTGACCTGGAATCCGTTCGAGCGCGAAGGGTCGGACTCGAACTCGAAATAAGTCGACCGGTCCCAGGCGCGATAGGCGCCGTAGCCGCCCAGGCCTACGCCGGCGAGAACCATTTTTGAGTCGGTTTGACAGCGCGCCGCGTTGCTCGCCGCGCTGCTGTTTCGAATATAAAGGCATAGCCGAAAGGCCGCGTTTTGCAGGGTGCGATCGCAGTCGTTCTGGTTATAGCCGTATGTTGCAAGGCCGTGGCGATAGCACAGATCATGAAAGACGCAGGCCTGCCTGAAGCGCTGCAGCACGAGGTGGCGCTTGCCCTTGGGATCCGCGCTGCCATCGAAGAACAGGTTGGTGATCGAAGGAAGGCTGCAGTTCAGTCCTTCGCCGCTGCCGCCGATGGTGCTGACCACCTCCGGCCCGGATTGAAAGGATGTAACGGTGGCGGGCATTTCACCATCGGAGATGTCGTCGACATTCTTGTAGAGCGAGTCGGCAACAAATGTGGGGAGATAGGCAATCACCGCTAGCGCGATTGTAATTGCAACGGACCAGCCGATCACCTTCCTGGACATGGCGTTCCCCTGCGCTGGTGCTGCTTCAACAAGGTTTCCGACAATGGACCCGGCCGATATGCCGGCCAGAGCAATGGCCAAAAGCATCCCACGGTTGTCGAGCTGTCAAGCTTGGGCTTCACAAAAGCAGCCGGCGGACAGATTTTTTTTGCGTGTTACTTCGCCGGGGGCAACACCGGCTTGGCCAGCCGTCACGTGCGAAGCGAACAAAGGGCTCGAACCCGCAACCAGAACGTCATGAGCGCAACTTGCAGGGCGGATCGGCGAAGCGCAATCCGCCGCCTCTGATGCACCAAAATGGCGAGTTAGGCCTTCCGTCTTCGCTCGTTGAGCTACGGCGGACGTAGTCGGCTGACCCGCCCTGCGCACTGCCTAATTCGCCACCGTCTGCACCACGCTCGACACCGGCCGCGAACTGATCGTCGGCAGCTTGGCGTCCTTCACCACTTCCGCATCGTATTGCGCGATGGTCTGCAGCGGCGCCTTGGCCTTCATCTGCACGACCTTGTAGCCGCCCGCCTTCAAGCGGCCGAGCAGCGTCGGCAGCGCTTCCGCCGTGAGCTTCTGGAAGTCGTGCATCAGGATGATGCCTTTTCCCAGCTTGTTGACCTTGGTCATCACGGTTTCCACGATCTTCTCGGGCTTTGAAGCCTTGAAGTCGAACGAGTCGAGGTCGGTGGAGAACATCGCGATGTCGCGGGTGCCGAGATAGGTCACCATGGCAGGCGGGTGCTGGAGCTGCGGAAAGCGGAAGAACGGGGCCGGCGCTGAGCCCAGCGCGAGACGCACCGCACTAAAGCCTTTTTCGATTTCGTCCTTGGCCTGCTGTTCGGTCATGCCCTTCCTGTTCAGGTTGACGTGCGACCAGGTGTGGGAGCCGACGGTGTGTCCGGCGGCCGCGACCTGCTTGAGAATATCGGGATGATAGGTCGCGTGCTTGCCGACCGCGAAGAAAATGCCGGTGGTGCACTCGTCGGCCAGCGCCTTCAGCACGGCCGGGGTATTAACCGGCCATGGGCCGTCGTCGAACGTCAGCACGACCTCCTTGTCGCCCAGGAAATCAAGCTGCTTGAAATGCTCGAACCCGAATCCCGGCCCGCCGGTGGTATCGATTTCGACGACGCGGCCGATGCCGAGCGCATTGGGATTGGCGCAGGCGCGTTTGGCCGGGGAGGGAGCGGGTTTTGCTTGGGGAGCCGGCACCGTGCCGGTAACGTCGGCCAGGGGTTCTGCCTTGGGGGCCGGATTTGCCGGCAGAACGGCCGCGACCGCGGCGGGTTGAACTTTTTCAGGCGGAGAAGCCGCGCTCATCATCCATACAGCGCCGCCAACGCAGACCGAAACGGCACCCGCGGCGACCAATCCAGCTACTACCCGCATCGTATTCCTCGCAACAAAAGGAACCGCGCTTCATCGCGAGGCCCACGCGTCACGTTTTAAGGCAATAATGGAAAGCATCCGTTAATGGTGAATCCGGACCGGGGGAATGGTCACATCGGCCGGCGAGCTCACCACCAGATCGACGTCACGGCGAGCCATGCCACGCCGCTCCAGACCACAGCGGCGCCAGTGACCACGAGCGCACAGGCGCAGCGCTCGCCCGCTGTTCTGGCGGGCGTCATGTTTTCCGCACGCCGGACCTTCACCGTGGCGAGCGCCCGGTCGGATCGCGCGGCGACAGACGTGCGGATGGGTCGCGGCCGACCCGGGGCTGCAACACCGCGAGATCGATGAACGCATCCGTCTGGCGCCGCAGTTCGTCGGCGATCATCGGCGGCTGGCTGGAAATCGTCGAAACCACGGTGACGCACACGCCGCGGCGCTGCACCGCTTCGACCAGCGGACGGAAATCGCCATCCCCGGAAAACAGCACGATCTGGTCGACGTGTTCGGCGAGCTGCATCGCATCGACGGCGAGCTCGATATCCATGCTGCCCTTGACCTTGCGGCGGCCGTTGGCATCGAAAAATTCCTTGCTGGCCTTGGTGACGACGGTGTAGCCGTTGTAGTCGAGCCAGTCGATCAGCGGCCGGATGGAAGAGAATTCCTGATCCTCAATCACGGCCGTGTAATAGTAGGCGCGCACCAGAGTGCCGCGGCCCTGGAATTCCTTCAGCAGGCGCTTGTAATCGATCTCGAAGCCGAGCGCCTTGGCGGTCGCATGAAGATTGGCGCCATCGATAAACAGCGCGATCCTGCCGGGGTCTGCGTGGGACATAAAGGCTCGTTTCAACTGAAATCAAAAAGCCGGCCGCCGGGTCGCAACGTCAAATGCTGCGTCGGCGCTCAAGGCGGCAACTGGTTTGGGCCAGGCAGCTGGATTTAGGAGACAAGGCGCGCGCGATCTTGTTATCATGCGCCAATAACTTGACGTTTTACGCCGGGATGGCCTGGACGCAGCAGACAGAGCGCGCAACAGGCAAGACGCAGGATGATGCCTCGTGCGTGCTCCCAGATCGATGCGATTCCATTCGATGCCAAGCGCCACCGGCGGTATTGCCCGCCTGGTATCCGCACGCCTGCGCGAAGCCGATGTGCAACAGGCCCCGCTGTTGTCGAGGGCCGGGTTGACAGTCGAGCAAATCGACGATCGCAGCGCCCGCATCAAGGTGCAAAGCCAGATCAGGTTTCTGGAGCTTGGCGCCGACGCATTGCAGAACGATTTCCTGGGATTCCACCTCTCGCATGATTACGACCTTCGCGAGATCGGGCTGTTTTATTATGTTCTGGCATCCTCCGAGATGCTGGCGGACGCGCTGGGCAGGGCGGAACGCTATAGCGGGATCGTGAACGAGGGGATTTCACTGCGGTCTCGCGTCGGCAACGAGACGGCGATTGCCCTCAGCTATGTCGGCGTCGAACGGCAATCGGACCGGCATCAAATTGAATTCTGGCTGATGTCGCTGGTCCGGCTGTGCCGGCAGCTTACCAATCGCCGGTTGGTGCCGAGCCGGGTAAGGGTCATTCACCGCCGTAAAGAGACGCCCGCTGAATTCAGATCGTTCCTGGGGTGTGAGGTCGAATTCGGGTCCAGCGTCGACGAAGTGGTTTTTGCGGGGCCGGTCAAACTCATGCCGGTGGTGAGCGCCGACCCGCATCTCAACGAGCTGCTGATCAAATATTGCGATGAGGCACTCGCCCACCGGCCGGCGAGCAGGGCCAGCCTGCGCTCGAGCGTGGAAAATGCCATCGCGCCGCTGCTTCCGCATGGCAAGGCGGAGGCCGGAGAAATCGCCCGCCGGCTTGGCATGAGCCGCCGCACGCTTGGACGCCGGCTCGCCTTGGAGGGTCTGACCTTTTCTGGAATTCAGAAGGACCTGAAAGCCGATCTTGCCAAACGCTATTTGAGAGACGGCGATCTGCCGATCTCGCAAATCGCCTGGCTGCTCGGCTATCGCGAGGTCAGCGGTTTCACCCACGCGTTCAAGCGCTGGACCGGAACGGCGCCCCGGCAATCGCGGGCGGAAGGCGGTCTCGCGCCCGCCGGCAACCGCATCGCAAGGACCGGGCGCGGCTCACGGGCCCGCCGATAGGCATCGGCTTGTGGTTTCGTACGGGAACTACGCAAGGAAGGGGACGACGAATCGCGCAGGAGCACTTGGCCTCGACGAGAGTTCCGGTTATATAACCGGAAACAAGACCTGACTTGGAGGCAGCTCCGTGGCCACACGATCTCAGCGCAAAGCAACCCGCGCCCATCGCTCCCGCGCGGCGGGGCGAGGTTTGGTGCGGGTCGAGGTTCAGGCCCGCAAGAGAGACGCCGGCCTGATCCGGGCGTTGGCAGAAACGCTGCGCGGACGCCCCGAAAAGGCCGAGGCGCTGCGGTCGACGCTCGCCAATGCTTTGTTGCATCCCGAGGCGAAGACCGCCTTTGACATCTTCGGTTCGGATCTCTCCGATGAGGTCTTTGTCGGGGTGTTCGATCAGCCGCGCCACCGCGATTGGCGCGAGGTCGATCTGTGAAATTTCTGCTCGATACCAACGTCATTTCCGAAATTCGCAAACGCGACCGTGCCCATCCGAACGTCGTTCGCTGGGTTGCCCGCACCGCTGTCGAGGAGATCGGGACAAGCGTTCTGGTGCTCGCGGAAATCCGCCGCGGCATCGAGTTGAAACGGCGGAGCGACCCGCAACAGGCGAAATCGCTCGACCGATGGTTTTCGCAAATGCGGATGCGGCTCGGCGAGCGCGTCCTGCCTGTCGACGAGCCGGTTGCCGAAGCCTGGGCGTTGCTGGGGATTCCCAATCCCTCGCCGCTGATCGACGGACTGCTGGCGGCGACTGCGAAAGTGCATGGCCTGACGCTTGTAACCCGCAATGTCGCAGACATGGCGGCGGCGGGTGTGTTGGTGCTCGATCCGTTTTCCGGTTGATCGGGCGCCGTTCAACCTTGTTCGCCGCGGCTCGGCCCCGCACCTCACGCGCCGTAGAGGTACCTCGGCAGCCACAGCGTCAAGCCGGGCCAGATGTACATGAAGACCATGCACAAGATCACAATCAGCATATACGGCATCATGCCGGAGAATATCTGGTTGAGCGTGACGTGCTTGGGCGCGACGCCCTTGAGATAGAACGCCGACATCGCCACCGGCGGCGACAGGAACGCCGCCTGCAGATTGACGAACACCAGGACGCCCCACAGCACTGGATCGATGCTGAAGTGCTTGAGCAGCGGCAGGAAGATCGGAACGAAGATCACGATAATCTCGGTCCATTCCAGCGGCCAGCCGAGCACGAAGATGATCACCTGGCTCAGAATCATGAACTGGATCGACGACATGTTGAGCGACAACACCCACTGCTCGACCAGCGCCTGCCCGCCAAGAATGGCGAACACGCCGGAGAACAGGGCCGAGCCTACGAACAGCCAGCACACCATCGCGGTGGTCTTGGCGGTGAGGAAAACGGCTTCCTTGGTTCGCTTCCAGTCGAGCGTCCCGGCCTGAAGCGCCAGCAGGAATGCGCCGGCCGCGCCGACGCCGGCGGATTCGGTCGCGGTCGTTATGCCGAACAGGATGACGGCAAGTACGACGGCGGTCAGCAGGCCGAGCGGCATGATCGAGGTCGACAGCAGCTTGATGATTTCGAGCCGGTCGGCATCGAGCCGCGAGTAGTAGCGGATCTGCCAGAGCAGGCAGATCACGGCGATGCCGCCGAACCACCAATAGAAGGCTGCCGGCGGACCCAGATCGACGGGGGCTTCCGGCTTCGACAGCCCTGGCGTCCCAAGCTGTTGCACGCCCTCGGCCACGGCCTCGACCCCAACCTGCGGATGGATGACGACATACCACCAGGTCAGCGCCAGCGTACCGCCGACGATGATGAACGGCACCAGCGAATAGCCGAAGTTCTTGACCAGCATCATATAGGTGACGCGCCCCGTGCCGGTTTCGATCGCCAGCGCGCGGGACGGCGAAAACAGCGACGTCGCCAGCCCGAGGAAGACGTTGTTCGAATAGGCGGCTTGAAATTTTCGCAGCCAGTCCGCCACCGGCACGCGCCGCTCCGCCTCGGGCAAAGGCGGCGCGATCTTCGGATTAATCATCGCCCAGCCGACGATGTAGATGAGGTAAAGGAACGCCAGGAAGAATCCCGGGAACATCGCCGCCGCATACAGCTTCACCACCGATTGCCCCGCGACGGCGGCGTAGACGATGATCATGACCGATGGCGGAATCAGGATGCCGAGGGTGCCGCCCGCCGTGATGACGCCGGCGGCGAGCTTTACGTCATAACCGGCGCGCAACATCGGGTTGAAGGCGATGACGCCCATCAGCACGACGACCGCGCCGACCAGCCCCGAAGCGATGCCCCAGAACGTACACACGATCAGCGTCGCGACCGCGAGCGAGGCCGGCACATTCCGGAACGCGAGCTGGATCGAATAAAACATCTTGTCGACCAGCGCGCCGCGCTCCATCACGTATCCCATCAGCACGAATAACGGGATGGATACGAGAACGTCGTTGGTCATCGCGCCGTAAGTGCGCTGGACCATCAAATCGAACACCTGGTTGTCGGTGAGCATCTGATGGGGCGCGTAAAAGGCGATATAACCGAAGAACATGCCGAGGCCCATCAAGGTGAAGGCCGTCGGGAACCCCATCATGATCACGACCACGATGAGGCTGAGCATCAATAGTCCAAGTGCGGGACCGCTCATTTCTGCAAATCTCCGCCCATGCCGCGCTGGCGCGCCTCTTCGTCGATCCGGTGCGCCCCCTCGATCGCGAGCTTGCGCGACTCCTCGTCGACATACTGGCTGTTGGCGAGCTGCTCCTCGACGACGTCGATTTCAGAGACGTCCTTGAGCCGGCTCGGCCATACGCCGGTCCTGAGGCAAACGACGCAGCGCATGATCTCGGCGATGCCCTGGATCATGACCATGAGGCCGGCGAACGGGATCATGAGCTTGAATTGCCAGACCGGCGGCCCATCGGCGGTCACAGTGGAATGCTCGTTGATCTGCCAGGATTCCACGGCGAAAATCCAGCCGGAGTAAATCAGCGCGGCGATGCCCGGAATGAAAAATACGATGTACAGGAACAGATCGAGTCCCGCCTGCGTGCGCGGCCGCATCGAGCTGTAAAGGAAATCGCCGCGTACATGCGCGTTCTGCGCCAGGGTATAGGCGCCGCACATCATGAAGCAGGTGCCGTAAAGCATGTTTTCGGCGTCGAATATCCACGCCGTGGGCGCGTTCAGGATGTACCGCTTGAAAACCTCGACGCAGACCATCAGCATCAGCGCGATCATCAGCCAGGCGAAGGTCTTGCCGATCCAGGTACTGATGCCGTCGATGGTGTGAAGAACGCCCTGGACGTTCATTTATAACCGCTCCCCAGCCACGGGTTCACCTCTATAAGAACAAAGCACCATTCCGTGCCCGACGGAATGGTGCTTTGCCAGTTTAGCGAACTGTTAGATAGGCTTTTTCGCGTTCGGTCCCCAATAGTGATCGAACGCCATCTTGCGCGAGACGACGGTGTCCTGTTCCCACTGCGTCGCCCGCTTTGCGAAGGCGAGCTGCGACTCGACGATCTCCTTGAACAGCGGATTTTCGGCCGCTTTCTTCGTGGCAACCTCGTCGAAGACCTCGAGCTGGCGCTTGAGGACCGCATCCGGCGTCTTGTAGACCTTGACGTTGTCCTTGGTCTGCATCTCGACGTAGTCCTTCGAATACCGGTCGATCGCCTTCCAAGACATGTCCTGGGAAGCCGCTTCGACGGCGTTCTCGATGATCGCCCTCATCTTGGCCGGCAGGCCGTCGTATTTCGGCTTGTTGAACGAAATCTCGAACTGCTCGGCGTTCTGATGATAGCTCTGCAGCATGTAGACCTTCGACACGTCGGTGAAGCCCAGCACGCGGTCGGACGACGCGTTGTTGAATTCGGCCGCGTCGAGCAGGCCGCGGTCCATCGCCGCGACGATTTCGCCGCCAGGCAGCGCGTTGACCGCCGCGCCCATGGCGGAGAACACGTCAATCGAGATGCCGACGGTGCGGAACTTGAGGCCCTTGAAGTCATCGACCTTGGTGATCGGTTTCTTGTACCAGCCGAGCGGCTGCGTCGGCATCGGCCCGTAGGGGAACGACACCACGTTGGCGCCGATCGAGGCATAGAGCTTCTCAAGAAGCTGCTTGCCGCCGCCGTATTTGTGCCAGGCCAGCAGCATGTTGGCGTCCATCGCATAGCCGGGACCCGAGCCCCAGAGCGCGAGCGCCGTCTGTTTGCCGTAGTGATAGACCAGCACGCCATGGCCGCCGTCCAGCACGCCCTTCGACACCGCGTCGAGCAGCTGGAACGCGGGCACCACGGCGCCCGCGGGCAGCACCTCAATCTTGAGTTCGCCGCCGGTCATGTCGTTGACCTTCTTGGCGAAATCGTTGGCGTATTCGTGGAAGATGTCTTTCGATGGCCATGTGCTCTGGAAGCGCATGCTGATCGGGCCCTGGGCGCTGACGATGGTCGGTGCGGCCACTGTGGCGGCACCCGCCGCGGCCACTTTCAGAAAGCGGCGGCGTGTCGCGGTCTTGTCCTTGGTCGGTGCAGTCATGGTTTTCTCCCCTTTGGATACCAGTCTTTGGTGGACCAGCCTTGATTTATTGGCGGAGAGACAAAGGCTTGCGCGGGTGTTTGGCAAGCCTTTTTTTACCGGCCGCAACACATGCGACGCCGCGACGCGGCCTGCGCCAAAAAGCGTTTGGCGCGTGTTTGCTTTTATTCCCGGTCACATCGGAATTTTTATTGCGCCGGGACAATCGATCCTACGACGAAGGTAGGGGTCAAGCCACCACGCCGCTCGCCGGCCGCGCCGCCAGCATGGCCCGGCGATCGTGAATCAAAGTCTGAAGCCGATGGGCGGTCACGTTCAAAGTCGCGACGTCCATCGCATTTTCGTCATCGCTGGTCGCCATGGCACGCTGCGCGCGCAGAATCTCGTCGATTTCATCCTCGATGTCCGAGAGCTCGGATTCCTTGTCGGCCCTGCGGATTCTGCGGCCCAGGGTGTAGAGCGAGTCCAGCGCGGCTTCCCTGGTCTGCGGCTGCCCGACTCCGAGAAATTTCCAGGCCGCCGCCAGCACGGTTGCGAGGCCACCCAGTATCATCGGCGTCAGATAGATCACGTTGCCCCACTCGTCGAGGAAGCTTTGCGTGGTGGCGTTGTAGACGGCGGCCGCCCCCGGATGCACCGGAAGATAGGCATCGGGATCGGTGTCGGGAGCGGTAACCTGCGCCAGGATCGGCAGTTCGCCGATCAGGTCCCGGCGCGCGGCGAGCAATGCCTTGGTAAGGCTGGTGACCAGATCGTTGCCGAGTTTCTTGTTGGCGACCAGATAGAGCGAGACCCTCAACGTGGTGAGATCGTCATCGGGAACCGCGGGCGCGCCGCGCAGCGTTCCCTTCGGCACGTCAAAACTCTCATAGGCGCGTACCGTCTGCGCAATGGCGCCGGCGGATTCGATCGGGATCAACACCGGGTTAGCCTTGGCGTTCTGAGGAAACAGGTTGCGCACCAAGGTCAGATATTTCTCCGTGAGAGGAATGACGATCAGGATAGCGTTGACTTCCTTGGTCTCGATGGCGCGTCGTGTATCCGCGGGCGCGATATTCCTGAACGTGACACCGGCCCTGGTCAGGTCGTATTCCCTGGTCAGTACCTCGACGACCTTCTGATTGATCGCGCCGCCGACCACGCCGACCGTGCGGCGTTTCAACCCCGGCATGTCGGAAATCGGCGATCCCGGCGGCGCGATCAGCAGCGCCACGGCTTTGGCCACCACGATGACGGCTTGCGCCTGCGACAGGTCGCCGACGTCGCCGCGAACCACCGCAAGATCGGCCTTGCCCGATGAGAAGGTGTTGGCGGCTTCAAGCGCGCTGCCGGTTTCAATGGCCTTGAGACGCACCGGCGCGTCCATCGAGACCAGCCTGCCGGCGATTGCCGACATGACTTTCCCGGCCTCGCCGTCGAGCGATCCGACCGCGATCGACAGGGTCACCGGCTTGTTGTACCAGCGGTATGCGAACAGGCCCGCGCCGGTCGCCAGAACAAAAACGCCTGCGACCAGGACGACGCGAAGCCAGGTCGGCAATTTCATCGAATTCATGCTCGCTCCTGATGGCAAAGGCGCTTCGCGGTCGTTTCCACCGTTGGTTTCCCGTGGAAAGGCCGCAATTCTGACAAGACCGGGCTTTCAATTTGACCGGCCATGATCTCACCGGCGCTCGCCTCAATCAATTGCCCCTGCGTGCAATTGCCAATTCAATTCTACCGGGATGGAAACCAAATCAATGAACCAACGACGAATTTGCTCGGGAATTTATCTGGGCGCGGGATTGTTCATCGCGCTGTCGATCATGAGCCAGAGCCGCGCGTTGGCGCAAGGCACTCAAGGCACCCCGGAGCAGCAGGCGGCGTGCCAGCCCGACGTGATGCGGCTGTGCGGCAATTTTATCCCTGACGTCGACCGTATCGTGGCGTGCCTGAAATACAATGAGCCGAATTTGAACCCGGCATGTCACGACGTGATGTTTCCGTATGTGCCGGAACAGCCGAAGCCGAAGGCGAGGCCCAAAGCGAAGCAGAAGCCGAAGAAGACCGAGCCGCAACCGCGTTAATGCAGGGCTACGCGCGGGCTTAACCCGCTCTCGTGCCCCGGACGCAGTGCAGCGTGTAGCTCTTGCGAAGCGGTGCGCTGCAGAGCCGGGGCCGTTACGAATGCCGGTGCTTGGTACGGTCCCGGCTCTGCGGAGCGGCATGAAGAATGCCGCACCGCGTCCGGGACACGGTGAGGGCGACAGCGCCAAGCGTCAGGACAGCGGCGGGCGGAAATCGATGCTGCGCAGGATCACGCCCGGAGGATTGCCCTCGAGCTCGACATCGAGAAATTTTCGCGAGGCGCGTTCCTCGATGCGGTCGCGCAGCCGCAGGAACTGCTGTTCGCGCTGCTCCGGTGTGATCCGGGTCGATCCTTCCAGCCGATCCATGGCGTCGGTGCTGATGGCGCAAGGCACCTCGGTCTTGTCGTTCATCATCGTGAACAGCACGACCATGCGGTTGAAGTCGTAAGCCTGAAAGCCGCCTTGCGTGAGCGCCATACGGTGCTCCTTTGCTGCCGATGATGGATGGAACAGGCGCCGACGCTGCGCCGTTTCGGTGCGAAAAGCCATGACTTTCTTTAGCCGGCCGTTCGCGCCCGCCGGCCCTCGATCGGGTAGCCGGGATCGTTAAACCCCGGCGTCGAGGGATGGCCGCTGACGACGAGCTTATCGATCAGGGCCTCGTCCTCGGCGGTGAATCGATAATCGAGTGCGCGGAGATAATCGTCCCATTGTTTCTCGGTGCGCGGGCCGGCGATGACGCCTGACACGAACGAGGAGTTCAGCACCCACGACACTGCGAATTGTCCGGCGGTGATGCCGTTGGCTTCGGCATGGCGGTGAATCTCCTGCGCCAGCTTCAGCGACTCCGGCCGCCACTCGGTCTGCATCATCCGCGTGTCGTTGCGCCCGGCCCGGGTTTCCTTGTCGGGCGGCGCGTCGGGCCGGTATTTTCCGGTCAATACGCCGCGCGCCAATGGACTGTAAGGCACGATGCCGAGGCCGTAATAGCCGCAGGCCGGAAAATGCTCGACTTCCGGCATGCGGTTCATCGCGTTGTAATAGGGCTGGCTGACAATCGGGCGGTCGATGCCGAGGCGGTCGCAGATGTTGCAGATCTCGGCGACGCGCCATGCGCGATAGTTGGAAACCCCGAAATAGCGCACCTTGCCCTGGCGGATCAGGTCGCCCATCGCGCGCACGGTCTCATCGAGCGGCGTCGAATGATCCTCCTTATGCATATAGTAGATATCGATGGTATCGGTGCCGAGCCGTTTCAGGCTTTCCTCGGCGGCCTGCAGCACCCACCGCCGCGACAGCCCGCCGCGATTGGGATCGTCGCCGAGCTGGTTGGCGAGCTTTGTCGCCAGAATCCAATGCTGCCGGCTGTTGGAAATGGCGCGGCCGACCACCTGCTCCGATTTCCCGCCATTATAGGCATCCGCGGTGTCGATGAAGTTGATGCCGGCCTCACGCGCTTTGGCAACGATCCGCAACGAGGCCGCCTCGTCGGTGGGGCCGCCGAACATCATGGTGCCGAGGCAAATCGGCGAGATTTTCAGGCCGCTGCGGCCGAGTGGGCGATAGTCCATGTTCAATCCTCACATTTTTGGTCGTCATTGCGAGGAGCTCTTGCGACGAAGCAATCCAGTCTTGCTGCTTTCTGGATTGCTTCGCGGAGCCTGCCATCGGGCCGGCGGAGCCGGACCCGTTGGCTCGCAATGACGCAACGAACTTATGCGGCGCGCTCGCGCCCGTCCTTCATTACCTTGAATACCCCGCTGGCCATCGCGACGCAGCGCTCGCCGGCAGTCACCTCGGTGGTCAGGAAGATCAGGCTGCGCGTAGAGCGGACCACGCGCGGCCTCGACACCAGAACCTCGCCGATCCTCGCGGCATCGACGAACTGGGTGTCGAACTGCACCGTGGCGAGGCTTGGCGAGCCCGAGACGAAACGTCCGGTCATGCCGCAGCTGCGGTCGGCGAAGGTCATCAGCACGCCGCCCTGTACCACGCCGCGGCGATTATGATGCTTGTCCTCCGCGACCAGTGCGTACTCGTGAACGTCGTTGACGACCCGGTGCCAGAGCGGACCGATCAGCGCGATGAATCCGCTGGCGTCGACGCTGCTCCAGCCAAGGGATTTGAGTTTCTCGGCCGCTGCGTCGGTCATGGATGATCCTTCAAGCCTGTCAGCGCGCAAATTTGAACCTTTTCATCAAACGCCGGGGTGTTGTAGTCAAGCGGGATGATGCAGCTGTTCAATGGTGCCACCCGACAAAATATCGCCGGGCGCTGCGCGGCGTTCGCGCGGCTCGAACCAGGCGAGTTGGCAGGCTTGAAGCGGGCCGCGGTCGCCATCGCCTTGGTGGACGCCGGGGATGGCGGCACGGCGCTGTTGCTGACGCTGCGCGCGGCCGGCCTTCGTGCCCATAGCAATCAATGGGCGTTGCCGGGCGGGCGCTGCGACGCGGGCGAGACGCCGGTCGAGGCAGCCTTGCGCGAACTCCATGAAGAACTCGGTCTTGAGCTAAAGCCCGGCGATGTTTTGGGCATGCTCGACGATTATCCGACCCGTTCCGGATATCTCATCACGCCGGTGGTGGCGTGGGCCGCCGACAGCGCAAGTCTGCGGCCTAATCCGGCCGAGGTCCGGTCTGTACACCGCATTGCGCTCAGCGATGTCGAGCAACCCGACGCCTTCGACTTCGTTACGATTCCGCAGAGCCACCGCCGCGTGATCCGCTTTCGCCACGCCGGCCAGTACATCCACGCGCCGACCGCGGCGCTGATCTACCAGTTCCGCGAAGTGCTGGCGGGCCGCGATACCCGCGTCACCGAGCTGGAGCAGCCGGTGTTCGCGTGGAAGTGACTTAAGGCGGATTGCGAAACTCAGGTCTTTTGGGCAACGATAGGTGAAATAAAAATAATGACAGTCCGGGAGGACTCTTTCGAATGCGGATCTGGAATACATTGCTTTGGATCGCTGCCGCGGCGTTCGCACTAACGGGCGCGCACGCGCAGGCGCAGACCTATCCGAACCGGGCAATCACGCTGGTGATTCCGTTCGCGCCGGGCGGCAGCACCACCATCGTGGGGCGGGTGATCGCCGACAAGATGAGCGAGACGCTGGGTGAAAAGATCGTTGTCGACAACCGGCCCGGCGCCGGCGGGACGGTCGGCACCAAGGCGGTGGCGAAAAGCGCGCCCGATGGCTACACCATCGTGCTGGGTTACACCGGGACGCTGGGCATCGGCCCGTCGCTGTACAAGAATGTCGGCTACGATCCGCGCAAGGATTTCGCGCCGATCGGCCTGATCGGCAACGCGCCGAACTCGCTGGTGGTGCATCCGTCCTTCCCGGCCAGGACCATTGCCGAGCTGATCGCCTACGCCAAGGCCAACCCCGGCAAGGTCAATTTCGGCTCCGCCGGCGCCGGCACGGTGAGCCACATCACCGGCGAATATTTCGCGGCCTCCGCCGGCATCAAGCTGGTGCATATTCCCTACAAGGGAACCGGACCCGCGCTGACCGATCTGCTCGGCGGTCATATCCCGATGGCGTTTGCGCCGATCCCTGCCTCGCACCCCAATGTCAGCGCCGGAATGCTGCGCGCGCTGGCGGTGACCAGCACCACCCGCTCCAGCCTGCTGCCGGAGGTGCCGACCATTGCCGAGTCGGTGCTGCCCGGATTCGACGCGTCGCTGTATTACGGACTGGCAGCACCGGCCGGCACGCCGCGGCCCATCATCGACAGGCTCAACAAGGAATTGCGCGCAGCACTTGCCTCCGCCGAGGTCAAGAAGCAGTTGGCGCAGGACGGTACCGAAATCACCCCGGGCACGCCGGAAGACTATGCCGCCTTCATCGACAAGGACGAGAAGAAATGGTCGCAGCTGGTCAAGGCCAGCGGCGTCGAGCAGGAGTGAGCCGCGCAGCCAGCGTCACAACATACCCCGTCATCCTGAGGTGCTCGCCGCTCTTCGCGGCGAACCTCGAAGGATGTGCCACGGGCGCTTGTGGCTGATCCTTCGAGACGCCGCGCAAGCGCGCGGCTCCTCAGGATGACGGAGGTGCTTGTGCTTGCTAAGCAGGCAGGATGCTCACATCCCTGATTCGCGCCTGCTCCGGAACTCTCGCGTTAGCGCTGCTGCTGACCGCGCCGCAGGCGTTCGCCATGGACCCGATCCCCGCGGCGACCGCGAACGCGTTTGCGCAGGCGGCATCGCCGCAAGCGGTTGCCGAGTACAAGCGCAAGCTGAAGGAATATCTCGCAGCGCGCGCAGCCTTTGAGGAAGAGGCGGGCGCCTACTGGAGTTCGATCTCGGAAAAACGCCGCGGACGCAATGCGAAGCGCCGCAACCGTCAAACCATCGCGCTCGACGACTACGTGCTGACGCAGCCGCCGCTCTATGACGGGCCGAAGCGGCCGGTCGACCCATCGCCGTCCGAGCCGGACGACAGGCCCCCGCGTAAAACCATTCCGGTCGTCGCCGATCTGCTGAAAGCCGCCGCGGAGCATTTCCAGTTCACGCCGCAACGCCCGGCGAACGAAATCGAGTTCAAGCGCGCCTACGCCCGCGCCGCATCCGCGGCGGGGCTGACGCGGGAGCAGGCGGTGCGGGTCTACGCGTTCGAGACCGGCGGCAACGGCAATCACGACATGCAATCCGGCTTGAGCGCATCGCGGCCGGGCTCGCGCGCGATCTCGACCGCGATCGGCTACAATCAGCTGCTCACCACCAACAGCGTCGAACTGCTCGCCGAGCAGGGCCACGAAATCCTTAAAGTGCTGATGGAAAAGGCTGCGCGGTTGTCCGGGGCGCCGCGCAAGGCGATGGATCACAAGATCGCGGTGCTGAAGCGGATGGTGGCGTTCGCGCGAACCGTGCCCGACGAATGGGCGGCGCACGAAAAACTCGCCAATACGCCGCAGGGCTGGGCCGTCCACGCCATGGTGCTGGACATCGACGTCGGGCCGCTGCTGCAGACCCACAAGCTGCTGACTTCCGTGATCTTTGCGCGCACCAAGGGTTACACGCGTCCGCTCACCGCGGCCGAACTGGAGATGATGAACCTGACCGGCGACGGCACCGGGCTCGACATGGTGACCATGCCGCTGGCGATGCGCGAACAGGTTCCGACCGCGAATTTCTTCCAGCGTGGCGGCTACGAGCGCAACCCGGTGGCGATCCGCCACAACACGGTGGCGAAGCTGCTGGCGGTCACCGATTCCAGGATGGACAGCAACAGCAACAATCAAGGCGCCAGGGATCTGGCGGCGGCGTTTTAGCTTTCGTGTCCCGGGCGCGATGCGGCATTCTTCATGCCGCTTCGCAGAACCGGGACCCCGGTTTCTTCGAGTCGCAAGCAACCGGGACCCCGGCTCTGCAGCGCACCGCTTCGCAAAGGGCTACGCGCTGCGCTGCGTCCGGGGAACGGAGCGATAGCGTAAATTAATTATCCCGGCCCGAACTTGAACTTGTCGCCTTCCAGATACGGCCCCGTGCGCATATACAGCTGGCCGTTCTCGCCGATGAAGAACAACGTCCCCTTGGGCACCTTCTTGGCGCCCTTCAGCAGTTCCTTGGCGTTGCTGGTGCCCATCTTGTAGGAATTCGTCTTGCCGTCCTTGTCGTAGCCGTAGGCCATGTCGGGCGACAGCACCCAGGGCGTCGGCTTGGTGCCCTGCGCGCTTGCTGCGGTGGCCAGTGCGGTCAGCGCGACCGCCGCCAAAACCGTCTTCGTCGAAAATCTCGTCATCGTGCATTCTCCAGCAACTGATCAGAAAATTGGCGCTACCGATGGCGGCCGGCCAGTGTCTTGAACAAACCACGAACGTCATTCTTCCGTCAATACCGCGGCGGGACCTGTGCGTTCGCGACTTTGTCATTCCACGATTCAAGCTTCGCGGCTATCTTCCGGTTTCAGTCACCACTCGTCTTTGCGCAACGCGGCCATGGGGATTACCGGATGAACCACCTATTGAAAGCCTGTTGCTTGATCGGATTGTCGGTTTCGATCCTGGCGCCCTCGGCATTCGCGAATGATTTCAAGCTCAGCAACAACCAGCGCATTTCCTGCAGCCGCGGCTTGAGCCCGGGCAAGCTCAGCACGGCGACCTGCAAGTCCTACGCCTATGTCTTCAACAGCAAGACATCGGAATATTTCAGGTGCTCGGTCAGCATGTCGCTGACGCGGGACAACAAGGAAGTGATCAACAACCAGAGCGAAGGCAGCTGCGTCAAGAAGCCCCGCATCTTCGACAACGACTCCAGCTATTCGTTCGACGCCACCGAAACCGAGCCGCCGAACACCAACTCGTTCTTCGGGGAGGGCGGCTACGCGGTATGGGCCAGCGACAACAACGCGCGAAAAGTCCGCGGCTGCATCATCATCAGGTCAGGGCTGAGCTCGGGGGACGTGACGAAGTGCCTGGACATGAAGTTCGAGTGACTCGTTTGTAGCCCGCCATGAGCGAAGCGAAATGCGGGAAATCCGGTCCCGCATTTCGCTTCGCTCATGGCGGGCTACGAACATCTACTCCGGCTTGATGCCGGCGAATTTTGCGACCTTGCCCCACTTCTCGGTCTCGGCCAGTACATAGCGCTGCATGTCCTCAGGCGATCCGCCGGCGGGTTCGGCGCCGAGCTTGCGCAAGCGTGCGATCCCATCCTCGGTCTTGAGAAACCTGTCGACGCTGGCATTGAGCCGGCCGATGATCTCCTTCGGCGTTTTCGCCGGCGCGCCGATGGTGAACCACGATGCCGCCTCGTAGCCGGGGACGCCGGCTTCCGCGATGGTCGGCAGGTCCGGCAGCAGCGGCCAGCGCGTCGCGGTGGAGACCGCTAAGGGCCGGATCTGGCCGCCTTCGGCGAAGGGTTGCGACGCCGGCAGGTTGTCGATCGTCAACTGGACGCGGCCGGCGATCAGGTCGGTCAGCGCCGGCGCGCTGCCCTTGTAGGGGACATGGGTCATCTCGACGCCGGTCATCGACTTGAACAGTTCGGTGGACAGATGCGCGGTGCTGCCGAGCCCCGGCGTGCCGTAGAACAATTCGCCCGGCTTGGATTTCGCATACGCGATCAATTCCGCGACCGATTTGACCGGCAGCGCGTTGGTCACCGAGCACAGGTTCGCCACCCGCGCGATGATGATGACAGGCGCGATGTCCTTGATCTGGTCGTAGGGCATGGCCTTGAACACGAACTGGTTGATGGCGTGGGTGCCCGGCGTGCCGACGATGAAGGTGTAGCCGTCGGGCTCGGCCTTGGCGACCGCGTCCGCGGCGATGTTGCCGCCGGCGCCGGCCTTGTTCTCGACGATGAACTGCTGGCCGAATTCTTCCGACACTTTTGCGGCGACCACCCGCGCCAGGATGTCGGTCGTGCCGCCCGCCGCGAACGGCACCACCAGTTTTACGGTCCGCGTCGGCCATTCGGCGGCGCGCGCCGGGCGTGACAGCAGCGGCAGCGCGCCCAGTGCGGCGCCGCCGATCAGGATGGAGCGGCGGGTGGGACGGAAGCGGTTCGGAGATTGCATACGAGTTTCTTTCAAGAGAGGACGATGTCGCGCGGAAGCGCTACATCGTCATTGCGAGCGAAGCGAAGCAATCCAGCTTTTGGACGCACTGGATTGCTTCGTCGCAAGTGCTCCTCGCAATGACGCGGAAGCGACGTGCCCTAACCCCCCACGCCCTTCTCCTTGAAATATTTCAGCGCGCCGGGATGGAACGGGATCGGCGAACGCGCCTGCACCTGGTTGTCGAGCGTGAAGCTTTCGGCTTCCTTGTGCACGGCGACGATGTCGGCCTTCTTCTCCACCAGCGTCTTGACGATGGCATAGGCGTCGTCGTTGCTCATCTTGTCGCCGGTGACGATCAGGTTCCAGACCTCGGCGATGGCGTTGTCCTTGTCCATGCCGGGATAGGCGCCGGTCTTGATGGTGCTCGAGGTATAGAGCTTGCCGAATTTGGCGTTCATCTTCTCGACCGTGTCGGCATGATCGATCAGCTTCAGCTTCATGCCCGGCGTTGCCGCGAGATCAGTCACCGCGGCGGTCGGGATGCCGCCGACCCAGAAGAACGCGTCGATCTTGCGGTCCTTGATGGCGTTGACGGATTCGGCAACGCCAAGCCGCTCGCGCTTCATGTCCTTGTCCTTGTCGAGGCCGGCGGCCTCGATGACGCGGAACGCCATCACTTCGGTGGCGCCGCCCGGCGATCCCGTGGAAACCCGCTTGCCCTTCAGGTCGGCCATGGTCTGGATGCCGGTGCCGTCGACCGTCACCACATGCATGCGGTTCGGGTAGACCACCAGCAGCGTTTGCAGCGGCACCTTGTTGTTCTTGAATTTGTCGTTGCCCTGCAGCGCATCAAGTGCTGCATCCGCCATGGTGAAGGCCAGTTCGCTCTGGCCGGCGCCGATCAGCTTGAGATTATCGATCGAGCCGCCGGTGACTTCCGCGGTGGCCTGCACGTTGGGAAGGTTTTTCGACAGCACGTTGGCAACGGCGCCGCCGAGCGGATAATAGACGCCGCCGGTGCCGCCGGTGCCGATCGCCATGGTTTTCTGCTGGGCATGAACTATTCCAGCGAGTGCCAGTCCTGCGGAAAGCGTAACGGCCAGCATCGTTGCGGTCTTTTTCATTCTTGTCGTCATCGCATCACTCCCTTGACTATGTTATAGGCGCCGGTTGCTTCGGCGCCCGCGTTCTGGCCTGCCACAGCAGCACGCCCAGGCCGATGATCAGGCCGGGCACGTAAGTATAGCTGATGTCGCGTCCAATGATCCATTCGACAATCGCCTCGATCAGGCTCGGAAACACCAGCAGCAGTCCCGATAGCAGAAGCAGGCCGCGCTCGATCGGCGTATTTTGTCGCAGCGCCCAGTTTTGCGCCATCGCGGCCAGCGCCACCAGCCCGAGCGTGGTCTTGACGGTGATCTCGACAATGTCGATCCACGAGCCGCCCTTGGGGATCGACAGCAGCAACCCGACGCCCTGCGGATCGAGCACGAACACGAACGGCACCAGGAACGCCGGCAGCGTGTATTTCCACGACTGCAGCGTGGTCTTGTAGGGATCGCCGCCGGTGATGGCGGCGGCCGCGAACGGCGACAGCGCGGTCGGCGGCGACACCTCCGACAGCACGGCATAATAGAAGATGAACATATGGGCGGCGTAATCCGGCACGCCGAGCTTGATCAGGGCGGGGGCCGCGATCACCGCGCAGATGATGTAGGACGCCGTCACCGGCACCGCGAGGCCGATGATCCACACGATCAGCGAGGTATAGATCGCGGTCAGGAGCAGGCTGCCGCCGGCATAGCTGATGACGATGGAGGAGAATTTGAGTCCGAGCCCGGTCAGCGTCACCACGCCGACCACGATGCCGGCGCAGGCGCAGGTGGTGGCGGCATTCAGCGCGCCGATCGAGCCGTCGGCCAATGCCTTCACCAGCTTCTTCGGCACCAGCGCCGTTTCCTTGCGCAGGAAACTGAGCGCGAAGGTGACCGCCGTGGCGTAGAACACCGACAGCGACGCCGAATAGCCGACGATCATGAACACCACGACGGCAAGCAGCGAGATGAAATGGAAGCCGTAGCGCCGGGTCATCTGCCCAAGCGACATCTCCGGCGTGAAGTTGACATCCCTGGCACCGAACTTCTTGGCGTCGAGTTCGACCATGATCAGCAGCGACAGGTAATACAGACAGGTCGGGATGGTCGCCATCCAGATCACGTCGAGATAGCTGATCTTCAAAAATTCGGCGATCAGGAACGCGGCGGCCCCCAACACCGGCGGCGACAGGATCGCGCCGAGCCCGCCGGCCGCCAGCAATCCGCCGGCGGCATTCTTCTCAAAACCGGCCTTGGCCAGCATCGGGTAGGCGACAGTGCCGATCATCACCGTGGTGGCGACGCCGGATCCCGACGGTCCGCCGAGCAGGAAGGACGACAGCACCACGGTTCGCCCGGCGCTGTTGGCCTTGCCGCCCATCAGCGCCAGCGAGAAATCGATGAAGAATTTGCCGGCGCCGGACTGCTGCAGGAACGCGCCATAGATCGTGAACAGGATGATCAGCGTCGCCGACACGTCGACCGCAACGCCGAAAATGCCTTCCAGCGTGATGAAGAGATGGCCCACCAGCCGCGGCAAGTCATAGCCGCGATGGGTCCAGGGCGCCGGCAGATACGGGCCGAGCATCGCATAGGCGATGAAGAACAGCGAGACGATCGGCATGATCGGCCCGGTGGTGCGCCGCGTCGCTTCCAGCAGCAGCACGATGAACACGATGCCGACGATGACGTCGAGGCGGTCTGGCGCGGTGGCGCGGTCGGTGAAATCGTCGCCGCCCCACAGCGCATAGCCGATGGTCGCAACCGCGAAAATGCCGGGAACGATGTCCCACCAGCGCACGCGATTGCGGAACCGCATCGCCACCGGAAACAGCAGGAAGCTCAGCACCAGCGTGAACGCGACGTGGGTGTAGCGCAGTTCCTGGGTCGGAACGATCGCGTAGGCGGCATAGAGGTGGAACAGGCTCATGACCACGGCGATCGTGACCGAGATTTTCCCCGCCCATCCCATCAGCCGGTTGGCCGCGCCTTCTTCCTGCTCGATGAAGGATTCGGCCTTCAGCAGGGCCTCGTTGGAGACGGCGACGGTTTCGTCATTGGGCGCCGACTTACCGGGCGGTGAATTGTCTGCAGCCATCGTTTCCCCCGGAGCCATCCCCGCTTGGCCGGGGTTGCGCGCCTTCTTGATTGCGGCGCATTGAGGCCGGTTTGGTGAAACATGGCAAGAGGTTCCATGACGCAACTTTGGGCGCATGCGTCATTCCGGGGCGCGCCTCTCGGCGCGAACCGGAATCCAGACGCGTGGCACTCTGTTCTGGATTCCGGGTCTGCGTGCTTCGCACGCATCCCGGAATGACGGGGTCATCTGTTTGGTCAATGGCATGGGTTGACCCGGGGCACACAGGCGTCCACTTTCCCACTAAATCCCGGGAGAAACCAATTCATGACATCGAAGTTGATTGCCGCCGCCGTTGTGACTGTTGCCGTATTGTCGGCGCCCTCAGCCCAGGCCCAGTCATTCATCAATGTGCTGACCGGCGGCACCTCCGGCGTGTACTACCCGCTCGGCGTCGCCATCGGCAAAATCTACAGCGACAAGATTCCAAACGTGAAGACCCAGGTGCAGGCCACCAAGGCGTCGGTGGAGAATCTGGTATTGCTGCAGCAGGGCCGCGGCGAGCTGGCGTTTACGCTGGGCGATTCGCTGAAGGCCGCCTGGGAGGGCGACGAGGAAGCCGGCTTCAAGAGCAAGATGGACAAGCTGCGCACCATCGGCGCGATCTATCCGAACTATATCCAGATCGTCGCCACCGCCGAGAGCGGCATCAAGACGCTGGCCGATCTCAAGGGCAAGAGCCTGTCGGTCGGCGCGCCGAAATCCGGCACCGAGCTGAATTCGCGCGCGATCCTGGGCGCGGCGGGCTTGAGCTACAAGGACCTCGGCAAGATCGAATATCTGCCGTTCGCCGAATCCGTCGACCTGATGAAGAACCGCCAGCTCAACGCCACGCTGCAATCGGCCGGGCTCGGCGTGGCGTCGCTGAAGGATCTCTCGACCTCCAGCGAGATCGCCGTGGTGTCGGTTCCGAGGGAGGTCGTCGACAAGATCGGCCCGCCCTTCGTGTCGGTGACGATTCCCGCCAACACCTACAACGGCCAGGACAAGGACGTGCCGACCGCGGCGGTGGTGAACTATCTGGTCACCAGTTCCGCGGTCTCGGACGACCTTGCCTATCAGATGACAAAACTGATCTTCGAGTCGCTGCCGGAACTCGCCAACTCCCATGTCGCCGGCAAGGAGATCAAGCTGGAGACCGCCGCCATGGGCAGCCCGGTGCCGCTGCACCCCGGCGCGATCCGCTATTACAAGGAAAAGGGTGTTATCAAGTAAGTCGCCTCTGACTATTGATAATCTAAATAGCCTATATTGATCGTCATAGCCGGGTTGTCCCTACTAGATTCGCGCATCTGCCACCAGTTTTGCTGATGGCCAGACCAACACCGCCGTCATCCTGAGGTGCTCGCCGTCTTCGGCGAGCCTCGAAGGATGGGCCACAAGCACCCGCGGCGATCATTCGAGACGCCGCGCAAGCGCGCGGCTCCTCAGGATGACGGTTGAATGTGTGGCTTGGAAAGGACTATGGCGGGGCAGGCATGACAAACGAGAGGTTTCTGAACGTGCTATGATTCGCACGCCCGGTTAGGGGAATGAAACGGATGCTGCAAACCGAGAGCACGGAGCGCCCCGTCAAGGTCGAGTTCGACAATTTCGAGCACGGCTTTCCGGAAGGCTTTGGCCCCGGCGGCTGGGGCCATCTGGCCTATGCGATCGGCATTGCCTTCGCGGCGTTCCAGTTGGTGATCGCCGCATGGAACATCCTGCCGAGCCAGGTGGTGCGCGGCGTTCACGTCGGCTTCCTGATCCTGATGACTTTTGGGCTGATCGGCAATTTCACTGCCAAAAGCGACGCCGGGCGCGCTTTGGGCTGGCTGATCGGCAGCGTCGGATTCCTCTGCGGCCTCTATCAATGGATTTTCTATGCCGACTTGATCGCGCGCGACGGCGATCCGACCCGGCTCGATCTCATCGTGGGTACATTGCTCGCGATCCTGATCTTCGAAGGCACGCGGCGGCTGATGGGTCTGGCGCTGCCGCTGATGTGCGGCGCCTGCCTGCTGTACTGGTTCCTGGGCCAGTATCTGCCGGCGCCGCTCAATCATCGCGGCTACGATTTCGACCAGGTCATCACCCATCTATCGTACGGCACCGAAGGCTTTTACGGCGTGCCGATCTACGTTTCGGCCACCTACATCTTCCTGTTCATCCTGTTCGGCTCCTTCCTGGAGCGCGCCGGCATGATCCAGCTGTTCACCGACGTCTCGCTCGGCCTGTTCGGCGGCACCCGCGGGGGACCTGCCAAGGTCGCGGTGTTTGCCTCGGGCATGATGGGCACGATTTCCGGGTCGGGCGTCGCCAATGTCGTCACCGTCGGCCAGTTCACGATCCCCCTGATGATCAAGTTCGGCTATCGCCGCGCCTTTGCCGCCGGTGTCGAAGCCACCGCCTCGATGGGCGGGCAGATCATGCCGCCGGTGATGGGCGCGGTCGCCTTCATCATGGCGGAGACGCTCGGCGTCGATTACTCGGTGATCGTCAAGGCCGCAGTTATCCCGGCGCTGCTGTATTTCGCCTCCGCGTTCTGGATGGTGCATCTCGAGGCCGGCAAGCACGGCCTTGTCGGCATGAAGCGCTCGGAAATTCCCAGCGCCTGGAAGGCGCTGGTGGCGCGCTGGTACCTGGTGTTGCCGCTGGCGGCGCTGGTCTACATGCTGTTCGAAGGTTTTACGCCGCTCTACGCCGGCACCATGGGGCTGTCGCTGACGGTGGCGCTGATCCTCGGCGCCAGCATCACGCTGGGCTTCTCCTCCAACGTGCTGCGCTACATCTTCTGGCTCGGTCTCGCGCTGGTGGTCGCCGCGGTGTCGCGCAACGGCCTCGACATTGTGCCGATCGCCTGCATCATCGCCGTGCTGGTGCTGATCTCTGCCGTCACCCGCGGCGGACGCGCCACGCTGGCGGCGTGCCGCGATTCATTGGCCGACAGCGCCAAGACGGCGCTCACCGTCGGCATGGCCTGCGCCATCGTCGGCACCATCATCGGCATGATGACCCAGACCGGCGTCGGCACCATCTTCGGCGGCTGGGTGATCGGGCTCGGCGAGAAGAGCCTGTTCCTGGCGCTGGTCATGACGATGTTTTTGTCGATCCTGCTCGGCACCGGCATCCCGACCATCCCGACCTACATCATCACCGCGGCGCTGGCCGCACCCGCATTGGCGAAACTCGGCGTGCCGCTGATCGAGAGCCACATGTTCGCGTTCTATTACGGCATCATGGCCGACCTCTCGCCGCCGGTGGCGCTGGCGGCGCTGGCGGCGGCTCCCATTGCGAAGGAAAATCCCGACAAGATCGGATGGGAGGCGATGCGCATCGCGCTCGCCGGCTATGTGATCCCCTTCATCTTCGTCTATTCGCCGGCGCTGATGATGCAGCCGGGCGACCCGATGGCAGCCCAACTCGGTTTCTACGGCGCGGTGGCGTTCGCGACCTTCAAGGCGCTGGTTTCGATCGGCCTGTTCGGCATGGTGGCGATCGGTTTCCTGTTCGTGCGCATGACGCTGGCGGAACGCCTTGTCGCCTTCATCGCGGCGCTGTGCCTGCTCGGCGAATTCCAGTACAGCGACACCGCCGGATTTGCACTCGCGGTCGCCTGCGTGCTGTGGCAATGGCGGCAGCGGCCGCGCGCGCAAGCGGCCGCAGCTTGAGCCTCTGCCTCGCCTCGGCCGGTATCATGAAGACGCTCGCCGTCGCGGCGTTCACGCTTGTCTGGACCCATTCGATCGAGAAGGTCGACTGGCAGGAAGACTGGCGCGTCACGCCGCAAGGGCTCGAGCTGGCGCAGGCGCGTGTAAAAGGCTCCGGCGCCGGGATGGAGCCGCCGGCGGATGCGCGGCTGGTCGATGGCTGGTTTCAATGGCAGCCGCAGCGTGCGCCGATGCCGGAGGTGGCGCTGGGCAATTCAGGTGCGGCGGGGGAGTGGCGGTTGTGCACCGATGGCAAGTGCCGGACGCTGTCGGAGATCTTTGGGTTTCGAATTGGGTCGAAGGTTACGACGATGAGCGCATGTCCGTAGCCCGGATGAGCTCTTGCGACATCCGGGAAGTCGCGTAACGAAGACCCGGATATCGCAAGAGCTCATCCGGGCTACAAGAGGAGGAATCGATGCCACGTCTCAAAGGCAAAACCGCGATGGTGGTCGGCGCCGGTTCGATCGGGCCGGGCTGGGGCAACGGCAAGGCCACTGCGGTGACGTTCGCGCGCGAAGGTGCGCAGGTGCTTTGCGTGGATCGCAATGGCGCCGCCGCGGAAGAAACCGCGGCCATCATCCTGTCCGAGGGCGGCAGCGCGGCGGCGTTCACCGCCGATGTCAGCAGGGCCGGCGACGTCGAAGCCATGGTCGCCGCGTGCCTCAAGGCCTACGGCCGCATCGACGTATTGGACAACAATGTCGGCATCGCCGAGATGGGCAGCGTGGTCGAGGTGTCGGAGGCGGACTGGGATCGCGTGTTCGCGGTCAATCTCAAGAGCGCATTCCTGGCCATGAAGCACGTCATTCCGGTGATGGAAAAGCAGGGCGGCGGCTCCATCATCAACATCTCCTCGATCGCCTCAATCCGCCATCTCGGCATTTCCTATGTCAGCTACGCCACCACCAAAGCGGCGATGAACCAGATGACGCGCACCACCGCGGTGGAATTCGCGCCCAAACATATCCGCGTCAACGCGATTCTGCCGGGGCTGATGAAAACCCCGATGGTCGAACACTCCGCAGGATTGGCGGCGAGCTATGCCAAGGGCGATGTCGAAGCGATGTGGCGCGCCCGCGACGCGCAGGTGCCGATGGGCCACATGGGCGAGGCATGGGATGTGGCGAACGCGGCGCTGTTTCTGGCGTCGGATGAATCGAAATATGTCACGGGGATCGAGCTGATCGTCGATGGCGGGATTACCTGCAAGGTGGGTTGAGGTGCGTTCCCCGGACGCAGCGCAGCGCGTAGCACTTGCGTAGCGGTGCACTGCAGAGCCGGGGTCCCGGTTCTTTTTGCAACTCGAACAAAGCGGGGTCCCGGCTCTGCGGAGCGGCATGAAGAATGCCGCACCGCGTCCGGGACACGAGAGTTAACCCTGCGCGCTCAACTCCGCCCAGTCCAGCTCTTCCTCCAGCATGTGAAACGCATCGTCGCCGATATCTTCCGACTGGCGCAACGCCAGGATCGCGCGCCGCGCCGCGGCGATGGCGCGGCGGCGCAGCGGGTCGGCGGGAAGTTCGCGGGACGACACGACGCCGTCGGGATCGCTTTCGGCCCGCAGCAGCAGCGCGCGGTACTCCAGCCTGAGAATTTCAGCTTCTTCCGATGGATCGCCGTCGATTTCTTCGAGTGCTGCGCGATAGGCGATGGCGCGGGCGCGCCCGACCTCGGTTGCCACCGGATTCTCGTCCCTGAGATGCAGCGCCGAGATCAGCGGCCGCAGCGTCAGGCCCTGAATCACCAGCGAACCCAGCACCACGGCAAATGCCGTGAGCAGGATAAGGTCGCGCTGCGGAAAACCCTCCGGCAGCGCGAAGGCGGCCGCCAGCGTGACGATGCCGCGCATCCCGCACCATGAGATCACGATGCCGCCCTGAACGGTGGGCGCGGCCATCGGGCGGCGCGGATGAAAGCCGCGCCGCGCGATGGTGAGCCGCAACACGGTATTATACGACATCACCCAGACGATGCGCGTCAGGATGACCACGCCGAGCACGGCGGCGGCAATCAGGCAGTATTCCAGCCGCATGGATTCATCGAGCCGCTCCCAGATCGGCCGCAACTGCATGCCGATCATCACAAAGGCCAGCACGTTGAGCACGAACACCGCCGTCTCCCACACCGCGTAGGACGGCACCCTCAAGCGCGCCGGCGTCCGCTCAGGCGCGGTGCGCGCGATGGTGATGGCATAGGCGACGATGGTCAGGATGCCGGACAGGCCGATATGCTCGGCGACGATCCACACCGTAAACGTGCCGGCGAACTGCACGATGATGGCGCTCGGCGCGTCCGTGATCCGCCGCGTGAGCATCGTCGACAGCTTTGCGAACAGAAAGCCGGCGATCAGGCTTCCGGCCAGCGCCAGCACGATGGCCGGCGCGAACGCGTGCCATCGAAAATGCTCCATCGCCGCGGCGCCGACGGCGACGCGGTAGATCAAGAGCGCACTGGCGTCGTTGAGCAGGCTTTCGCCTTCGAGGATTTTCAACAGCCGGTACGGCAGCTTGACCTGGCGCAGGATCGCGGTTGCGGCGGCGGCATCCGGGGGTGCCACGATGGCGCCGAGCGCGATCGCCGCGGCCCATGGCATGGCGGGCACCAGCCAATGCGCGAGCACCGCGACCGTCGCGGTGGTGAGGCCGACCGCGACGAATACCAAAGTGGAAACCGGCAGCCAGTTGTCGCGGAGGTCGCGCAGCGAGGTGTCGAACGCGGCATCGAGCAGCACCGGGGCTACGAACAGCGCCAGCGCCAGATCCGGCTCCAGCGTCCACGACGGGCTGCCCGGCAGGAACGCAAGCCCCATGCCGCCCAGCGCGAGGAAGGTCGGGTAGGGCACCCTGACCCGCCGCGCCAGCGCCGACAGCAGCACCGCGCCGAGCAACAGGCCGATGATCCACTGGAATGTAACCAAGAACCGGTCTCCCCGCGCGGCCGGGCGCTATGGTGCGATGCGCATTTGGCCGGATATATTGCAACCGCCCGGCAAACGCCAGCGTTCGAACCTCGCCGGGCCTGGCTGCGACGAAGCCAACGGGCGCCGTCTGCGGCAAGCGCAGCCGGCCGCGATGCCGAGAGTTGATCCATGCGAATTTCCGTTTCGTTTCTTGCCGCTGCCGCAATACTTGCCACAGCGCCCGGACCCGCGCGCGTCATGGCCCAAACCGCGGCTGAGCCGCCGGTAGTCTGCGCCGCGCTGACCGTCGCGACGCCGGAGCGCCTGATCGAAAGCTGCACCGCGCTGATCGATAACCCGGCGACCGCGGAGGCCGATCGCTTCGACGCGATGATCACCCGCGCGGTAGCGCTGCATAACAGCGGCCAGACCGGCAAGGCGCTCGCCGAAATCGACGCCGTGATCGCCAGGGATCCGGCGCGGGCGCGCGCCTTCCGCGCCCGCGGTGAAATCTTTCGGCAAACCGGGCAGATCGACCGCGCGTTCGAGGCGCTGAACGAAGCGGTCCGGCTCGATCCCGACAATGCCAATGGCTATGCAAGCCGCGGCAACGCCTTCAACAATTTCAAGAAATACGACCGCGCCATCGAGGACTACAACGAGGCGCTGCGGCTGAAGCCGGATTTCGCGCAGGCGTTTTCGGATCGCGGCGCGGCCTGGTACTTTAAAGGCGAGTACCAGAAAGCAATCGACGACTACGACCGGGCCATCCGTCTCGAGCCGAATCGCGCCCGCACCTATACCAATCGCGGCGCGGCCCATCGCAAGCTCGGCCGCAACGAGCGCGCGCTGGAAGATGACGCTGCGGCGATCCGGATCGATCCGACCCAGCCGGAATTTTTCGACAACCGCGGCCTGCATCTCGCCGACAACAACGATTACGATCGCGCGATTGCGGACTATGACGAGGCAATAAAACTCCGCCCCGAGGCGAAATTTCTCACCAACCGCGGCGACGCCTGGCAAGGCAAGAAGGATTACGACCGCGCCATCGCCGATTACGACGCCGCGCTGAAGCTGGATGCGAAATTCCAGCGCGCCTGGAACAACCGCGGCGCGGCGTACCGCCGCAAGGGCGACCGCGTCCGCGCGCTGCAGGACTATGCCACCGCGATCCGGCTCGATCCCGGCGACAAGACCGCTGCCTCCAACCACAAGGAGATCGCGCTGGAGGTGGAGCGGCTGGGTGCGCTGATGTCGCAGAAGAATCTGCCGAGTTTTAACTGCGCAACCGCCAAACGCGCGGTGGAAAAGGCGATCTGCGCCGATCCGAAGCTGGCCTGGCTCGACAGCGAAATCAACGGCATGTTCCTAAGGGTGGTGGCGGATCAGCCAAACCGTCGCGATGCGCTGAAATTGACCCAGCAGCAGCGCGATTTCATCGCCAAACGCAACGCGTCGTTCGGTAAACGCGGCTATGACCTGCGGGTGGCGATGGAGGCGCGGCTGAAAGCGCTGACCGGGGTCGATGGATATTAGCTCTCGTCATTCCGGGATGCGCCCTCTTTGGCGCAGACCCGGAATCCAGAAGCAGGGTACCGTGTGTCTGGATTCCGGGTTCGCTCGCTGCGCTCACGCCCCGGAATGACGGCACTTGAATTGCTGCGTCATCCCGTGACAATGGCGCCCGGGAGACACACCATGAACATCCGCGATACCAGCCGCTACCACGAAGTCCACGCGCGCTCGCTTGCCGATCCCGAGGGTTTTTGGGGCGAGGCGGCGCGCGAGATCGACTGGATCGCGCCGGCGAAAAAAGTGTTCGACCCTTCGATGGGTCTCTACGGCCGCTGGTTCGCGGGTGCGGTGGTCAATACCTGCTACAACGCGCTGGATCGTCACGTCGCGAATGGCCGCGCCGACCAGGTGGCGCTGATCCACGATTCGCCGCTGGCGAGTCCTGCCGGACCGAGCATCGTTACCAAATTCACCTATGCCGAACTGCTGGCCGAGGTGCAGACGCTCGCCGCGGTGATGCAGGATTTCGGCGTCGGCAAGGGCGACCGCGTCATTCTCTATATGCCGATGGTGCCGGAAGCGATGATCGCGATGCTGGCCTGCGCGCGGATCGGCGCGGTGCATTCGGTGGTGTTCGGCGGTTTTGCGGCGAAAGAACTCGCCACCCGTATTGAAGACGCCAAGCCGAAGCTGATCTTCTCGGCCAGTTGCGGGCTCGAGCCCGGCCGCCTCGTGCACTACAAGCCGCTGCTCGACGAGGCCATAAAACTCTCCAGCGTCAAGCCAGACGCCTGCATCGTCCTGCAGCGGCCGCAGCAGTCGTGCGGTCTCATTGCGGGTCGCGATCATGATTGGTCCGAGTTGCGCAGCAAGGCGATCGCCGCAAAAAAGTCCGCGCCTTGCGTTCCGGTGCTGGCGACCGATCCGCTCTACATCCTCTACACCTCGGGCACCACCGGAAAGCCCAAAGGCGTGGTGCGCGACAATGGCGGCCATCTGGTCGCCCTGAAATGGTCGATGTTCAATCTCTACGGCGTCAAGCCCGGTGAGGTCTGGTGGTGCGGTTCCGACATCGGCTGGGTAGTCGGCCACAGCTACATCATCTACGCGCCGCTGTTTCACGGCGCGACCTCGATCATGTATGAGGGCAAGCCGATCGGCACGCCGGATGCGGGCGCGTTCTGGCGGGTGATCTCGCAGCATGGCGCGGTGGCGTTCTTCACCGCGCCGACCGCGTTCCGCGCCATCCGCAAGGAAGACCCGGACGGAAAATTCATCCGCCAGCATGATCTGACAAAATTCCGTACGCTGTTTCTTGCCGGCGAGCGCGCCGATCCGCCGACGGTGGACTGGGCCGAGAAGCAGTTGAAGGTGCCGGTGATCGATCACTGGTGGCAGACCGAGACCGGCTGGTGCATCGCCGGCAATCCGATCGGCCTGGGGATGTTGCCGGTGAAGCACGGCTCGCCGACGGTGCCGATGCCGGGCTACCAGGTCGACGTGGTCGACGAGGCGGCAAAGCCTTTGCCCGCCGGCACCATGGGGTCGATCGTGATAAAACTGCCGATGCCCCCGGCCTGCCTGCCGACGCTGTGGGAGCAGGACGCGCGCTGCAAGGAGGCCTATTTCAACGAGTTTCCCGGCTACTACAAAACCTCCGACGCCGGCTACAAGGACGCGGACGGCTACGTCTATGTGATGGGCCGCACCGACGACATCATCAACGTCGCCGGCCACCGGCTCTCCACCGGCGGCATGGAGGAAATCCTGGCCTCGCATCCCGACGTCGCCGAATGCGCGGTGCTCGGCATCAAGGACGCCATCAAGGGCGAAGCGCCGTGCGGATTCCTGGTGCTGAAGGCCGGCGTCACCCGCAGCACCTCCGAGATCGAAAAGGAAATCGTGGCGCTGGTGCGCGAAAAATTGGGCCCGGTGGCGGCGTTCAAGCTCGCGATCACCGTGGCGCGGCTGCCCAAAACCCGCTCCGGGAAAATCCTGCGCGGCACCATCAAGAAGATCGCCGATGGCGACGCCTGGACCATGCCGGCGACCATCGAGGATCCCAAGGTGCTGGAGGAGATTCAGGGGGCGCTGCAGGGAAGGGTGTGACGACGGACTTACAATTCCCGCAATTGCGGCTAAACAGTCGCGCGAGAAGCCTAACCCGGGAAACCGTATGCGACCGCACCTTATCGTTCTGACGCTCGCCGCGCTGACGCTCTGCGCCTGCGCGTCGCGCAACGATGTCCCCGTCTCCAGCCTCGGCGAGGACGACGACGCGATCTGCCGCGCCAACAATGTCGCGGTCGGCTCCTCCGACTACGTCGCCTGCCGCAAGAACCGCGACGTCCAGCGCGGCAACGCCGCGGCCAAGGCTGATCGCGCTCAAAAGAACTTGAGCGAAACCATGGTCAACACGCCGTACAGGCCGTAATCAGGAAACGTATCGCACCAAAGTTCGTCACGCCCGGGCTTGTCCCGGGCATCCACGTCTTACTACCATCGGCAAGAAAGACGTGGATGGCCGGGACAAGCCTGGCCATGACGAAACCAGCGACAGGAGCCCATCATGAACGAAGACACCTTCAACACCAGCCTGCGCGGATTCCTCAAGAAAGTCGGCATCACCTCGCAGCGCGAGATCGAAAAAGCGGTGCGCGACGCGGTGGCCGACGGCCGCCTCAAGGGCAATGAAAAACTGCCGGCGAAAATGGTGCTGACGGTCGGCGGGGTGAACCTCACGCATGAGATTACGGAAGAGATTGAGCTGGGTTAGCTGTCGAGCGATTGTCCGTTAAGTCTCGACGTAATCCGCAATGCTGGTCGGCTTGGGAACGGGCAACCCGTCTTCCTTCAGGCCCTCGATGTGAAAACGGATCGCGTCGCGGATTTCGGTTTCCACGGCTTTCACACTCTCGCCGGTTGCCACGCAACCTGGAAGGTCCGGCACATACGCCGAAAAGTTGTCGCCAGCTTTTTCGATAACGATTGCGTAGCGCATCACTGCTGTTCCTTCAAACCAGCCTGCTTCAGGATACTTCGAAACGTACCTGTCTGCACGTCATGGCGAGCGAAGCGAAGCAATCCAGAGAGCGGCAACGCGAAGCGGCCCTCTTAACCTCGCCCCGCTCTTTGCGGGGAGAGGTCGGGTCGCATCGTCAGATGCGAGCCGGGTGAGGGGCGAGGCACGGCGTTGCCGAAGTAAAAACCTTTCGGGTCGGAAAGCCTGCGCGACCAGTGCGACCCGAGAGTCGATCGCGCGTACCTGGCGCAGTGCCTGGCCCCTCACCCGAAGCCTTCGGCTTCGACCTCTCCCCGCGAAGAGCGGGGCGAGGTTAAGACCTCACTCCTCGCTCTTCTTCCCACCGATCGTCTTCAGCTTGGCGAACACCGCATCGACATTGAGATCGTCGCGCTGTTTTTCGGTCGGCTCGAATTCCGGCTCCTTGCGCGCCGTGGTCTCAGACGCCGGCAGCAGGGTGGCGCCGCCATAGGCCTGGTCGGTCGGTTTTTCCTTGGCGGCGCGCTGCACCTCGAAGTCGAGTTCGATCTGCGAGCACAGCCCTAATGTCACCGGGTCCATCGGCGTCAGCGTCGAGGCGTTCCAGTGGGTGCGGTCGCGCACGCTGGCGATGGTGGTCTTGGTGGTGCCGACCAGCCGCATGATCTGGCTGTCCTTCAGTTCGGGGTGGTTGCGCACCAGCCACAGGATCGCGCTCGGCCGCTCGTGGCGGCGCGACACCGGGGTGTAGCGCGGACCCTTCTTCTTGGCGGCGGGCGGCAGCGCCACCTTGCTCTCGCCGAGCCTCAAACGGTAGTTCGGGTCCTTCTCGCCCTTTTCGATCTCGTCGCGGGTCAATTGGCCGGTCGAAATCGGGTCCATGCCCTTGATGCCTTGGGCTGCGTCGCCGTCGGCGATGGCGCGGATCTCCAGCGGGTGCATCTTGGTGAAATCGGCAACTTGGTCGAACGACAGCGCGGTATTGTCGACCAGCCACACGGCCGTCGCCTTCGGCATCAGCGGTGCATTGCTCATGGCAAATCTCCTTTGCGCTTCGCCCACCTGTTTTTTCAGGCGAAGCCGGTATTTTCGTCGGTAAAGACGGGAATTACGCCCTATATAAGCCGTCCGGGGCGGCAGGCGCAATGGTTTGGTGACCGGCCTTGACAGCGCCCAAAAGCCGTCCCAAGTGCTTGTTAGAACGTGCCCTTATTAATTGCCCTCATTCGGGCTGATCCGGTCCGGAAATTCCCCAAATGCCAGCCAAACCGCCCCTGAAAATCGTGCTTTGCTCGCCAAGGGGCTTCTGCGCCGGCGTGGTGCGGGCGATCGACACCGTGGAGCGGGCGCTGACCATCTATGGCGCCCCGGTCTATGTCCGCCACGAGATCGTCCATAACAAATATGTGGTGGACAGCCTGCGCACCAAAGGCGCGATTTTCGTCGAGGAACTGGCTGAAATCCCTGACAATACCAATGCGCCTGTGGTGTTTTCCGCCCACGGAGTTCCCAAATCGGTTCCGGCGGACGCCCGCGCCCGCAATTTCTTTTCGCTGGACGCCACCTGTCCGCTGGTCACCAAGGTGCACCGCGAGGCGGCGATCCATTTCAAGCGCGGCCGCGAAATCCTGCTGATCGGGCATTCGCATCATCCGGAGGTGGTCGGCACGCTCGGGCAATTGCCGGCCGGCGCGGTGACGCTGATCGAGACCGCTCATGACGCCGCCACCTTCACGCCGAAGGATCCGAACAATCTCGCCTTCGTGACGCAGACGACGCTGTCGATCGACGACACCGCCGAGATCGTCGCGCTGTTGAAGTCGCGCTTTCCGAACATCTCCGGTCCGCACAAGGAAGACATCTGCTACGCCACCACCAACCGCCAGCTCGCGGTGAAGAAGGTGGCGCCCGTGGTCGATGCGCTGATCGTGGTCGGCGCGCCGAATTCGTCGAACTCGCAGCGGCTGCGCGAAGTCGCCCTGCGCGAAGGCTGCCCGGTTTCGGTGCTGGCGCAGCGCGCCGCCGATCTCGACTGGAGCATGTTCGAGGGCATCAAGACCCTCGGCATCACCGCGGGCGCCTCGGCGCCGGAAGTGATCGTCGAGGAGATCATGGGCGCCTTCGCCGAGCGTTACGAACTGCATGTGGAGACGGTCTCGGCCGCGGAAGAGAACGAATTCTTTCCGTTGCCGCGTTCGCTGCGGCCCGACGCGGCGTAATCTTATGGCGGTGTACACCGACGTCGCCGCCGAAGAGCTTGCGGATTTCCTTAAGGGTTACGACATCGGCGAACTCCTGTCCTACAAGGGTATCGCCGAAGGCGTCGAGAATTCCAACTTCCTGCTGCATACGACGTCAGGATATTTTTTTCTCACGCTGTATGAGAAGCGCGTGCACCTAAGCGATCTGCCGTTCTTCCTCGGCTTGATGGCGCATCTGGCGCAGCATGGCATCAACTGTCCGCAGCCGGTCACGACCCGCAACGGCGAAGCGCTGGGCACGCTGGCGGGCCGGCCCGCGGCGATCATCGACTTTCTCGAAGGCGTGTGGCCGCGCAAGCCGAACGCCGCGCATTGCGCCGCGGTCGGTCAGGCGCTGGCGAAGCTGCATCTGGCGGGGCGCGATTTTCCGATGAAGCGCGTCAACGCGCTGTCGGTGGCGGGCTGGCGGCCGCTGTTCGAGTTGGCCGCGCCGCGCGCCGATATGCTGCAGCATGGTTTGCGGGCGTTGCTCGGCGCCGAACTCGACCATCTGGAAAAATCCTGGCCGAAGCATTTGCCGGACGGCGTGATTCACGCCGATCTGTTTCCGGACAACGTGCTGTTTCTCGGCGACAATCTCTCCGGATTGATCGATTTCTATTTTGCCTGCAACGATATCCTCGCCTATGACGTTGCGATCTGCCTCAACGCCTGGTGTTTCGAAACCGATCACTCCTTCAACGTCACCAAGGCGCGCGCCTTTCTCAACGCCTATGGCCGCGAGCGAAAACTGTCCGATGCCGAGCAGGATGCGCTGCCGCTGCTGGCGCGCGGCGCGGCGATGCGGATTCTGCTGACGCGCATGGTCGACTGGTTCAACGTGCCGCCGGGCGCATTGGTGCGGCCGAAGGATCCGCTCGAATATGTCCGCAAGCTGCGGTTTCAGCAAAGCGTTGGCAGCATCCGCGATTACGGCGTCGAGCAATCGGGGCTGGTGGCGTGAGTTCGCCTCCGGTCATCATCCACACCGACGGCGCATGTTCCGGCAATCCCGGACCGGGCGGCTGGGGTGCGATCCTGAAATTCGGCGACGTCGAAAAGGAATTGAAGGGCGGCGAGGCGCACACCACCAACAACCGCATGGAGCTGATGGCGGCGATCTCGGCGCTCGAGGCGCTGAAAAAGCCATGCACCGTCGATCTCTACACCGACAGTCAATATGTGCGGCAGGGCATCACCGGCTGGATTCATGGCTGGAAGAAAAACGGCTGGCGCACCGCCGATAAAAAGCCGGTCAAGAATGTCGACCTGTGGCAGCGGCTCGACGCATCATTGCATCAGCATCAGGTACGCTGGCACTGGGTCAAGGGCCACGCCGGCCACGACGCCAACGAACGCGCCGACCAACTTGCGCGCGATGGCGTCGCGATGGCGAGATTGAAGGGGTAGCTCGCGTTCCCCGGACGCAGCGCAGCGCGTAGCTCTTCGCGAAGCGGTGCGCTGCAGAGCCGGGGTCCCGGTGACCACGGCATTTGAACCGGGGTCCCGGCTCTGCGCAGCGGCATGAAGAATGCCGCAGCGCGTCCGGGACACGGCAATCTTACAACTGCCCGAGCAGCGTATCGCCGCCGGAAACCTCGACCTTGCCGGGAGCCGGCTCGAGGTTGAGCTTCTTTACCACGCCGTCTTCCACCAGCATCGAGTAACGCCTGGAGCGGGTGCCGAGGCCGTTGCCGGACGCGTCGAGTTCCATGCCGATCGCCTTGGCAAATTCAGCGTTGCCGTCGGCGAGGAACAGGGCTTCGTCGCGCTGGTCGGTATCGCGCTTCCAGGCATTCATCACAAAGATATCGTTGACCGAAACGATCGCAATGGTGTCGACGCCCTTGTCCTTGATGGCGTAGGCGTTGAGGAAAATGCTGGGCAGATGCATCTTGTGGCAGGTGCCGGTATAGGCGCCGGGCACCGCGAACAGCGCGACCTTCTTGCCCTTGAAGATATCGTCGGTGGTCTTGACCTGCGGGCCCTCCGCCGTCATCACGCGAAATTTTGTCTCCGGCAGCTTGTCGCCGACTTGGATCGTCATCGTTGTTTCTCCTTGGGATGTGCGGGGAAGTCTTAGAGCATTTTGCCGGCGTTTGGAAACGCGCTTGTCCCGGACGCGGTGCAGCGTCTCTTGACGGTGCACCGCAGAGCCGGGACCGTCACGAAGGCATCGTTCCGTTACGACCCCGGATCAGCAGCGCACCACGCCGCAAGGGCGGCGTGCTGCGCAGCATCCGGGGAACGTCAGGCCGCGGCCTTCTTCTCGTCGCGCAGCTCGCGGCGCAGGATCTTGCCGACATTGGTCTTCGGCAAATCGGTCCTGAACTCGATCTGCTTCGGAACCTTGTAGGCGGTCAATTGCGTGCCGCAGAACTTGATGATGTCCTCGGCGGTGACATTGGGGTCCTTCTTCACCACGAAGGCCTTCACCGCTTCGCCGGAACGGGCATCCTCGACGCCGATCACGGCGCATTCCAGCACGCCGGGATGGCCGGCGATCACGTCCTCGATTTCGTTCGGATAGACGTTGAAGCCGGAGACCAGGATCATGTCCTTCTTGCGGTCGACGATCTTGGTGAAGCCGTCCGGCGTCATCACGCCGATATCGCCGGTGCGGAAGTAGCCGTCCGGTGTCATCACATTCGCGGTCTCGTCCGGCCTGTTCCAGTAACCCGACATCACCTGCGGACCCTTGGCGCAGATTTCGCCGGGCTGGCCGAGCGGCACTTCGTTGCCGTCGTCGTCACGGATCGAGAGCCAGGTCGAGGGCACGGGGATGCCGATCGAACCCGAGAACTTGTCGGTGTCGGCGGGATTGCAGGTCAGCGTCGGCGAGGTTTCCGACAGGCCGTAACCCTCCGACAGCGCGCAGCCGGTGGTCTTCAGCCATTTTTCGGCAACCGCCTTCTGCGTCGCCATGCCGCCGCCGAACGAGGTCTTGAGCTTGGAGAAATCCACCTTGTCGAAACCGGGCGAATTCAACAGGCCATTGTAGAGCGTGTTGACCGCCGGAAAGCTGTTGACCTGGTATTTCATCAATTCCTTGATGAAGCCCGGCATGTCGCGCGGGTTGGGAATCAACAGGTTGACGCCGCCGGCGCGCATCGCCAGCAGGAAGCAGGCGGTCAGCGCGAAGATGTGGTAGAGCGGCAGCGCGCAGACGATGAACAGTTGATCGACATGCGGCGGCTTCTTCAGCGCCGGCTGCAGCCAGGCGTCGTTCTGCAGCACGTTGGCGAGAATGTTGCGATGGAGCAGCGTCGCGCCCTTGGAAACCCCGGTGGTGCCGCCGGTGTATTGCAGGAAGGCGACATCGTCAGGCCCGATCTTCGGCTTGTTCAGTTTCATGCCGCGCCCGGCCGCGATGGCGTCGTTGAACTTCACCGCGCCGGCAATCGAGGATGGCGGCACCATCTTCTTCACCTTGCGCACCACGAAATTGACGATCATGCCCTTGAAGCCGAGCAGGTCGCCCATGCTGCCGATGATGACGTGCTTGACCGCGGTCTTGGCCAGCACCTGCTGCACCGTCGTCGCGAAATTCTCCAGCACGATAATGGCCTCGGCGCCGGAATCCTTGAGCTGATGCTCGAGTTCGCGCGGCGTGTAGAGCGGATTGACGTTGACCACCGCGTAGCCCGCGCGCAGCACCGCGGCGGTTGCCACCGGATATTGCAGCACGTTCGGCATCATCAGCGCGACGCGCGCGCCCTTCTGCAGGCCCTTGCTCTGCAGATAGGCGCCGAGCGCCAGCGACAATTCGTCGAGCTCGCGATAGCTGATCGACTTGTCCATGCAGATGAAGGCTTTGCGGTCGCTGAATTTCTTGAAGCTTTCTTCCAGCAGTTCGACCAGCGATGAATATTGCGTCACGTCGATGTCGGCGGGTACGCCGGCCGGATATTGCTTGAGCCAGATGCGCTCCATGGTGTCTCCCCTCTGAAATATTTCCCCGTTGTTGGGACGGGACGGCTTGTTTCGACAGAGTATTGAGCAATGCGGCGGCCAATGGCAAGCGGCTGCGCGCTATGGCCGCGTCAACGGCCTAAAAAGCCGGCAGAATTCAGCGTCATTCCGGGGCGCGAGCCACCGGGTCCGCGCAAAGCGCGGCCCGACGACAGGCTCCGCTCGCGAACCCGGAATCCAGAGGCACACTTCTGGATTCCGGGTCCACGCGAAGACGCGTGTCCCGGAATGACAGTATTTTGTATGCCAACTGGCTTAAGTGCGCGGTACGGCGGCGGTCTTTTGACCGGCTGCCGGTTTGGCCTCGCCGGTGGTGCTGCTCTTGGGCGCGGGTTTGGTCGCTGCCTTGGGCTTGGCCGGTTTGGCGGCAGCCGCCGCGGGCTTGTCCGCGGGTTTTGCAGCGTCGGGCTTGGTGCTGGCATGCCTGGCGGCTGGCTTGGCGGTGGATTTGGCATCCCTGGCTTCGGTCTTTGCCTCAGCCGTGGCAACCGGCTTCTTGCCGGCGGCGCGGCCTTTCTTGCCCCGGCGCAGCGTTTGCTTCTCGGAATCCACGGCCACGGCGGCAATCAGCGCGGGGCCGGTCCTGGTCGGACCGGTATAGACAATGACGGGCTCAGAGGGCGCCGCAGCCGCTGCCAGCATGTCCGACGGCCTCAAGGGAGGCGGTTGCAATCCGGCGGTGAAAAATGTGATCGCGGCCTCGCCGCTGCTCGAACCACTCGCGTCGCTGGCGACCGTCGTGTCCGGATCCTCGTCACTTGCCGGACGCTTGCGCTTTCCGCCGCACATCTCGTCGCGCAGGTTCGGCGGCGACGCGTCGATCGGCGCCAGATTGTCGACGGTGCCCAGCGCCGGGCGCAGCCATGTCAGGCTGTTGTTGGCGAAACCGCGATCGAGCAGCTGCGCGGCGCGCACGGCGCGCCCTTTGCCTGAGGAAGCGCCGAGCACCACCGCGATCAGGCGTTTGCCGTTGCGCGTCGCGGAAGCGACAAGATTATATCCGGAGGCGCAGATGAAGCCGGTCTTGAATCCGTCGGCGCCGGGGAAGCGGCCGATCAGCTTGTTGAAGTTCTGCGTGACCCTGCGGCCGTAGCGGATCGAGGGGATGTGCATGAAATATTCGTATTCCGGCAGGTCGCGAAGGATCGCGCGCGCCAGGATTGCGAGATCCCGCGCCGAGGTGACCTGTCCTTCCGCGGGCAAGCCGTTCGGATTGACGTAAGTGGTCTGCGTCATGCCGAGCCGCTGCGCGGTCTGGTTCATCTGGGCGGAGAATCCGTCGATCGAACCGCCGACGCCTTCGGCGAGCACCGCGGCCATGTCGTTGGCCGATTTCACCATCATCATCTTCAGCGCGTTGTCGACGGTGACCTGAATGCCGGGCCGAAAGCCCATCTTGGACGGCGACTGCGAGGCCGCGGTGGGTGACACCGTCAGCAAGGTGTCGAGCGAGAGGCGCCCGTCCTTGACCGCCTTGAGCGTGACATAGGCCGTCATCATCTTGGTCACGGATGCCGGATACCAGGGATAGGTGGCGTTCTCGGCTTGCAGCACCTTGCCGGTATCGGCCTCGACGACCAGCAGCGCCTCAGCGTGCGCCGCGCGCGGCGCAAGCGCTGCGGTCGCAAGTCCCGCGACAAGGACCAACCGGTTCAACGACGGTTTGCGAAGCAGCCTGGGAAAAAATTGCACGATCCGATTCCGGTTCCTGTGAGACCCGCCTGCGATGGAGGAGGTCCGGCGTGTGATGCGGGTTTCAAGCCTGTCCGGCGGCGAGCCCAAACCTATACCGGCTTGCAGGGCCGGAACAGGGGCGGAGCGATTAAATCGTGGATGAAAGGGGCCGAATTTCGACGATGCTCAAATCTTGACAGCGTCAATGCTCGCTTCCGGCGAAGCCAGGCTGGCCCGCGAATTCTCCTGAACCATGAACTGGGCCCGCGCCAGTTCCGCAAAACGGCCGCCTTGCGCGACAAGTTCATCGAAAGTTCCGCTTTCGATCACGCGTCCGGCGTCGAACACCAGGATTCGCGTGGCGTTGCGGATGGTGGAGAGCCGGTGCGCGATCACGAAGGTGGTGCGTCCCTTCATCACTTCGTCGAGAGCGGCGTTAACCTTGGCCTCGGTTATCGCGTCGAGCGCGCTGGTGGCTTCGTCGAGAATCAGGATCGGCGGGTTTTTCAGCAGCGCGCGGGCGATCGACAGCCGCTGCCGCTCGCCGCCGGACAGCATGCGGCCGCGCTCGCCGGCATTGGTTTCGAATTTCTGCTCGCCGCGCTCGATGAATTCCAGCGCCTGCGCGCGGGCGGCGGCGATCCGCATTTCCTCTTCGGTAGCGTCGGGCTTGCCGACGCGCAGATTGTCGGCGATCGAGCGGTTGAACAGCAGCGCTTCCTGGAACACCACGCCGATGTTCCGCCGCAGCGCCGTCAGCTTGATCGCGCGGATTTCCATGCCATCGATCTTGATGACGCCGGACTGCGGATCGAAGGCGCGATGCAGCAGCGCAATCGCGGTGGATTTGCCGGCGCCGGTCGGACCGACCAGCGCGATGGTCTGGCCGGGAAGTGCCGTGAAGGAGAGATCCTCCACCGCGGGGCGCTTGCCGTCATAGGAAAACGACACGTCGACGAATTCGACCAAACCCTGCAGCCGGCCGGGGTCGAGGGCGTCGGGCCGGTCGCGCACGGCCGGGAACGGCGTCCAGCACGTTGAAGAATTCCTGCAGCCGCGGCGCTTCCATGAACACGTTGTTGATGAAGGAGACCACCTGTTCGAGCTTCTGGATCAGCATGGTCGCGAAAGAGACGAACATCACGATCTCGCCCACGGTGGTAAGACCCTGCTCGTGCAGCACGATGCCGACGGTGAAGATCGCCAGCACGGTGATGGTGGTCGATGCGCGCGTGATCACGGTGACCAGCGCCCACCACGACAATACCGGCATCTGCACCGACAGCAGCTTCTCGGAGACGAAACGCAGGCCCTGCACTTCGTCGCTGATGCGCACAAAACTCTGCACCAGTGCGACATTGCCGAGCGCGTCGGAGGCCCGCGCCGAGAGGTCGCTGTAATGTGCCTCGACCTCGCTCTGCATGCCGTAGGTCTTGCGCACCACCAGCGTGGTCAGCACGGTGAACACGACGCAGAGAACGAACAGCAGGACCGCGAGCCGCCAGTTGATATAAAACGCCAGCGGCAGCAGCACGACCAGCGACATGATGGCGGCGAAATGCTCGCGGAAGAATCCCAGCCATAGCCGCCACAGCGAATCGGTGCCGTTCAGCATCACCTTCATCAGCCGGCCGGAATGGGTGCCGGTGTGGAAGGTCAGCGGCAGCTGCATGATGTGCTCGAAATAGTCGGTCAGTACCGCCTGGCGCTGGCGATGCGCCAGCTTGTCGGCGTGGAGCGCTACGGCCGCGCCGCACAGGATGGTGAACAGGCCGAAGGCGACCCATGCCGCCAGCAGCGGCCATGCCGACGATGATTCGAGCGGACCTCCGGAAGGCTTGCCGGAAAGCACGTCGACGATCTTGCCGAACAGCACCGGTTCGGCGAACTGCGCGCCGGCCAGCAGCAGATTGGCGCCCGCAAGGATCCAGCCCAGCCGCGCCTCTTTTCCCAGCAACTGCAGCACGCGGGTGTAGAGGCGGATGAGGGACATGCGGCGGCTCGGTTCGGCGGGACGAAATGATCAGGCACGTATTCTAATCAGGGATTGGTGGCGGGATACAGCCGTCCGGCCGTTTTTAATTGATCAAACGCCCGCTGGACGCCGGCAGGAACGAACCATCGAAAATATCCGCCGCAGTCGGCTTGACGCGGAATTTGACGTCCTCGGAGAGCTGATCGACCGATCGCGCAAAACGGGCCTGATCGATGCCGCCGATGCCGCTGCGCTTCAATTCCTCGGTCAGGATATTGTCGCTGATGACGGCGCGCAGGCGTGCGAGTTCGAGATCGCGCGAGCCGGAGTCCATAGAGTCAGGACGTCATCCACCGCCCGGGCCGGGTCCTCGATGGCGAGCCGCGTGCCGGCGATGACCGCGCGCAGGAAACCTTTCACGGCTTCCGGCTTGCGCGCGGCGAAGGCCGGATTGACGATGAGCGCGAAACCATAGGCTTCGCAGCCGTAGTCGGCAAAACGAAGCACGGCAAGATCGTCGGCGGGTACGCCGCGGTCCTTCAAATTGACTCCTGCCAGATATGAAAACCCGGTGACGGCATCGACCTGGCCCGCCGACAGGATCGGTTCGCGCACGGCCGGGCTGATCTTGTTCAGCTTGACGCTGGCGAGCTTGATGCCGTTCTGATGCGCCAGCGCCGGCCAGAACCAGATCGAGAAGTCGCCCTCGGCGACGCCGAGGGTCTTGCCCTCGATGTCGGCGAGCGCGCGGATGCCGCGGCTCTTGCGCGCGATGATGGCATAGGGCGCCTTGTTGAACAGTACGAACACCGCCTTGATCGGGGCTGCGTCGGCCTTGTCGCGAAAGCGCATCAACACATTGATATCGACCAGCGCCAGATCGCTGCTGCCCGATGCGACGCGCGCAATCGCATCCGCGGGTCCGCCGGCAATATTGGTCCCGACCGCCAGGCCTTCGGCGCGGAACAGGCCGCGGCTGGATGCCAGGACGAACGGCGCATCACTCGCATCGAGCGGTCGGTCGACAGTGAACTGGATGGCGGTCGGCGGCGCGGGTTCGTCGGCGGCCCGGCCTGTTTGCGCGCCGTTGCAGACAAGGCTCAGCGCCGTCACGGCCCAAACCGGAAATCGGGTCAGAAATCGCCTGGGTGCAATGGAAGATGCTACGCGCATGGAAGGCACAACTGAAAAGCCGAAGGGCAGTTGCAGCGCCCGGTATGTTTGTTTGATGTCCATCCGGGCCGTACAGGGACAATGCCTGATCAATCCTGAACAGCAAGTGACTGCCTTTATTCCGCCACCGATCGTTCAGGTCTCATTCGGATACGGGAACCGATACTGGGCTCAGGGGTTAACCAGGGAAGGCCTGTCAGGCCAGGTGACCCACCGGAGGACATCGAGATGTTCACGCGAAAGGCTTTGCTTTCTTCATTCGGGCGCACCGCCGCGCTGGCGACGGTCGCGGCTCTGGCGCTGACCGCATTTGAGCCGTCGACGGCTCAGGCCGGTACGTCGGCGCCTGCCAAGGGCGTCTCCGCAACGTCAGGTACCAGTGATGCTACCGACATCAGCGCAGCCCGCCGGCGCTA
>CAVPZO010000063.1:0-20551 GCA_963710045.1 uncultured Alphaproteobacteria bacterium | reverse complement strand
CTGGATGCGCTTATCCGATACGATCTGGTTTATTTCTCGGCAATCACCTTGTCGCTTTATGGCGAGAGTGGACGGCAGCGTTTGATGGCAGCGCTCGGGCGCGCGCGGAAAAATTCGACCCGGATCGCGTTCGACACCAATTTTCGCCCGCGCGGCTGGCCCGATCTTGCGGTCGCCCGCAGCACCTATCAGGATGCGATGGAGGTTGCGGATATCGTGCTGGCATCGACGGAAGACCTCTCCGCGCTCTATCCCGGTGAAAACGACGACGATCTGATGGCCCGCATTCCCGCTGCCGAAGCCGTTCTGAAACTGGCCGAGCCGGCCTGCGTCGTGCGCGTCGCCGGCCTATCGCATGTCGTGAAAGCGGCGCCGGTGAAGGAAGCGGTAGTCGACACCACGGCGGCGGGTGACAGTTTTGCGGCGGCTTATCTGGCTGCGAGACTGGGCGGCGCCGATCCGGTTGCGGCGGCGCGGGCCGGGCATCGGCTCGCAGGCTCCGTGGTGTGCCATCCCGGAGCGATCATTCCGTTGTCGGCAATGCCGGATGATATCATGCCGGGCGCAACTCTTTCACGCGAGACATCCGCATGACCGCGAAATGCGATCTGGCCGGTTTGCTGCAGTCGGCACGGGTGATTCCCGTCATTGCCATCGAGCGGGCCGCAGACGCTGTGCCGCTCGCCCGCGCGCTGGTCGCCGGCGGCGTGCGCGCGCTGGAAATCACGTTGCGCACCGCAGCTGCAATGGAGGCCGCGAAGGCCATCATCGCTGCCGTGCCGGAGGCGATTGTCGGTATCGGCACGGTGCTGACGCCGGATGACCTCGCCAGGGCGAAATCGCTGGGCGCGCGCTTTGCGATCAGCCCCGGGGCCACGCCGGAACTGCTCGCGGCAGCAAAGGCGGCGGATATTCCCTTCATGCCGGGTGTGGCGACCGCTTCCGAACTGATGCAGGCGCAGGCTTACGGCTTCAATCTGGTCAAATTCTTTCCCGCCGAGCAATCGGGCGGCATCGCTGCACTGCGCGCGCTGGCGGGACCGTTTCCGCACACGCGCTTCTGCCCGACCGGCGGCATCGGCGAAGCCAATGCAAAAGCCTGGCTTGCGGAGCCCAACGTGCTTGTAGTGGGCGGTTCCTGGCTTTGCCCGGCAAAGGACATCAAATCCGGCAACTGGGCTGGCATAACGTCCATGTGCATCCGGACCATAAAAAACCTCGAACCCAAGTGAAGTCGGTAGGCCGATGGACTATATGTGAGCTCGACCCGGGATAACGCCGCTAGAACGACAGGGAGAACCACCATGACAGCCAGCATCGTCGGATGGGCGCACACGCCGTTCGGGAAATTCGACACCGAGACCGTCGAGAGCCTCGTGGTCAAGGTCGCGAACGAAGCGCTGGCTGATGCGGGCATCTCGGCGGGCGATGTCGACGAGATCGTGCTCGGGCATTTCAACGCGGGCTTCTCGCCGCAGGATTTTACCGCCGCATTGGTGCTGCAGGCCGATCCGCAATTGCGCTTCAAGCCGGCCACCCGCGTCGAGAATGCCTGCGCGACGGGGTCGGCGGCGGTGCATCAGGGCGTGCGGGCGATCGAGGCGGGCGCCGCAAAAATCGTGCTGGTGGTCGGTGTCGAGCAGATGACGCGGACGCCGGGACCCGAGATCGGCCGCAACCTGCTGCGCGCGTCGTATCTGCCCGAGGACGGCGACACGCCTGGCGGCTTCGCCGGCGTGTTCGGCAAGATCGCGCAGGCCTATTTCCAGAAATACGGCGACCAGTCCGATGCGCTGGCGATGATCGCCGCCAAGAACCACAAGAACGGCGTTTCCAATCCCTATGCGCAGATGCGCAAGGATTTTGGCTATGACTTCTGCCGCTCGGAAAGCGAAAAGAACCCGTTCGTTGCTGGTCCCCTGAAGCGCACCGATTGCTCGCTGGTGTCGGACGGAGCCGCGGCGCTGGTGCTGACGGATTCGGAGACCGCGAAGACCATGGGCAAGGCGGTCAACATCAAGGCCACCGCGCATGCGCAGGACTTCTTGCCGATGTCGAAGCGCGACATCCTGCAATTCGAAGGCTGCACCGTGGCGTGGCAGCGCGCGCTGCAAAAGGCCGGCGTGCAGCTTTCCGATCTGTCGTTCGTGGAAACCCATGACTGCTTCACGGTCGCCGAACTGATCGAATACGAGGCGATGGGCCTGACGCCGCGAGGGCAGGGCGCGCGCGCCATCAAGGAAGGCTGGACCCAGAAGGACGGCAAGCTGCCGATCAATCCCTCCGGCGGCCTGAAGGCAAAAGGCCATCCGATCGGCGCCACCGGCGTCTCCATGCACGTGCTGACCGCGATGCAGCTGCTGGGGCAGGCGCCCGAAGGCATGCAGATCAAGGACGCAAAACTCGGCGGCATTTTCAATATGGGCGGGGCCGCGGTCGCGAATTATGTCTCGCTGCTGGAGCCGGCGAAGTAGGCGATGAACGTTGCCGAATGGCTGGCGGCGACTGCGCGGTTGCACCCGCGGTCGCCCGCGCTGCTCCGGGGCTTCGATCTCGAAGCGGATTACGACACCTTCGCGCGGCGGGCCGCCGCAATCGGCGCAGCCCTGTCGCGCGACTACGATGTCCAGCCCGGCGACCGCATCGGCTTGTTCGCGTCCAACTGCACGCAATATCTCGAATGTCTCTATGGCATCTGGTGGATTGGTGCTGCCGCGATTCCGATCAACGCCAAACTGCACGGCCGCGAGGCGGCATGGATTTGCAGCGATGCCGGCGCCAAGCTGACCTTTGTTTCGGACGATACAATTGAAGCGCTGGCGGAGGCGGCGTCCGATCTGCCTGCATCAATGGAAACGCTGTCGATGGACAGCAGCGCTTATCGAACGATACGTGATGGCGAGGGCATGCCAACACCGTTGGCGCAGGAGACCAACGATCTGGCGTGGCTGTTTTATACCTCCGGCACTACCGGCCGGCCGAAGGGCGTGATGCTCAGCCACGGCAATCTGGTGGCGGCGACGTTGTGCTATCTCGCCGACGTCGACCCGGCGACGCCGGACGATGTCTCGCTCTATGCCGCGCCGATTTCGCACGGCGCCGGCCTCTATCATCTCCCGCATGTCCGCATGGGCGGCCGGCACGTCATTCCCGAATCCGGCGGCTTCGATCCGGATGAAGTGCTCAATCTCGGCCGGCAGCTCGGTAATGTCGTGATGTTTGCTGCACCCACCATGGTGCGGCGGCTGGTCGATGCCGCCAAACGCCGCGGCGAGAACGGCGAGGGGCTGCGCACCATCATCTATGGCGGCGGCCCGATGTATCTCGCCGATATCAGGGACGCCATCGCCACCATGGGGCAGCGTTTTGTGCAGATCTACGGCCAGGGTGAATCGCCGATGTGTATTACCTCGCTTGGCCGCCACTGGCACGCCGACACCGGGCATCCGCGCTATCTCGAAAGGCTGGCGTCCGCAGGCCCGGCGCAGAGCGTGATGGAGGTTCGCATCACCGGTACCGATGGCAAGCCGTTGCCAGCGGGCGAAACCGGCGAGATCGAGGCCAAAGGTGCGGCGGTGATGCTTGGCTACTGGAACAATCCAAAAGCCAATGCCGAGACGTTGAAGGACGGCTGGCTGCGCACCGGCGATGTCGGCCGGCTCGATGAGGACGGATTCCTCACGCTGTCGGACCGTTCCAAGGACGTCATCATTTCCGGCGGCACTAACATCTATCCGCGCGAGGTCGAGGAGGCGCTGCTGACGCACGCGGATGTGCGCGAGGTGTCGGCGATCGGCGTGGCGGACGCGGACTGGGGCGAGATCGTGGTGGCTTGCGTGGTGCTGGAAGACGGCGCCTCCGCCAACGACCAGACGCTGGACGCGCATTGCCTGACCTCGATCGCGCGCTTCAAGCGGCCGAAGCGCTATGTATACCTCGACGCGCTGCCGAAGAACAATTACGGCAAGGTGCTGAAGACCGAGCTGCGCAAGATGATGGGGAAGTAGGAGCCGGTCGTCCCGGCGAACGCCGGGACCCATAACCCCTGACGCTGGCGATTACAGAAGGCATCCACCCCAGTGCTTAAACGAGACGACACGGCGTATGGGTCCCCGCGTTCGCCGGGACGACGCTGTGTGTGTAGCCTCTGCATACGCCCATACCCGCACCAGCCCTTGATCTCCTCGTTCCCATGCCGTTACTAGACCCGGAGAAACGGCGCGGATTACAGCGCCGTGCCGGGAGCAAACGAAACCATGGGACCCCTGCAGGGCGTCAAGATCATCGACCTGACCACGGTGTTGATGGGGCCGTACGCGACCCAGATGCTCGGCGACTACGGCGCCGATGTCATCAAGATCGAAACGCTGGACGGCGACGTCACCCGGCAGATCGGCCCGACCCGGCATCCCGGCATGGGGCCGGTGTTCCTCAACACCAACCGCAGCAAGCGCAGCATCTGTCTCGACCTGAAGAAAGATGCCGGGCGCGACGCGCTGCTGCGCCTGATCGCGACGGCAGACGTGCTGGTGTACAACGTCCGCCCCCAGGCGATGGAGCGCCTGCGCCTCGGCTACGACGTGGTCGCAAAAATCAATCCGCGCCTGATCTACGCCGGTGTGTTCGGTTTCGGCCAGGACGGTCCTTACGCCGCAAAACCCGCTTATGACGATTTGATCCAGGGCGCCACCGCGCTGCCCGCGCTGATGGCGCAGACCGGCGACGGCGTTCCGCGCTATGTTCCCAACGCGCTGGTCGACCGCATCGTCGGGCTCACCGCGGTCGGCGCGATCTGCGCCAGCCTCGTGCATCGCGACCGCACCGGGCGCGGCCAGCGCGTCGATATTCCGATGTTCGAAACCATGGCCGGCTTCGTGATGGGCGATCACATGGGCGGCCTCACCTATGAGCCGCCGCTCGACAGAGGCGGCTATGCGCGGCACCTGTCGCGCGATCGGCGGCCCTACAAAACCTCCGACGGTTTTATTTGCGTGATCGTCTACAACGACAAGCAGTGGGAAAATTTCTTCAAGGCAACCGGCCGCGACGACCTGCGCAGCGATCCGAAATTCGCGACCTTTGCCGGGCGCGCGGTCAATATCGACTTCGTCTATGCGGAACTGGCCCGCATCTTCGAGACGCGCAGCACGGCGGAGTGGTTGGATCTGCTGACCAAGGCCGATGTGCCGGTGATGCCGATGCACGATCTCGAAAGCATCTTGCAGGATCCGCATCTGGTCGAAACCGGTTTCTTTCCTGTTGTGGCACATCCCAGCGAAGGCGCGATCCGCAGCATGAAGGTTTCCGCAAGCTTCTCGGAAACAACGGCGGAGCCGACGCGATTGGCACCAAAACTCGGCGCGCAAAGCGAAGAGGTGTTGCACGAGGCCGGCTTCTCGGCGGACGAGATCGCGGCGATGGTGCGCGACGGCGTCACGAAGATCGCGGCGAAGGGTTAAGCCATGGATTTCGCGCTCACCGCCAACCAGGAACAGGTCCGCGACGCCGTGGCAAAAATCTGCGCGCGCTTCGACGATGCCTATTGGCTGAAGAAGGACAAGGAAGGCGGTTATCCCGCCGACTTCCACAGGGCGCTGGCCGATGGCGGCTGGCTCGGCATCTGTATTCCGGAAGAGTACGGCGGTTCAGGTCTGGGGATCACGGACGCCGCAATCATGATGCGGACGATTTCGGAATCCGGCGCAGGGATGTCCGGCGCGTCTGCCGTGCATATGAACGTGTTCGGACTGAACCCGGTTGTGGTGTTCGGGTCGCCCGAACAATGCCGGCGCATGTTGCCGCCGATCGTGTCGGGCAAGGAAAAATCCTGCTTCGCCGTCACCGAGCCCAACACCGGGCTCAACACCACGCAGCTCAAGACGCGCGCGGTACGCAGCGGCAACAAATATATCGTCAACGGCCAGAAGGTGTGGATTTCCACCGCGCAGGTGGCGGAGAAGATTTTGCTGCTGGCGCGCACCACGCCGCTGGAAGAAGTAAAGAGCCCGACCCGCGGGCTCAGCCTGTTCTACACCGACCTCGATCGCAGCCGCATCGCCGTGCACGAGATCGAGAAGATGGGCCGCAAGGCAGTGGATTCCAACGAGCTGTTCATCGCGGATTTCGAAATCCCGGTCGAAGATCGCATCGGCGAAGAGGGCCGCGGCTTCGAATACATTTTGCATGGCATGAATCCGGAGCGCATCCTGATCGCGGCGGAGGCGGTGGGCCTCGGCAAGCTGGCGCTGTCCCGCGCTGCCGCTTATGCCAAGACCCGCATCGTGTTCAATCGCCCGATCGGAAAGAACCAGGCAATCCAGCATCCGCTCGCGAAGAACTGGATGGAGCTGGAAGCGGCGTGGCTGATGACGCTGTCGGCGGGCTGGCAATACGATCAGGGCCAGCCCTGCGGTCCGGCGGCCAACGCCGCGAAATATCTCGCGGGCGAGGCAGGCTTCCAGGCCTGCGAGCAGGCGGTAATGACCCATGGCGGCTTCGGCTACGCCAAGGAATATCACGTCGAGCGCTATTTGCGCGAATCCCTGATCCCCCGCATTGCGCCGATCAGCCCGCAGTTGATCCTGAGTTTCATTGCCGAGAAAGTGCTCGGCCTGCCGAAGTCGTATTGAGATGAGCTTTATCACCGGCGTTGGCCTCACGGCATTCGGCAGGCATGAAGGCTCTTCCACGCTCGACCTGATGAGCAGGGCGGCGGAGCTTGCCATCGCCGATGCCGGACTCAAGCGCGCCGAGATCGACGGCGTTCTTTGCGGCTATACCACCATCAAGCCGCACATCATGCTGGCCACCGTGTTCGCCGAGCATTTTGGCATCAAGCCCTCCTACGCCCACGCGGTGCAGGTCGGGGGCGCCACGGGGCTGGCGATGACCATGCTGGCGCACACGATCGTCGATGCGGGAGTTGCACGGCATGTGCTGGTGGTATCCGGTGAAAACCGGCTCACCGGACAAAGCCGTGACGCCGCGATCCAGACGCTGGCGCAGGTCGGGCATCCCGACTACGAGGTGCCCTTGGGCCCGACCATTCCGGCTTATTACGGGCTCGTCGCTTCAAGATACATGCATGAATACGGCGTCAGACAGGAAGACCTCGCCGAATTCGCTGTCCTGATGCGCGATCACGCCATCACGCATCCCGGCGCGCAGTTTCACGACAAGATCACCGTTGCCGACGTGATGGCTTCAAAACCGGTGGCGATGCCGCTGAAGCTGCTGGATTGCTGTCCGGTTTCGGACGGCGGTGTTGCCTTCGTCGTCAGCCGCGACGCGACCTCCGGGATCGGCGTGCGTGTGCTCGGCTGCGCACAGGCGCATACCCATCAGCATGTCACCGCGATTCCGGCGCTCTCCGAGTTGGGCGCCGAGATCGCTATTGCCCGCGCCAGGAAAGCGGCGGGCGTTGAGATATCGGACGTGCGTTATGCCGCGGTCTACGACAGCTTCACCATTACGCTGGCGATGCTGCTGGAGGACCTCGGCCTCGCGGCGCGCGGCGAAGCGGCGGCGCGGGTGCGCGATGGATATTTCAGCCGCGATGGCACCATGCCATTAAATACCCACGGCGGTCTCCTCAGCTACGGCCATTGCGGTGTCGGTGGCGCGATGGCGCATCTGGTCGAGACCCAGCTGCAGATGACCGGGCGCGCCGGCAATCGCCAGGTGCGCGACGCCTCGATCGCGCTGCTGCATGGCGATGGCGGAGTGCTGTCGTCGCATGTCAGCATGTTTCTGGAGCGGGTGCGATGAGCGGCGATTGGACCAAGGGCGAAGAAGCCATCGTCTATCAATGCTGCGCGGCCTGCGGCTCGGTACAATATTTCTGCCGCAGTTTTTGCGCCGTGTGCGGTGTGCCCGATCCGGTGGACAAGCGCGCCAGCGGCGACGGGGTTGTCTATGCGACCTCGCTGGTCGTTCGCGCCGCAACCCCGGAAGCGCGTGCGCACGTGCCCTATAACATCATTCTGGTCGATGCCGCCGAAGGCTTTCGCTTGATGGCGCACGGCGACAACGATCTCAAAATCGGCGACCGCGTGAGTGCGCAATACCGACGTTTCACCGATCGCCTCGTTCCCTATTTCACAAAGGTTACATCATGAGTTGTCTGCGAGCCGCCCTCGATCCAAAGTCCGTGGCCGTGATCGGCGCGTCGGAAAATCCCAACAAGGTCGGCGGCCGGCCGGTGCATTACCTCGACAAGTTCGGTTTCAAGGGCAAGATTTTCCCGATCAATCCGTCGCGCCCGGAAGTGCAGGGCTACAAGTGCTATCCGAGCCTGGCCGACCTGCCGGAAGCCCCGGAGATGGTGATCGTCGCGGTGGCCGGCGACAACGCCATCGGCGCGGTGGACGACTGCGCCGCGCACGGGGTCAAGATCGCGGTGGTGATGGCGTCGGGTTTTGGCGAGGTCGATGCGGTGGCGGGCAAGGCCAAGGAACGCCGCATGGTCGAGGCCGCGCAGAAAACCGGCATGCGCATTGTCGGGCCGAACTCGCAAGGCTTGGCCAATTTCGGCACCGGCGCCATCGCCAGCTTCTCCACCATGTTCATGGACATGGACCGCGCCGAAGGCCATGTCGCCATGCTGAGCCAGAGCGGCGCGCTGTCGACCGTGCCGGTCGGGTTTCTGCGCCAGCGCGGCATCGGCGTGCGCCATACCCACGCCACCGGCAACGACGCCGATATCACCGTCGGCGAACTCGCGGCGGCGGTGGCGGAAGACCCGGAAGTCAAACTGCTGTTGCTCTATCTCGAAAGCATCCCCGACAAAAAATATCTGGAGGAACTGGCCGCGGTCGCGCTCGATCGCGATCTGCCGATCATCGCGCTGAAATCCGGCCGCAGCGAGGCTGGCCGCCAGGCGGCGCAGTCGCACACCGGCGCGCTCGCCAATGAGGACCGCGTGGTCGATGCGTTCTTTGAGCATCATGGCATCTGGCGCGCGCCTGACATGCGCGGGCTGGTGGAAGCCACCGAGCTGTACCTGAAGGGCTGGAAGCCGAAAGGAAGGCGCCTCGTTGCGATCAGCAATTCCGGCGCGGTCTGCGTGATGACCGCGGATGCCGCCACCGCCGTCGGCATGCCGATGGCGAAGCTGGCCGATGAGACCGACAAGAAACTGAAGGGCATCCTGCCGAGTTTTGCCACCACCACCAACCCGATCGATCTCACCGCGGCGCTGCTGTCCAACAGCCGGCTGTTCGGCGATATCCTGCCGGTGATCGCGGAAGACCCGGCGGCCGACGCGTTTTTGATCGGCGTGCCGGTGGCGGGGCCCGGCTACGACGTCGAAGCCTTTGCGCGCGATGCCGCGGCGTTCGGCAAGCAGACCGGCAAGCCGCTGGTGGTCGCGGCGACCCAGCGCAGCGTTGCCGACCAGTTCTCCGCGGAGGGCTGCACGGTATTTCCCACCGAAACCGAAGCGGTGACCGCGCTGCACCAGTTCCTCGCGCATCGCGAATTGATGGCGCGCACGCTGGCGCGCAAGGCCGCGCGCGGCAAGGCCGGCCCTCTATTGTCATCCACGGCCACGACCATGCTCAACGAAGCCGATAGCCTCGCACTGCTCGCCGCGCGCGGCATTCCGGTAGTGCCGCACCGGCTGTGCCGATCGCGCGCGGAAGCGGTGGCGGCGTTTGAATTGATCGGCGGACCGGTGGTCGTCAAGGGCTGTTCGGCCGATATCGCGCACAAATCCGAACTTGGACTGGTGAAGCTCAATGTGCGCACGCGCGAGGAGGCCGGTGAAATCTATGCGCAGATGGAAGGCGTCATCCGCCAGCACGGCGCACGTTTCGACGGCGTCATCATCGCCGCGATGGCGGGCGGGCGGCGCGAGATCATGATCGGCGCGCACCGCGACCCCGTGTTCGGGCCGGTGGTGGCGGTCGGCGACGGCGGCAAATACGTCGAAATCTTTCGCGACACCGCGCTGCTGCTGCCGCCGTTTTCAAGGGATGACGCGAAGGAGGCGCTCGACCGCTTGCGGATTGCGCCGCTGTTTGCGGGCGTGCGCGGCGAATCGCCGATGGATGTCGATGTGCTTTGCGAGGCTGTGGTGCAGGTCGGCAAGCTGATGCTGGACCCGGCGGCCAAGGTGGTGAGCCTTGACCTCAATCCGGTGCTGCTGGACTCAGCCGGCAAGGGTTGCGTGGTGGTGGATGCGGTGGTGTTTCAGGGGTGACTCTCCACGAGTTGTCCCCGCGAAGGCGGAAACCTATACGCCGTGTGCTCTCGTTTCGGCACTGGGGTAGATGCCTTCTGCAACTAGCAGCGTCAGAGGATATGGGCCCCCGCCGCGGGGACGACGAGGTTATTGCTTGCGCGCCCGTTTCAGGCCATCGAGCTGCGCTGCGATCTCGTGGGGCTCCGTCACCGGATAGGAGCAGAACGTAGCGGTGCAGGCAAACGCTGCGGGGCCGTCGGGATAATCCGGATAATCGACATCGAGGTTGGCGAGTTTTCCTTCGCGCTTGTCCCACCATTCCGCGCGCTTGTTGCCCAGCGGATAGGCCAGCGCGGCGAGGTAGAGCGCTGCCGAGCGTGGATCGTCCTTGAACCCGACGATGGTGACATGGACCGGCTCGTTGCGCAGTTCGTCCTCGGCCAGCAACACGTCGGGGAGGAAACCGAGCGCGTCCAGAATCGGCGGCGAGGTGAGATAACCCATGCCGGCTTCGGCGATTTCGCGATAGCGGCTCTCGCCGGTGTAGGATGACAGCAGGCTGAACATCCGCACCGCCGTGACATTGTCCTCGCGCTGTTTTATGGGCTTTGTCAGTTGCTGCGCGTCGGGCGAAGCGGAGGCGAAAAAGCCGCCGGTAGCGGGATCGATAAAGGTTTGTGCGATGAAATCCGCGGCGGCAGACGCGTGGGTAAGCCATTCGCGCATCCCGGTGGAGCGATGCAGCGCCAGCAGCGCCTTCGCCATCTCGACATTGTCGGCGAGATAAGGACCGCCCTTGTCCTGCTCGGCGTGGCGGAAGCCGCCGCCGGGCATCGCGCGATTGGCCAGGGCCCAGCGTGCGCCGTTGGTGGCAAGATCGCGCGCGGCCGCTACGCCGGTGGCATCGTAATAGGCCAGCAGTCCCGCCATCGCCTGCGCGGTCTCGCGCGCATATTGCCGCTTGTCGACGCCGGGCTCGCCTTCGCTCAGGCCCATCGAGGCGTAGAAGCCGCCGCCGGGCGCGGCCATGGTATCTTTAAGAAAACCGTAGATGCGGTCCGCGGCCTGCCGATAGGCCGGATCGTCGAATATCACGGCAGCCCGCGCGTAGGCGGTGAGCGCCGCTTCCTGCGAGAACATCGGAAATTCGCGTGCGGGCTCCGACCAGTCGGGTTTTAAATTGACCTGGCTGATGGCGCCGTTGCTGTCGATCATGGTGTCGGCCATCAGCGTCAGGACTCTTTTAATCCGCCCGGTGTTCTGCTGATCGCCCTGCCGCGCCTGCTGCAGCGCCCAGGCCAGCAGCGGGCCGTCGAAGAATTTGGACTTGCTCCAGCCGCCATGCTCGTCATCCCACGCCTTGTCGATGAAACCGAGAATCTCGTCGCGCTGCGCATCGGTCAGGCCGGTCGCCAGCGTGCGTCCGCGCTCGGGTCCGCCGGGTTCGGGGTACTCGACCGGGGAGGGGTCTTCGATGGTGGCGGTCAGCACCGGAATGAAATATTGCGGCGAGTAGAAGCCGCGCAGTTTTGCGATCTCGGTGCCGTCCGGCCCGAAGATGATGGTGGCGGGCCAGCCCCAGCGCTCATAGCGCTGCGAGATATCCGGCCGGCTGTCCTGGTCGACATAGACCGGGATGAACTTGTCCTTGAGGACGCCGCGCACTTCCGGATTCGACCAGGTCTCGCGGTTCATCACATGGCACCAGCGGCACCACCAGGATTGCAGCGAGACCACCACGAATTTCTTTTCGCCGGCCGCGCGGGCGAAGGTGGCGTCGTTCCATTCGCCCCAGAACCCGTCGCGGTTTTCGATCGGCGCGGCACGGGCGTCCGCCGCGAATAGCAGCGACAGCAGCAGCACTCCGATGCGGATCATTGGTCGCCCTCCCGGTGGCGTATATATTATGGTAAACACCGGCAGATGGTTACTTATGCCCAATTCACAGGGCCGTGAGCTTGATCCGGCGGGTCCTGCCGGGCATGATCCCTCGTCGGGTGAGGGAAAAAGGCAGAAAGCGATTCGATGAGAAGACCGGTGGTCGGCGTGATCGGAAACGCGCATCGCATCGAGAATCGCTTCGCCGTGCAGATGGTAGGCGAGCGCAACCTTCGTGCCGTGGCCGACGTTGCCGGCGCGCTGCCGCTGATGTTTGCCGCAGCACCGGAAATCACCGATATCGGCGCGCTGCTGGATGTGGTCGACGGCGTGGTGCTGACCGGCGCCCGCGCCAATGTGCATCCGACCCGCTTCGGCACCGAGCCGGACCCGAAGCACGAGCCCTACGATATCGAGCGCGACGATCTGGCGCTGTCGCTGACGGAAGCCTGTGTCGCCCGCGGCGTGCCGTTGTTCGGCATCTGCCGCGGACTGCAGGAGATGAATGTCGCCTTCGGCGGCTCGCTGCATCCCGAAATCCGCGAACTGCCGGGAAGGATGAATCACCGCATGCCGAGGCTGGAGAACGGCGAGATTCATCCCGACCACAAGGTCATCTTCGCCGACCGCCACGAGGTGACGCTGCTTCCCGGCGGCGCCTTCGCAAAACTGCTCGGTTGCGAGACTATTCGCGTCAATTCGCTGCACGGCCAGGGCATTCTTGAGCCCGGCAAACGCGTCGTCGTCGAAGGCGTCGCCGAAGACGGCACCATCGAGGCGATCCGGATTGCCGATGCGCCGGGTTTTGCGCTCGGCGTACAATGGCATGCGGAGTACGACCCGCAACGCAATCCGATCAATCGAAAACTGTTCCAGGCGTTCGGCGCGGCGCTGGTCGCGCACCAGCGGTAACACAAGTTTGAGGCAAAGCATGGCGCGCATCGACTATTCCGATCCGGCAAAACTTGACGACCGCACCAGCGGCATTGTCGCCAAGAACCGCAGCGCCAACATCTTCCGCATGATGGCGCATTCGCCTGATTACCTCAGGCAATACTGCCGGCTCGGCGCCGCCATCCGTTTCAGAGGCGAACTGGACCCTATCCTGCGCGAACTGGCGATTACGCGCACCGGCATCTTGTGTGAGGCGCCGTATGAAATCGTTGCGCACAAGCGCATCGGCAAAAGCGTGGGGGTTACCGACGAGCAGAACGCCGCGCTGGAGGACTGGAAACCGGCCACGTGCTTCAGCGAGGTACAGCGCGCCGCGCTCGCTTTCACCGACGAGATCGTCACGCTGCGCAAACCGACCGAGGCGACGCTCAACGCCATCGCCGCAAAACTGACGCCGGGAGCGCTGATCGAACTGCAGCTCTCGGTAGGGTTCTACATCATGACCTCGAAATTCCTGGAAACTTTTGGCATCGACATGCAGGCGGATGAAGAAGTGGCCTGATCAGCCACTCACTTTTTTCATCCAGTTATTGATTGCGCCAATTTTGATACGGGCATCTCATGAGCAATGGCTGGGAGCAATCCGCGCAAGCCTGGATCGCCTCCATGGGCGAGGGAGGCGAGCGGGGCGACTGGGGGCGGGAGCATGTGCTCGACCCGGTCATGCTCGGCCGTGTTGCCGCCGGGCGGTTCGATCGCGCGCTGGACGTCGGGTGCGGCGAAGGCCGTTTTTGCAGAATGCTCAAGGCGGCGCATGTGAATGCGATCGGCATCGATCCGACACCTCGGCTTCTTGAGGAAGCAAGGAGACGCGATCCGGGAGGCGACTATCGGTCCGGCAAGGCCGAGCATCTGCCGTTCGAGGCGGCAAGCTTCGACCTCGTCGTCAGCTATCTGACGCTTGTCGACATCGTGGACTTCAGGACGGCCATCCGCGAAATGACACGGGTGATGAAACCGGCCGGCGCGTTGCTGATTGCAAATCTGACGGGCTTTACCTCGGCCTGCGCGGCGCAAGGATGGATCAACGATCAGCAAGGCCGCCGCCTGCATTATCCGGTCGACCGCTATCTCGACGAATTTCCATTCTGGTTCGAGTGGGCTGGAATACGCATCGAAAACTGGCACCGTCCGCTCGAAGCCTATATGGCGGCGCTGCTCGAAAGCGGCCTTCAGCTGTCGTTTTTCGCCGAGCCAGGACCGGTATCCGGCGATGCAGATCGTCAGGAAACCTTCCGGCGCGTGCCATGGTTCGTTGTCATGGAATGGCGGCGGCCTTCCCCTGCTTGACTTGCAGCCGGCTACTGCTTGCTTCGCGGGGGCGGAGGTTAATTCTTGCCGTCGGTCTTGGGATCCTTTGATTGCGTCTTTTCCTTTGCGAGAACGGCTTTTATTTTTTCCATGTCAAACGTTCTCCGCGGCTGCTGCGGGTTTGTCACAGTGGTAGTCGGATTAAAATCGATATCCATAAACTTCCAGGCGTCATACGAGCCCGGCTTGAGCATGCGGAAGGGCTGGCTTGATTGAATTGCTTTTATCGCGCTCGCCGCGGCAGCGGCAAAGTTCGGACCGTCCGGTCTTGACACGACCTGTGGCGGCGCTGCCAGCGTGCCGTCCGGATTCAAGCGGACCCGGATGGTAACGATGCTCTTGTGTCCGGATGCATTCCAGACTTGGGACACCGCCGTTCTCAAGGCATTGATTTCCTCGTTCGTCAGCGGGTGATTTGTCGCCGCGGATTGGGCGGTCGCCGCGCCCTCGGTTATCAACGTCGCGCATACAAGCCCAAGCAGGAGCGCACGCATGTCGTCTCCTCAAACGCCGTAAAGAATCTCCGGCCCGGATTATCGCCGGTTCTGAACGGGCGACAAGAGAGCTCTAATCCTGCCATTCCGGATGCGCCTCCTGGCGCAGACCCGGAATCCAGCTGCGCGCGCTGACGGCTGGATTCCGGCGCTGAGAAACCGCAGCAACGGCGGCCGGGCATTGGCCTAGGCCGCAGCATTGGGAGGGTCGCCTGATGACGCCGGTTCCAACAAGACCGGCTACAATCCGGCTGCCTCATCCAGGAACGCCTGTACCGCCTTGAACAGATCAAGCCGGTTTTTCTCCATGATGATGGAGTGGGTCCCTTCCGCGAGTTGCACGTAGCGCTTGCCCGGCGAGTTGATCAACAGCGGGAACAGCGTCTGCGCCATATAGGATGGGGTGTCCTGATCCCACTCGGCGTTGATCAGCAGCGTCGGCACCGTGATCCTGGCCGGGTCGTAATACGCCTTGCCGGCGCCGAAGAACTCGGCGCCGTCCTGCACCACGCCATTGGGCGCACGCAGCACGGGCGGATCCATCTTGCCGCCTTCGGGGTCGGTCGCCCAGGTAGCGTTGGCCCATGCATCGAACCAGCCCGCTGGAATCAGGGTTGCTTTCTTGCTGTCGGCGACGCCGGTCAGCCAGCGCCCGAGCGCCGCATCCTTGCGCACCATGCGGTAGGCGGGGATCGGGCCCGGACCGGCCTGCACCAGCGACGGGGTGGTGCGAATCCAGGCCGGCGCATACAGCACCAGCCGTTCCACCTTGGCTGCGTTCTGGGTCGTGTACGTCGCCATCAGCGTCGTACCCCACGACCAGCCGAGCAGATCGAGCCGCGGAATATTGCGCCGCTTCAGGATGAAATCGACAACGGCGGAAATGTCCTTCACCGCCGTGTCGCCGCGCACGATGGCCGGGTTCGCTTCCGGCTTGTCGCTCATTTCCTTCGGCCGGGTCGACTTGCCGTAGCCGCGCAGATCGAGCAGATAGACGTCGTAGCCGCGCGCGGCGATGTAATCCATCCATGACATGCCATCCAGCTGCAGATCGAATGCGGTCGAGGCGGGATAGGTGGCGCCATGCACATAGAGCAGGGTGCGCTCCGGCCGGAACGAGTTCATGTCGGCGGGCCGCTTGTTGCGCACATAGATTTCGATGCCGGCGTCACTCGACGGCACCATCATTTCTTCCATGACAATTTTGGGCGTCTGCGCGACCGCGGCCGGTGCGCTGAACATTGCGATGGCCACAAGCAGTACGGATGATGCGCGCATATTGCTTCTCCCTTTACCTTCACATGCGGCTCGTTCGAGTGGCCGCTTTCCGGTGTCCGGAAGAAGATCACATTTCAGGATTCAGAGAAAGGCGGAAAGGGAGCCTTTCTCCACGCTCAACGCGCTTGCAACCGGCCCGGTAGCAGCGCCTGCCGCCGCACCAGCAGCAGCGCGATCAGTACGGTTGGGATCAAGATTGCAAATCCGAGCCCGGTGATCTGCAGTTGCGACAGCGGCATGATGCCGCCGCCCGGTGTCGCCACGACAAAACCGCCGAGCACCAGCAGTACGCGCAGCGGCCACTCCAGCCTGCCGGCACCGCGGAGATCGCCGACGCCGGCCTGATAGCCCTGGATGCCGCCGCAGATGAACAGCGTACCGAACGCTGCCAGCGCCATCAGCCCGAGCGCTTCGAAATATGGGCTGTCGCCCTGCAGCACCAACGCCGGGTTCAGCACGAAGAAGAACGGAATGAAATAGATGATGCTGCCGACCCACATCGATTCCCATCCGGTTTTCATCGCCGGCGAGCCGGCGATTCCGGCGGCGGCAAAGGAGGCGATGGCGACCGGCGGCGTGATCGACGACAGCATGCCCCAGTAGAAGATGAACATGTGCACGGCCATCCGGTTCAGCCCGAGTTTTTCCAGCGCCGGGGCCACCAGAATGGCGAGGAAGATGTAGCAGGCCGTGGTGGTCAACCCGAGCCCGAGCACGAGGCTGGTGAAGGCGCACATCCCGAGCAGCAGGAACGCGTTGTCGCCGGCGATACGCAGCAGATCATTGGCAAGGCTGGAGACCACGCCGGTCATCGAGAATGCGCCAATCAAGAGGCCGCAGCCTGCGAGAATGCCGACCAGCTCTACGAAGGTGCGGCCGTTGACCTCGAGGAATTTGTTGATGGTCCCAAATGTCCAGCGCGTCTCCCTGGAGAACAGTTGGTTCAATACCAGCAGCAATGCGGTGGCGTAGAACGGCGCGTGGCTCTCGCGCTTGAAATGCAGCAGCATCACTACCAGCAGCACAATCACAAAGATGTAGTACCAGCCGTCCTTGATGGTATCCATCACCTTGGGCAATTCGGAGCGCGGGATGCCGAGCAGCTTATGGCGGGCGGCATAGGCATCCACCTGCATGAACAGTCCGAGATAATAAAGTGCTGCTGGAATGATCGCGGCGACCGCGACGTCGGCATAGCTCACATTGAGAAACTGTGCGATCACGAACGCGGTGGCGCCCATCACCGGCGGCGCCAGCACCGCTCCGGTGGAGGCGCAGGCTTCGATCGCCGCGGCATAGGAGGCGCGAAACCCACTCTTTTTCATGACGGGAATGGTCATGGTGCCGGCGGTGAGCACATTGGAGATGATCGAGCCGCTCATCATGCCGAGCAAACCGCTGGCGAAGATGCAGACTTTTGCGGCGCCGCCGCGGAACGTCCCGCACATTGCAAACGACAGATTGATGAAGAATTTTCCGGCGCCGGTCATCATCAGCGCGGTGCCGAATACCAGGAAGCCGATCACCGTGTCGGCGAAGGCCTGGATCGGAATGCCGAGCAGGCTCTCGCCCGACAGCACGTGATAAGAAGTGGCCTGTTCCAGCGTCGATTGCGTGCCGCGGAACGGACCGAGCCATTTGGCGTCGGCAAACAGCGGATAGACGGTGAACGGAAACACGCTGAGCAGCAGGCTCCAGCCGCCGGTGCGGCGCAACGCCTCCATCAGCACGAACCACATCACCACGCCCGCGACGATGACGGTCGCCGGTGCGCCGCCGAATTCCCAGCCGGCTTCGGCAGCCTTGCGCACCGATCGCATCAGCACGATGGCCGAGATGAAGGTCGAAACGAAAAGCAGGATGTCGTACCAGGGAACGCGTTCGAGCGGCGATTTTTCCGAGTTCGGAAAGATCAGGAAGGTGAACGGCAGCATTAGCGCGATCAAAAGATAGAAGTATTCGGTATTGAGCTGGGTGTAGCCGATGAAAAACCGCAGCGAGAATTGCTGGTTGATGCAAAGAAGTATGGTCACGGCGGTCGCTGCGATCAGCGCCCAGCGCCATCCGCCACGCAGGGTTCGCACCCGCGAGACTTCGGCCTCCTGCAGGCCGCCGATGCCGGCATGCGGATCGTCGAACTCGATGCGTTTCGCGCCCGCGGCGGCTGCAACCGCCGGCATTTCCTGGTCGGCGGATGAAGCAGACGACATAAGCTATCCCGTCAAATGATCAGTCGTTCAAGCATCGGCGTCGAAGCGAAAAACTATTCGTCAAATCCGTTCGGCATATCGGCTTTCTTCAGCGCCGCGGCGCGAGCTTTCATCCAGGCGTCCAGGAACGCTTTGTCGTCCGTCGGCGGACTGGACTTGCCGTAGTCGGCCCATGCCGTAGTCAGAACGGCCTGCCGCTTGAACAGCGCATTGTTATGCGCCTCCTGCGCGTCGCTCCACTGACCGGCTTCCTTGAGCGCCTTCACTGCACCGGGATGAACCGGCACCACCCAGTTCTTGGTTTGGCGCTCGGCGGCAAGGCCCCCCGCGCCGGCGGCGGCATCCTTGTAGGCGTCATAGCCGACGATCATCGACTTTGTGATGGCGTAGACCTGATCGGCCGGCACCGATCCGTACACCATGAAAATCGGATACGGGTAGTTTCCCAGTTCGATCGGCTTGTCCTTGGAAATGCCGGCGCCGCAAGTGGCCATATGGCGGAAGAAAAACGATCCGACTTTCTGCACGCGTTCCCAACCGGCCTTGTCGTTATGCGGGAGCGGCGGCCAGACGATGCCGCGCGGCGAGGTCTCGGCTTCCTTTGCCGGTCCAGTGATAGTGGTTGCAAACGCGGCGTCGGTGTCGTTGTTGATCAGGCCCTTCCACATTGCGCCGTAGCTCGAAAACTCGACGGCCTTGACGTCGCTTTGCTTCAGGTCGCCGAACGCCAGGATCGCAAGCGAGTTTTAATTCAAGGCGGGGGAACCGACGACGAAGCCGACGCGCTTGCCCTTGAGCTGCTTGATCTCGGTCACGCCGGTGTCGCGCGCCACGCCGAGCGAGGCTGCGTTGCAGTCGACCGACGACAGCACCAGTTGCAGCGGCTGCGGCCCCCACTCCTTGGCCCCGAACTCGAACACGCCTTCCTGCGCGAAATAGGTGCCGGAGCCCATTGCCGAGACGACCGCGCGGCCGGCGCGCAATGGCGCGAGCCGGGCGACGTCGTTGCCTGCGGGGAGCACGCGGACATCGGTGCCGTATTTGTCCTTCATCATCTTGCCGACCGCGACCGCGATGTTGAAACCGGCGGTGCCGGTGTCATAGGCGGTGAATGTCATGGTCGGCGGCAGTTTGACGTCTTGCGCGCGAGCGGCGGGCAGCGTCAGCAATGAGGCGCTCGCAACGGCAATCGAGGCAAGCGTAATGGTGCGATGAATCATGTTTCCCCTCCCAGGTGCATTCGCTTTAGCGAAGTGCGATTATGTTTGACGCAACAATGTCATTGGCCGGGTGCGATGGCAACGCCGGAGGTCTTGGACGAAAGTTCAGCAAGCCCGTTGGACAGATTGTCGCGGCGTTCGTTCAACCGCACTCACGTCTCGATGATGGCGACGACCTGTCCTTCGGCGACAACGTCGTCGATCTTGACGAGTAACGATTTGAGCTTTCCCGCAGCCGGAGAGGCAACCGGGATTTCCATTTTCATCGCTTCGACGAATACGATGTCGTCGCCGTCCTTGACGCTGCTGCCTGCCTCAAATGGAAGCGCGCAGACGCGGCCCGCCACTTCGGTCACGATCTTGATTTCGGGCATTCCATTCTCCGAAGGAACCGTCTGACGGACAATGCCCTCGCGAACGGCTTGCTGTTGTGGCGGCAGATTGCCTGAGGTAGCTTGTTCCGCAAGTGGAATTTTATTCCGCATAGCGGAATGAACGGCGGGTACAAGCAATGGGGCGACGCTCGGAACGGCTCAGCAAGCAGGGAATGCTCGCCAGCGACCTTAACGGCGAGGGGGATGTCATTCAGGTGGTGTCGCGCGCGTTCGACGTGCTGCGCTGCTTCGAGGGCCATGAGGCGCGGCTCGGCAATCTGGAGATTTCCAACCGCTGCGGCCTGCCGCGCTCCACGGTGTCTCGCCTGACCCATACGCTGACCCGGATGGGGCAGTTGGTGTATCTGCCGCGCGATCAGAAATACCGTATCGGACCCAGTGCGGTGGCGATGAGCACCTCGATGATGCGCGGGCTGCAGCTGCGTAATTTGATCCGCCTGCGGCTGCAGGACGTCGCTGAAGAACTGCCGGGCACGGTCGGATTCGTGATTCCGGACCGCTTCCATCTGGTCTATCTCGAATTCGGCCGCGCCGCCCGTGCGATCGGCCTGCAATCCTCTACCGGCGACCGGATCGCGATGGCCAGCACTGCTGCCGGACACGCCTACACCGCCGCACTGGACGTCGA
>CAVPZO010000062.1:0-47314 GCA_963710045.1 uncultured Alphaproteobacteria bacterium | reverse complement strand
CGACGCGATGACCGTCCAGCCACGCGCGGGCCTTCTTCATGGTGTCGCAGTTCTTGATGCCGTAAATGATCGCTGCCAACGTAACCCCCGCGCGAAGCTGCTACACGAAAGCTAGCCGTGCAGCGGCCGGTGCGCCAGATCAATGTATCGGCTATAATGGAACCGGATGCGCCGGTTCGCCGTTGCACCGCACATCGATGATCGCTGCGCCCGTCCCAAACCTGGGCGCGCAGACAACGCACCCGGAGAAGCCCATGGCAGAGACCGACACGACAAGGCGTCAGCTCAGGGAAACTATCCCGATACCAGCCAAAATTCTTGTCGATTTGACGGTCAATGGTGCCAGAACGCAGCTTGAGGTCGCGCCATGGACCACCCTGCTCGACGCGCTGCGCGATCACCTCGACCTCACCGGCACCAAGAAAGGCTGCGACCACGGCCAGTGCGGCGCGTGCACGGTGCTGGTCGACGGCCGCCGCGTCAATTCCTGCCTGACGCTGGCCGTCATGAAAAACGGCGCTGATATCACCACCATCGAAGGCCTCGCGAAAGACGGCGTCCTGCATCCGCTGCAGCAGGCCTTCATCGACCACGACGCATTCCAGTGCGGCTACTGCACGCCGGGACAGATCTGCTCGGCGGCGGGATTGATCGCCGAGGGTAAGGCAAATACCCCGGACGAGATTCGCGAATTGATGAGCGGCAACATCTGCCGTTGCGCCGCCTATCCCAATATCGTCGCGGCGATCCAGCAGGCCATGGACACATGATCAATTTTCAATATGCGCGAGCCAATGACGTCTCCGACGCGGTGCGCCAGATCGCGGCCGATCCGACGGCGAAATTCATCGCCGGCGGTACCAACCTGCTCGACCTGATGAAGGAAGACGTCGAACGCCCGACGCGGCTGATCGACATCTCGCGGTTGCCGCTCAAGACGGTCGAAGAAACCAGCGACGGCGGCTTGCGCATCGGCGCGCTGGTGCCGAATTCCGACCTCGCCTGGCATCCCAAGGTCGAGCAGCGTTATCCGCTGCTGTCGAGCGCAATCCTCGCCGGCGCTTCGGCGCAGCTGCGCAACATGGCGTCGACCGGCGGCAACCTGCTGCAGCGGACCCGCTGCTATTATTTCTATGACACCGCGACGCCCTGCAACAAGCGCGAGCCCGGCAGCGGCTGCTCCGCGATTCATGGCGTCAACCGCATGCATGCGATCCTCGGCACCAGCGAGGCCTGCATCGCGACGCATCCCTCCGACATGTGCGTGGCGCTGGCCGCGCTCGAAGCCAAAGTGCACGTGGCCGGGCCTTCCGGCGAGCGTATGATCGCGTTTACGGATTTCCATCGCCTGCCCGGCGACGCGCCGCAACGCGACAGCAATCTTGGGTCCGACGAGATCATCATCGCGGTCGAGCTTCCCGCGCAGCGCTTTGCGGCGAACTACAGCTATCTGAAAATCCGCGACCGCCTCTCTTACGCGTTCGCGCTGGTTTCGGTCGCAGCCGCGCTCGAGTTCGACGGCGACAGCATCAAGGACGCGCGGCTGGCGCTCGGCGGCGTCGCGCACAAGCCGTGGCGCGATCCGGAGGCCGAAGCCGCGTTGCGCGGACAGGCAGCCAGTCCGGCGACCTTCGAACGCGCGGCTGATCTGTTGCTGCGCGATGCCAAGGGTTTTGCGCACAATACTTTCAAGATCGACCTGGCGCGGCGCGTCATCGTCCGCGCTTTGACCCAGGCGGCAAACGGTACGCCGCAATCGCAGTCCAACAAGAAAATCCGGTGAGCGTCATGGCCCCTTATATCGGTACGCCCACATCCCGCATCGACGGCCACGCCAAGGTCACGGGGGCTGCGAAATACGCCGGCGAATTCGGCGCGCCCGATCTCGTTTTTGCCAGCGTTGTTACCTCGACCCTCGCAAAGGGCCGCATCGTCAGCATCGATATGAGCGAAGCGATGTCCGTCGCAGGCGTGGTCGCCGTGCTGACGCACAAGAACCGCCCGCCGATGGCCGGCACCGACCGCGCCTACATGGACGATGTCGCGCCGGAGGGCGGCTCGCCGTTCCGGCCGCTTTACGACGAGAAGGTCAAGTTCAGCGGACAGCCGATAGCGCTGGTGCTGGCCGAGGACTCGGAAACGGCCAAATTCGCCGCCACGCTGGTGCGCGTGGAATATGAGGAGGAAACCCACGTCACCGATCTGCATCAGCAATTAAGTGAAGCCAAAGCGATCAGCACGCCGCCAAAACCGCGCGGCGACGCCGGCAAGGCGTTCGCCGCTGCCGCCGTGCGTCACGAAGGCGAATATTTCATTCCGGTCGAGCATCACAATCCGATGGAGCTCTACGCATCGACGGTGATCTGGGGCGCCGACGGCAAGCTCACGGTCTACGACAAGACCCAGGGCGTGCAGAACGTACAGCGCTATGTCTGCAGCGTCTTCAAGATGAAGGCTGACGACGTGCGCGTCATCTCGCCCTATGTCGGCGGCGCGTTCGGTTCGGGCCTGCGCCCGCAATACCAGGTGGTGCTGGCCGTGCTGGCGGCGCGCGCGCTGCAGCGCTCGGTGCGGCTGGTGCTGACGCGGCAGCAGATGTACACGCTCGGTTACCGTCCCGGCACCATCGAACGCGTGGCACTCGGCGCCGAGGCCGATGGCGAACTCGCTGCGATCACGCATGACGCCATCGCGATGACCTCGCAATACGAAGATTTTGCCCGCAACGACGTAGGGTGGTCTGGCGCGCTCTACAAATGCGCCAATACCAGATATTCCCACAAGCTCGCCAAGCTCGACCTCGCCACCCCCTGCGACATGCGCGGACCCGGCGCCACCACCGGCGTGTACGCCCTGGAGTGCGCGATGGACGAACTCGCCGTTGCGCTGAAGATGGATCCGCTGGAGCTGCGGCTTCGCAATTATTCGGACCGCCAGCAGGACGAGAACGCTCCCTATACCAGCAAGGAACTGCGCGAATGCTACCGCCAGGGCGCGGAAGCGTTCGGCTGGACCAAGCGCAATGCGGACCCGCGCTCGATGCGCGACGGCAGCGAGCTGGTCGGCTGGGGCATGGCGACCGGCATCTGGGAAGCGTTGCAGATGAAGACCACCGCCCGCGTCGTGCTGACCGCCAACGGCCACGCCGAGGTTGCCTGCGCGACCTCCGACATCGGCACCGGCACTTACACCATCATGGCGCAGGTCGCGGCCGACATGCTCGGCCTGCCGATCGACAATGTCAGCATCAAGCTCGGCGATTCGACGCTGCCGGCGTCGCCGGTGGAAGGCGGCTCCTGGATGGCGGCCTCGGTATCGCACGCGATCAAGAACGCCGCCGACGCCGTGCGCAAGGAGCTGCTGGCCCTGGCCAAGGAGATGCCGGATTCGCCGCTCAAGGGCGCGAAGCTCGATGACGTTGCGCTGGCGGACGGCAAGATCGTGAGCAAACAAGACCCCAGCCGCGCGGTGTCGATCGCGGACGCCATGCGATATGGCAAAGTGGATCGCATCGAGCAGGAGAAATCCACCAGCTTCAAGACCCTCGCCTCCTATGCGTGCAACGCGCATTCGGCGATCTTCGCCGAGGTGAAGTTAGACGAGCAGATCGGCGTGATCCGCGTCACCCGCGTGGTCAGCGCGGTAGCGGCGGGGCGCATCATCAACACCAAGACCGCACATAACCAGATCATGGGCAGCATGATCTGGGGCATCGGCATGGCGCTGCACGAGGAAACGCTGCTCGATCACCATTTCGGCCGCATCATGAATGCCAATTATGGCGAGTACCATGTGCCTGTGAATGCCGACGTGCATGAAATCAAGGTGATTTTCGTCGACGAGCCCGACGACATCATCAATCCGCTGGGGATCAAGGGTCTCGGCGAAATCGGCATCGTCGGCGTCGCCGCGGCCATTGCCAACGCGGTGTATCACGCGACCGGAAAACGGGTGCGTGACTTGCCGATTACGTTGGACAAGCTGCGGCGCTAGACTGCGGATTGCAGCAAAACGCGCCGGTTCGCCCGGCTCTTCACCGTTGGATTTGCATCGCCCTCCTGCGCTACTATCCGCGGGAGACAACTATTACGACCGGGGGGAACCGATGCTGCTCAGTCCACATTTTTCGCTGGAAGAATTCACGCTGTCCAGTACCGCGCTCGCGCACGGCATCGAGAACACGCCGTTGCCGATCCACCTCGAACACCTGAAAACGTTGGCTGAAAAGATGGAAGAAGTCCGCGCGCTGTTCAACGTGGTGATCGAGATCACCAGCGGCTACCGCAATCCGCAAGTGAACGCGCTGGTCGGCGGCGTACCGAACTCGGCCCATGCGCTTGGTTTCGCGGCGGACTTCCATGTGCATGGTTTTACCGATCTTGCCGCCGCCAAGCGCATCCGCGACAGCGCGCTGAAATTCGATCAGCTCATCTTCGAGAAGAACCGCTGCGTTCACCTCAGCGTCGATCCGCGAATGCGCCGCCAGGTCCTGCGCCAGCCCGGCGGACCGGGCTCGCCGGTGTATCAGGGACTGGAAGCCTGAGCTTCCATGACAACAACCCGGGATGCGTCATCCAGGCCCGGCCGGATCACGCCGGCACCGGCGCGGCGGGCGCTTTTGGAAACGGCCGAAAGCTCAAGGCCATCAGGAACGCACCGAGGCCCATGCCCCACGCGCCGATATAGAGCCACGCGTAGCTGGCGAAGGTGTCGTAGATCAGGCCGCCGGCAATCGGTCCGGTGGCCATGCCGAGACTACCCGCCATCGCGGTGCCGCCGATCACGGTGCCCATCATCTTCAACGGGAAATTTTCCCGCGCCAGCACCGCATAAAGCGGCATGACGCCGGCATAGATGAAGCCGAACAACGCGGCGACCGCATAGAACGCGCCCAACTCGCGCACGAAGACGTAGGCCAGCGCACCTAACGCCTGGACCAGCAGCCCCAGCACCAGAACGCGCTTGGCGCCAAAGCGGTCGCCGAGCAGCCCGAAGGCGATGCGGCCGCCCAATCCCGCCAGCCCCTCCACGCTGTAGATCGAAACCGCAGCCAGCATCGGGATGCCGCAACTGATGGCGTAGCTTACGGTGTGGATAATGGGCCCGGAATGGGTGGCGCAGCAGAAGAAATTCGTCGCGAGAAGAATGATGAACTGCGGCGACCGTACCGCTTGGCCGAGCGACATCTCCGATTGCGGTCCTGCATCGCCGATTGCTGTGGCACCGCCTGCGAGCGCGGGCGGGCGGCGCACCAGCAGCGCTGCCGGAATCATGATGACCGCGACGACGAGGCTAAGGATTTGCATCGTGGTTCGCCAATCGTAGCTTAGGACGAGCCATGCCACGAGCGGCGACATCGTCATCGGCGCCATCCCCATGCCGGCTGACACCAGCGACACCGCAAGGCTGCGATGGGTATCGAACCAGCCGGTGACGCAGGCCATCATCGGCGCGAAGATGGCGGCAGTCGCCGCCCCCGTCAGCAGGCCGAAGAACAGTTGAAACTCGAGCAATGACGTCGCACGGCTCGCCAGGGCCAGGCTCACCGCGATGACGATCGAGCCAGCCAGCACCACCGGGAGCGGCCCGATCCGATCTGACAAGGTCCCCCAGATCACGCTGCCGAAGGCCATTGCAAGGAAGCCGATGGTCATGGCGCTGGATACACCGGCGACCGACCAGCCGGTATCCCGCGTGATCGGCTGCAGCAAGACCGGCAGCGAAAACATGCCGCCGATGGCAACACAGCCCAACAGGCCGCCGGCCGCCACAATGACCCAGCGATAGCGAGAATTGTTCATTCCATATCTCCGTTCGTCTCTCTGGCACAGGACGAATGAGGAGGTGCCAAAGGCGACACGCCGGCCTTGCATGCCGCCTCACTTCTTTGTGAGCGCTCTCGATGTCAGCTTCAGCCAGGGCGCCGAATGGAAGGCACTCATCAGCCAGTACATCGCGGCCATTCCGCTCAGCGGCGAGGCATGTTGCACGGCAGCGCAGAGCATGTCCGGCGGGCCGGCATTCGCAAAAGCCGTCAGCAGTGCCATGATTGCGAAGGTCGGCGCGGCGGCGAGGCATAGCCAATCGGCGCCGCGCGCGGCGATGCCGCGTCTCACCGCACTAGCCGTCGCGTTTCCGAAAGACGGCCTCTCCGGCGTCCGACACTTCGACCCATTTCGGATCGGGCGCGGCGTTGGGGACGTAACTGTCGTTCCAGTTCCACCATTTGTACGGCCGGCTCTGGGGATAACCCTCCGGCGAATCCTCCCATTCCTCCTGACGCCCGAGCGCGGTCAAGTCGAGATAGCTCCAGACAGTACCCATCGCCTCGTCGCCGCGGCTGTTGATGAAGTAGGTGCGGAAGATGCGATCGCCGTCGCGGATGAACGCGTTGTGGCCGTGCCATTCATCTACCCCGAAATCGGCGTCAAAACTGTCGGTGATGGTAACCCAGGGGATTTCCCAACCCATCCGCGCCTTCAGCCGCGCGATGTCGGCCTGCGGTGCACGCGAGGCATACACGAGCGTGGTGTCGCGCGCATTCAGGTGGACAAGGTTGGAGACCTGATCGGCCCCCAGCGAACAGCCGATGCAGGCGTGCTCCGGCCAGCCGTGCACGCCGGGCTCGAAGAAGGCGCGGTAGATGATCAGCTGACGGCGGCCTTTGAACAGGTCGAGCAGGCTCGCTTTGCCCTCGGGGCCGTCGAACACATAGGCCTTTTCCACGGCAAGCCACGGCATCCGCCGTCGCTCGGCAGCCAGCGCGTCGCGGGCGCGGGTCATTTCCTTCTCCTTGACGAGAAGTTTTTCGCGCGCAGTTTCCCACTCTTGCGGCGACACAATCGGTGGTGTGTTCATGGTGCTCTCCTTCTTTTCGCCCCTCCTCGGTTGATGCATCAGTCCTGCTCGCCGGCGATGGCACCGATGGTTGGGACGACTTTCTTCCAGCCGTCGCCCATGCTCTCGAAAGCGGTCTGGTTCCTCGGGAGCACGAAACCGGAATGCACCAGTCGGAGGCGCGTTCCATTCTCGACCCTGGAGAGGACGAACGTGACGACGGTGTCCAGCCGCGAGCCATATCCGATGTTTTCCGCGTGTCCGCTTTTCCAGCTGTAGGCGAGCCGTTCGTTCGGTATCGCTTCCAGCACCTCGCAGTGAATGACGCCGTCCCACGCGCCGCCGGGCGTCGTCTGGTAGGTGAACTGCTTGCCTTTCACGGGCTCGAATCCGGTCGGCGTCATCCTGAGCCAGCGGGCCATCAACTCGCCTGACGTCAGCGTCTTCCAGATCGTCTCCGGCGCATGCGGAAAGACTTCGTCGACAACGATCTCTTGCGTGCCGGATTTCAATGCGGCGTCGTTCATGGATCGATTTCCTTTAAGAGAGTTCGGAGGTTGGCGAACCGCTCGCGCCAGAACACGCCGTAATGGCTCATCCAGTCGACGAGCGGCGCGAGCCCTTCAGGCTGGGCGCGGTAGTAAACATTGCGACCTTCCGGGCGTTCCGCGACCAAACCGGCCAGTTTCAGCGACTTGAGGTGCTGGGAGATGGCGCCCTGCGTCACCCCACTCCCACGCGTCAGTTCGACCACGCTGATTTCGTCGGAACGGACGATGCGCTCGAACACGGCGCGCCGCGTGGGGTCGGCGAGCGTGCGCATGACGGCGGTGATGGTGGCGGGTTGGGTCATGAAAATAAATTAGTATGTGCTAATTGATTAGTCAATGCTATTTATTCGATGCTTAGATCTTGCCGGAGCCCGCCTTTCTGGATATATTACCGGAAATAAGCGGAAGGTTACCATGGGCAGTTCTCAGAAGCGTGCCATCGAAAACTATCGATCTCGCCTCAGCGAGCGTGGCATGGCGCGCTTTGAGGTGCTTGGACTCGACAGAGACCGGGATCTCATCCGGTCCCTCGCACGACGCCTCGCCGAACAGGGTCCGGAGGCATCGCGCTTGCGCGCCGTCGTGAATCAATCGATCACCGGCGAACCGCCGAAGAAAGGCGGCATCCTGGCCGCACTCCGTCGCTCTCCGCTGGTAGGCGCCGATCTCGACGTGACCCGTCCTCGCGAGAAAGGGCGTAAAGTTCAGATCTGATGCGCTATCTGCTCGACACCAACATTATTAGCAACATCGCGAAACCGGCCCCTTCGCAATCTCTGCTCGCCTGGATGAGCGAGCAAAACGACGAGGACCTTTTCATTGCCTCGCTTACGGTCGCCGAAATCCGACGAGGCGTCCTTGAGAAGCCAGTCGGCAAGCGCCGCGATCAGCTTGAGGTCTGGTTCTCCGGACCGGAGGGCCCGCAGGCGCTGTTCGCCGGCCGCGTGCTCCCCTTCGACGAAAACGCCGGCCTGATCTGGGCGCGACTCATGGCGGACGGGAAATCACAGGGCCGGCCCCCTAACGCGCTCGACACGATCATCGCCGCCGTGGCCGAGGCCCATGGCTGTACAGTGGTCACCGATAATGAAAAGGATTTTTCGGGCGTCAAAATCATCAACCCTTTGCGAGCATCGGGCGCATCATGACCTCGATGGGCGCGCGCGACGATTTCAGGGAGCCGACGCTAAGGTTATTGGCGCAGCGTGCCGGATATATCTGCGCCTATCCCGATTGCCGCCAGCTGACGATCGGGCCGTCCGACGACCGCAAGTCCGGCTTGACTATGGTCGGCATTGGCGCACACATCACCGCCGCCTCACCTGGGGGACCGCGCTATGACGTCAGTCTCACCGCTGAAGAACGTGCAAGCGAGGCGAATGGCATCTGGATGTGCTGCTCCACGGAAAACAAATCGACGATAACGCCAGCCGACACACCGCAGAAAATCTGAAGCGCTGGAAATCGCAACACCTAGAATGGGTATTTGCTCGCATCGCGAGCGCCGGCAGCTTGCTCAAACATGGAATCACCAGCGTCGCGATCGAGAATGTAGGTCCATTCCGCCAACGGACGAGCATTTCACTTGGTCGGCACAACGGTAAACGGGAACGTCGCTGCGCGCTGGCCTCAGTCGCTGTTCAACATCGTGTATCTGGATAGCCAGAACCTGAAGCCTAACCGGATTAAGGATCCCTTCCGCCGCGACCTGCGCGCGCTCGCACCGCAGCTCGGAATGAGCGAAGATCAGGTCTGGGACGCGCTACGCGAAGAATTGTTCTGCAGCTCCACGTTTGGATCCCGGATTCGCCGGATTGGGGAATATCGCGCGGAAGTTCGCGCCGCCGGGAGCAATTACTTCTACGAGACAGGAGGATTGGCTGGTTCCGAGCATAGCTTCGCGCTGTTCGACATCCTCCTCCGGATGATTCGCGCCGATCCAAGGCCAACGCCTTGGATGGTCGTCCTAGACTCCGGCCTGTTTCTAGGCTTGGACAGCGACAATAAACGCCGTCTGGTAGAAGCATTGTCCCACCTCGACGAGCCCGCAATCCAGACCGTCGTTTGTGTCAACTCAGAAACCGATGCGATTAAGCTCAAAGCTGCGGACGCCGAGAAATGGATCGGCTCCAGCCTTGCGGGAGCACTGACTGTGCATTCCTTCCTATAGGCAGGTACAGCGCATCTGTCTTCAACCGGCGTCCCGCGCGCTTCACTCCCACTCAATCGTCCCCGGCGGCTTGCTGGTCACGTCATACACCACCCGATTGACGCCCTTGACCTCGTTGATGATGCGGGTCGCGGTTGCGCCGAGGAACGCCATGTCGAACGGATAAAAATCCGCGGTCATGCCGTCGGTGGAGGTCACCGCGCGTAAGCCCACGACATATTCATACGTCCGCCCGTCGCCCATCACGCCCACCGTCTTCACCGGCAGCAGCACCGCAAACGCCTGCCATATCTTGTCGTACAGCCCGGCCTTGCGGATCTGGTCGATGTAAACGGCATCGGCGTTGCGCAAAATTTCCAGCTTCTCCGGCGTGATCTCGCCGGGGCAGCGGATCGCAAGTCCGGGTCCTGGAAACGGATGCCGCCCGACAAAAATTTCCGGCAGGCCGAGTTCGCGGCCCAATACGCGCACCTCGTCCTTGAACAGTTCGCGTAAGGGCTCGACCAGCTTCATGTTCATGCGCGCCGGCAGGCCGCCGACATTGTGGTGCGATTTTATCGTCACCGACGGGCCACCGGTGAAGGAGACGCTCTCGATCACGTCAGGATAGAGCGTGCCTTGCGCGAGAAATTCCGCGCCGCCGATTTTTTTTGCTTCGGCATCGAACACGTCGATGAACAGCCGGCCGATGGTCTTGCGCTTCGCTTCCGGATCGGTGACGCCGGCGAGTTCGCCCAAAAATTGCTTCGACGCATCCACATGCACCAGCGGGATGTTGTAGTGATGGCGGAACAGGTCGACCACGGTCTCGGCTTCGTTCAGCCGCAGCAATCCGTGATCGACGAACACGCAGGTGAGCTGGTCGCCGATCGCCTCATGGATCAGCACCGCGGCTACGGCGGAATCGACGCCGCCGGATAATCCGCAGATCACCTTGCCCTTGCCGACCTGGCTGCGGATTTTCTCGATTGCTTCCTCGCGGAACGCGCGCATGGTCCAGTCGCCGGTAAGGCCGGCGACCTTGCGGACGAAATTGCGGATCAGCTTTGCGCCGTCAGGCGTATGCACCACTTCGGGATGGAACATCAGCCCGTAATAGCGGCGCGTCTCGTCCTGGATGATCGCAAACGGCGCATTCGCCGAGACACCGGCGACTTCAAAGCCCGGCGGCATTTTGGTGATGCGGTCACCGTGGCTCATCCACACCGGATGCCGCTCGCCCATGCCCCATGTCGCGTCGAACAGCCGGCTCGCGGCTTTCACCTCGACGTCGGCGCGGCCGTATTCGCGATGGTGCCCGCCTTCGATGGTGCCGCCGAGCTGCTCCGCCATGGCCATCTGGCCGTAGCAGATGCCGAGCACCGGCACGCCGGAATCGAAGATCGCCTGCGGCGCGCGCGGCGATCCGGCCTCGTGCACCGACTCCGGTCCGCCGGACAGGATCACCGCCTTCGGCTTCATCTCGGCGAATGCGGCTTCCGCCTTCTGGAACGGCACGATCTCGGAATAGACGCCCTCCTCGCGCACCCGCCGCGCGATCAGTTGCGTCACCTGGCTGCCGAAATCGACGATCAGAATCTTGTCATGCGCCGAGGCCACCGAAGGCGTCGACTCGCTTATCTGCTGTGCTGGGGTCATGGGTAGCAAATACGTGAGCCAGAGCGGGCTCGCAACCCCGAAACCCGCCGTTTCCCCGTCATTGCGAGGAGCACATGCGACGAAGCAATCCAGTTCGTGCCTGTGGAAGGACTGGATTGCTTCGCTTCGCTCGCAATGACGGTTTAGCCAGCCTGCTTCCGCATTACCGACACGAAAAACCCGTCCGTCCCGGTGCGGCGCGGGGTCATCAGCAGGCCCTCGGCGGATTGCAGCGTGGCCGCGGCAAAATCGGTGGCCTTGTCGCCAAGCGCCGTCATCGTCAGCGACGGCGGCACCACCGCGAATTCCGGATGCCGGCCCGCGAAACTCCGGATCTGCTCGCCGTTTTCCTGGCCCAGCACCGAGCAGGTGATGTAGGCGATCCGCCCGCCCGGCTTCACCAGATCCACCGCGCGATCCAGTACCGCAACCTGGTCCTTCAGTCGCACCTCCAGCGCGCCGGGACGCATCCGCCATTTGGCGTCAGGGTTGCGCCGCCAGGTGCCGGTCCCGGTGCAGGGCGCATCGATCAGCACCAGGTCGGCGGAGGCGTGAATGTCGCTCAACGTGTCGTTCGGCCCCTTCGGGGTGCGCACGTCGCAATTATGCACGCCCGCGCGCGATAGCCGCTCGTAGATCGGGGCGAGCTGCCGCTTGTCGTGGTCGGTCGCGATCAGCCGGCCCTTGCCCTGCATCATCGCGGCCAGCGCCAGCGTCTTGCCCCCGGCGCCGGCGCAGAGGTCGATCACCTGCTCGCCGGGTTTTGCGCCGGACAGCAATGCCGCCAGTTGCGAGCCTTCGTCCTGCACTTCGATCGCGCCCTTAATAAAGTCTTCCTCGGCATGAATGCCGGGATTGCGCGCGTCGGCGCCGAGCTCGATGCGCAACCCGATCGGCGACCACGGCGTCGGCGTTGTCCCAAGATGCGCGGTCGATCCCAGCACTTTTTCGCGTTTCGCCTTCAGCGTGTTGACGCGCAGATCGAGCGGCGCGCGGCTCGCCATCGCGGTGGCTTCCGCGGCGCGGTCATCGCCGAACACTTGCGCCAGATATCCGTCCAGCCATTCCGGATAATCGCCGGCGACAGGCGCCGGCGCATCCTTGAGCGACCGCGATGTCAACGCGGCACGCTCGGCCCCGTCAAGCGGCTGCGGCGCAAAGCGCCCGCCGTCGCACAACGCGGCGATCGTCTCGACATCCAGCCCGCGCTCGACCTTGAGCATGCCAAGCACGCGCGCGCGCGGCGTGTCGTTGTCCAAAACCCATGCGCTGGAGGCCCGGCGCCGCAGCACATCCCAGACCAGGCCGGAGATCGCGGCGCGGTCGCCGGAGCCGGCATAGCGGTGCGCGGTGCCCCACTCCTTCAGTGCTTTCGCGGCCGGGACACGCTGGGTATCGATCGCATCGATCAGCTCAATGGCAGCCGAAAGCCGTGCAGCAGGCGTCATACAAAACTTTCAAGTCGAGAGGGCAGCGCCTGGTCAGAGCAGCAGCAACAGCTTCAGCGCGAAATAGAGCCACATTGCAAACAGCACCAGCACGCCGGCGAACCAGGCCGGTCCGCGCTGCCGCAGGTCGTTGGAGGTCACGAAAATACCGGCATGGACGAAACGCGTGACCACGAATACCCACGACAGCAGAACGATCACCAGGTCGGCGCGGCGCAACGGCAGAGCGATCGCGATCAGGATGTAGAACAGCACCGGAATTTCAAACTGGTTGCTGAAGCAATTGCCGATCTGCGCGGCCCGGGTCGGCCAGTTCTGCTCTCCCAGCGCGACGTCTTTCATTTTCGTCTCCCCGCCGGTGATCGCACGGGTGCGCATCGTCGCCATCCCGAGCAGCAGCGCGAAAGTAAGCCCGACCAGTACGAAGACCGGCAGCAGAACCATTTGAACCGACATTGGAATCCTCCCTGACCCGCGTGCAGGTCCCCGCTATAGCGACCGCGCCCTGCCCTGACAATGAATCCCCTCCTGTCGCCTTGAACCGGAGCCGCTCGTGCCGCGACCTATTGCGCGACGGGTTCCCTCCGCGCGCGGCGCTGGAGTGCTTTCGGGTGCTTTGATGACTATTTTAGCGGGAATGGCAGGGTTTAAGAGCCCCGTGGTGGCTGAGGCCCCGGACAGCTGGGCGGGCCTGCTGACATCCGGGCTGGCCGGCGCCGCTGCGGCGGCCGCGGTTGCGATCGTCCTGACCCTGTATTTCCGGGGGCGATACCGTTCGTCCGGCGATATTGCCCGTCATTTAGCCGCCGCAGCGGTCGCCGTCGCGCTTCTGGCATTCGCAGCCTATGACACGCGCCATGCGGCTTTCGATTATCTCGGCATCAACTCGGCAAAACCCGCGGTCGAGTTCGAAATCCGCCTGCCCGACGCTGCCGCGTTGGCTGTCACTGCCGGCACCACCCAGATCGAGCTTCATACCGACAAGAACCAGACGCTCGCGAAACTGCGCGAGGGACTGGCCTCCACCGAGGACGGCCGCACCGTGCTGCGGGGATCGGTGCCGCTCGATTTCCGCACCACCGACCGCATCGTGGTGCTGAATTTGCCGGGCCATCCGCAGCGGCTGTTCAAACTGCGGCTCGCGGCGAGCCCGAGCCATTCCGATCAATTCGGACCGTGGCATCTGGCCGATCGCGTTACGCCGGCAACCGCCGCTGAGGCTGTTCGCACGGCGCCGAACGACGCGTTCGCGATCCGCTACCGCGTACTCTGACGCGGAACGCGTTGTTCGGCGTGTAGCAGAAAAGCTCGTCATGCCCGGCACTCGGGTCCGGCTTCGCCGGCCCGAGCACATGCCATTGTGCCGGGCATCCACGTCTTAACGGTATCGCAGCAAGAAAGACGTGGATGGCCGGGACGAGCCCGGCCATGACGAAAAATCACTTACGCTTTATCAGGCCCTACCCGCACCAGCTGCTTGCCGAAGTTCGCGCCCTTTAGCAAACCCATGAACGCGCCGGGCGCGCTGTCGAGACCTTCCGTAATAAATTCGCGATGCTTGACTTTGCCCTCGCGCACCCACCCCGACATGTCGCGCAGGAAGTCCGCATGACGCGCGGCGAAATCGCTGACGATGAAGCCGCGGATGGTCAGGCGCTTGGTCAGCACGTTGCGCATCATCGACGACGCCCATTTCGGCGCCGATGCCTCGGTGTCGTTGTAGTGCGCGATCAGGCCGCACACCGGAATCCGCGCGAACGCATTGAGCAGCGGAAACACCGCCTCGAATACCGCGCCGCCGACATTCTCGAAATAGACGTCGATGCCTTTCGGGCAGGCCGCCTTCAGTTTTGCCGCAAGATCGGGATCGCGATGATCGACGCAGTCGTCGAAGCCGAGTTCTTCCTTGACATAACGGCACTTGTCGGCGCCGCCGGCGATGCCCACCGCCCGCGCGCCCTTGATCCTGGCGATCTGGCCGACCGCAGACCCCACAGCGCCGGACGCGGCCGCGACAACGACGGTCTCGCCCGGCTGCGGCTTGCCGATATCGAGCAGCCCGGTATAGGCGGTCATGCCGGGCATGCCGAGCACGCCGACCGCGGTCGAGACCGGGGCGAGCTTTGGATCGACCTTCGCCAGTCCCTTGCCGTCCGAAAGCGCGTGGGTCTGCCAGCCTGCACGCGAAAGAACGATATCGCCTTTGGCAAAGCCGGGATTGTTCGAGGCGATCACCTCGGACACCGTGCCGCCTTCCATCACGCCGCCGATCGGCACCGGCGTGGCATAGGACGGACCGTCGCTCATGCGCCCGCGCATATAGGGGTCGAGCGACAGCCAGATAGTGCGCAGCAGAACCTGACCATCGCCCGGCGTAGGCACCGCGTGATCTTCAACGCGAAAGTCCGATGCCTTCGGCTCGCCCACGGGGCGAGAGGCGAGAACGACGCGCTTGGCCGATTGCGACATGATGGTTTCCTCCGTTGTTTCTATTTTTGTCATTGCGAGGAGCGCAGCGACGAAGCAATCCAGTCTTCCTGCGTGGCCACTGGATTGCTTCGCTTCGCTCGCAATGACGTTCTAGGCCGTGATTTTCGCCAGCGCCGCGTCGAATGCCCCAGCGGCGTCCCGCAGATCCTTGAAGGCCAGCCCACTGTCGGCCGGCTGCTTTTGCTTCTCGGTCGCGGTCGGCCGTACCTCGGCGACCGGCTTGGCCCCGTCGAGCAGCGCCTTCGGCGCGATCACATGAAACTCATGATCTTCCAGCGGCGCATCCTTCTTCAGAAAGACGCCGAGGTACACCGTGTCATTGCCACGGCGATAGGAAATATAACGCTCGATGGCGACCGAGCCGTCGCGCTGCATGCCGCCGAGTTTTGCGTAGCCCTTGGAATCCAGCAGCTTGTGCGCGCGAAAACCCTTCACGTCGGCCGACTGGGCTTTGGCGGTTTCTTCCGAAAGGTCGTACTTCTCCGCCATCTCCTTGCCGATCGCTGCAAGCTGCGCCGACACCTCGTGCTCGAATTCCTTGATCTCGGTGCGCGGCTTCGCGGCTTTGCGCGGTTTGGCGGCATTGCGCTTTTCCAACTCGGCCTGGCACTGCAGGATAATTTCCGTGGCGTCTTTCCGCTCGGCATTGACAAGCAGATTCTTCAGATCCTGATCCGAAAGCGCGGCAATCCTGTCGTCTGTCCAGTCAACCATCGTGTCCAATATTTCTCTTTTTGAATTGTGTTGAGATGAGTTCAAGTCAGGCCGCATACAGGCGGGTTTGCCGCGCCGTCCGCGCTCATAACGCCCAGATCGTAGCGCGTTTTCAGGCCGTTGTGCGGCTCAATTTGGGCTGATGGCGATCACGCCCCGCCGGGATAATTCGGGCTTTCGCGCGTGATCGTCACGTCGTGGACGTGGCTTTCGCGCAGCCCCGCGCCGGTGATGCGCACGAACTGCGCCTTCTCATGGAACTCGGCAAGGTTGCGGGCGCCGACATACCCCATCGCGGCACGCAGACCGCCGGCGAGCTGATGCATCACATTGCCGACCGGGCCCTTGTAGGGAACCTGGCCCTCGATGCCCTCGGGCACCAGCTTGAGCGTATCCTTGATGTCCTGCTGGAAGTAGCGGTCGGCGGAGCCGCGCGCCATCGCCCCGACCGAGCCCATGCCGCGATAGGCCTTGTAGGAGCGGCCCTGCCACAAGAACACTTCGCCCGGCGTCTCGTCGGTGCCCGCAAGCAACGAGCCGACCATGGCGATATCGGCCCCGGCGGCCAGAGCCTTGGCAAGATCGCCGGAATATTTGATGCCGCCGTCGGCGATTACGGGCACATTGGCCTTCTTCGCGGCTTCCACCGCATCCATGATCGCAGTGAGCTGCGGCACGCCGACGCCGGCGACGATGCGCGTGGTGCAGATCGAACCCGGACCGATGCCGACCTTGATGGCGTCGGCGCCGGCATCGATCAGCGCCTGCGCGCCTTCGGTGGTCGCGATATTGCCGGCGATGATCTGCACCGCGTTGGACAGCCGCTTGATGCGGCCGACCGCTTCGAGCACGCGCGAGGAATGGCCATGCGCGGTGTCCACCACGATCAGGTCAACACCGGCCTCGATCAGTTTTTCGGTACGCTCGAAACCGCCCTCGCCCACCGTGGTAGCGGCTGCGACGCGCAAGCGCCCTTGCGAATCCTTGCACGCCAGCGGATGCGCGACCGCTTTCTCCATGTCCTTGACGGTGATCAGGCCGACGCAACGATAGTGATCGTCGACCACCAGCAGTTTTTCGATGCGATGCTGGTGCAGCATCCGCTTCGCCTCGTCCTGGCTGACCCCCTCCCGCACCGTGACCAGGTTTTCGTGCGTCATCAGTTCGGAAATTTTTTGTTTGGGATCTGTGGCGAAGCGCACGTCGCGATTGGTGAGAATGCCGACCAGCTTGCCCGGCACGCCCTTGCTGGCTCCGGTGACAACCGGAATGCCGGAGAAGCCGTGGTCGCTCATCAGCGCCATCGCGTCCGACAGCATGGCGTCGGGGCCGATGGTCAGCGGATTGACCACCATGCCGGATTCATACTTCTTCACCTGCCGCACCTGGGCGGCCTGGCCGTCGACATCGAAATTGCGGTGGATCACGCCGATACCGCCGGCCTGCGCCATGGCGATCGCCATCCGCGCTTCGGTGACGGTGTCCATCGCGGAGGCGATAATCGGAATATTGAGCGGGATGGCTGCGGTGACGCGGGAGCGGATATCGGCTTCGGAGGGCAGGATGTCGGAGAGGCCTGGCTTCAGCAGCACGTCATCGAACGTGTAGGCTTCGCGTATTCCGTTCAGTCCCTGCACCAGCGCCATTGCCAACTCCCTCGCGCGGCCTGCCGCCGCGATATGACCCTTGGGATGAACGGGTTCTGCGGCGACGCTGCTGGCGTCGCCGTCGAATCAAAGCCCATCTGTGGGGTTGGCGGTGGTCGATAGCATGGCCGCCTGCCGAATCAAAGGGTCTGGCAGCCATGCACGGGTTTTTTTGGGCTTGCCGTTCAGCGCGGATAGCCTGGCGGCGGACCATGCTGTCGGATCGCCTCCACCACCTCCCGATGCTTCCGCTGCTCCCGCTTCATATGCACCGCGATCAGCGCATGCGCCGACGGCACCAGCAGCAGAACATGGAAAACCAGCCCGAAAACGATGCAAAACACGATCAGGACCAGGTTGAAAATCGCCGAAAACGGTTGCCCGTTCAGCAGCAGGCCAATCGGCGGCAGCAAGGCAGCGAGCACATAGATCATCGTCGGATCTCCGGCGGTTTCAGTCCGCAGGATTTAGGTGGTTTTCCGGGTTCCGCAATAGCCGGGGCCTTGGCGGAGTGATACAGCCCCTTGCGCGCTTCCTTCCATGCATCCTCCTGAATCCCATGAACAAAGAACGCCTGATCCCGCTCATCGTGGCTACCGCGCTGTTCATGGAGAATATGGATTCCACGGTCATCGCAACGTCGCTGCCCGCCATCGCCGCCGATATCGGCACCAGCCCGCTGACCCTGAAACTCGCGATCACCTCGTATCTGCTGTCGCTGGCGGTATTCATCCCGGCCAGTGGCTGGACCGCCGACCGTTTTGGCGCGCGCGCGGTATTCTCGATCGCCATCGCCGTGTTCATGGTGGGCTCGATCGGCTGCGCGCTGTCCTCCTCGGTCACCCACTTCGTGATCGCGCGCATCCTGCAAGGCATCGGCGGCGCCATGATGACGCCGGTCGGGCGGCTGGTGCTGCTGCGCTCGATCGACAAGAGCGCGCTGGTCAACGCCATGGCGTGGGTCACGGTGCCGGCGCTGGTCGGCCCCGTGGTCGGTCCGCCGCTCGGCGGCTTCATCACCACCTACTTTTCCTGGCACTGGATTTTTCTGATCAACATCCCGATCGGGCTGCTCGGCATCTTCATGGCGCTGCGCTACATCGATCCGATCCGCAGCGAGGACCCCGAACGCTTCGATCTCTATGGTTTGATCCTGGCCGGGATCGGGCTCGGCGGCATCGCGTTCGGCCTGTCGGTCGCCGGCCTCAATCTGTTGCCCTGGACCGTCGTCGTGGCGCTGATCGCGGTCGGCTCGATCTCGATGACGCTCTATGTGATCCACGCCAAACGCACAGCCTCGCCGGTGCTGGACTTCACGCTGATGCGGCTGCCGACGCTGCGCGCCAGCATCCTCGGCGGCTTTCTGTTCCGGCTTGGCATCGGCGCGCTGCCGTTTCTGCTGCCGCTATTGATGCAGGTCGGCTTCGGGCTGTCGCCGTTCCGCTCGGGCCTCGTGACGTTTGCCTCCGCCGTCGGCGCCATGGGCATGAAGACACTGGCGGCGCGCATAATCCGGACCTTTGGCTTCCGCAACATCATGGTGATCAACGCGGTGGTCAGTTCGGTCTTTCTCGCCGCCTGCGCGCTGTTCACGGTGACGACGCCGTTGCTGCTGATCATGATCATCCTGGCGGTCGGCGGCTTCTTCCGCTCGCTGCAGTTCACCGCCATCAATACGGTCGCCTATGCCGAGGTCGAGCCGGCGCAAATGAGCCGCGCCACCACGCTGGTCAGCGTCAACCAGCAACTGGCGATTTCAGCCGGCGTCGCGGTGGGCGCATTCTCGGTGGAAACCACCATGCTGGTGCATCACGTCAGCGAACTCAGCGCCGCGGATTTTGCGCCAGCCTTCATCGTGGTCGCGATCATCTCGGCGATTTCGGCGTATTTCTTCTATCAAATGCCCGACGATGCCGGCCACGAAATCTCCGGCCGCAAGGCGGTCGAAATCTCCAGCCGCAAGGGCGCAGCCAAGGCCGCGGCGAAAGCCGCCAGCGAAGGCACCGAAGACGCAAGGGATCAGCGGCTGGGGTAATCCGCAGGATGGGTTGAGCGCAGCGAAACCCATCACAAACACCACGCGCGCGATGATGGGTATCGCTTCGCTCAACCCATCCTACTTCGGCGCGCCTCGAAACCCCATCGCCAAAACATAGCGCTCGGACGAATCCGTCCGGCTCGAGGCCGGCTTCACATGCTTGACGCTCGCAAAATCTCGCTTCAGCTGCGTCAGCAACTCGGCATCGGCGCCGCTTTGAAACACCTTTGCGACGAACGTCCCGCCGGGATTGAGCACGTCCGAAGCGAAGGCGGCAGCGCCTTCCACCAAGCCGAGGATTCGCAGCTGGTCGGTCTTGCGGTGGCCGGTGGTATTGGCGGCCATGTCCGACAGCACTACGTCGGCACGGCCCCCCATCAGCGCCAGCAGCTTTTCCGGCGCGTCCTCCTTAAGAAAATCGAGCTGTGCGAAGGTGACGCCGACAATTTCCGGCATTTCCAAAAGATCGATGGCGATGACCTTGCCCTTGCCGTCGGCCGCACCCACGCGTTTCGCCGCGATCTGGCTCCAGCCGCCGGGCGCGGCGCCGAGATCGACCACCGTCGCACCGCGCTTGAGGAAATGGTGCTTGTCGTCGATCTCGATCAGCTTGTAGGCCGCGCGCGAACGCAAGCCGTCCCGCCTGGCCTTCGCCACATAGGGATCGTTGAGCTGGCGTTCCAGCCAGAGTTTTGAGGACAGTTTTAATCTGCCGCCGCTCTTGACGGTGACGCGCAGCCGGCCGGTGGTATCTTTTGCCATATCTACTCGTCATGCCCGGACTTGATCCGGGCATCCATAAGAAAAAAACGCATCGAAGGTATCACGGTTCTGTTCACACATGATGGATTGCCGGGTCAAGCCCGGCAACGACGAGGAATCAACGCCCGACAAGCGCGCCGTCTTCGCGCATCATTTCGACCAGCATGCCCTCGCGCAAGCCGCGGTCGGCGACCCGCAGGCGCGGCAGCGGAAATGCGTTGCGGATCGCATCGAGAATGGCGCAGCCCGCCAGTACCAGGTCGGCGCGCTCGACGCCGATGCAATGATTGCCGGCGCGCTGCTGGTAGCTCATGCCGAGCAGGCGCGCGACGGTCGCGGTGACATCCGCATCGCTGAGCCAGACGCCATCGATCCGGCGGCGATCGTAGCGGAGGAGATTGAGATGGACGCCGGCCAGCGTCGTCACGGTTCCCGAGGTGCCGAGCAGGTGCATGCCCTTGAGGTCGCCGCCGTGCTCGGCCGCGAAGGGCGCGATGTATTGCGCGACCTCCTCTACCATGAGCGCATAGGATTCGGGCGTGACGTCCCTGCCCCCAAAATGCTCAGCCAGCGTGACGACGCCGAGCGGAATCGACATCCAGGCTTTTATGCGCGGCGCTGCATTGCGCTGGTCCGGGTCGCGTTCGATCCGCACCAGTTCGGTCGATCCGCCGCCGATATCGAACAGGATGGCGCCGCGCCCATGCGGATCGAGCAGCGGCGAGCAGCCGATCACGGCGAGCGACGCCTCGGTTTCCCGGTCGATCACCTCAAGCCGGATGCCGGTCTCGGCTGCAACCTGTTCGCGAAAACTGTCGGCATTGTCAGCGGCGCGGCAGGCTTCGGTCGCAATCAACCGCAGCCGCGTGGCGTTTTTCGCCCGCATCTTGTCACGGCAAATGCTCAAGGCGGCGACGGCGCGCCCGATTGCGGCGTCGCTGATGCGGCCGGTCGCGGAAATGCCCTCTCCCAGCCGGATGATCCGTGAGAACGAGTTGATCACACGGAAACCATCGCCGGTCGGACAGGCGATCAACAGGCGGCAATTGTTGGTGCCGAGATCGAGCGCGGCGTAAACGCCGGAACTCTGACTTGACGACGCCACGTCGACGCCCGCCACCGCGACAGCCAATCCCTGCGAACCTTCGCGCGGCCCAGGGCCGTCGCGAAGCCGCGTATCATCGTTCATCAAACTTGTCTTTCCGCGGCCGGTTCCGGCCAACGAGGAATTTTCGTTCACGGAAACTTTAGCAGGCAAGCCCGGCGGTGCAACAGCCGGGCACATGGGACCATGCCCAATCAGGCGTTGTCGTCCGGGACCGCCTGCGTTATCTGAAGCGGAGCCGGCGAAAATCGCGCAAAACACCGGTGTTTTTAGGGACTTTGCAATGCAAGATCACATCTCCTCCTCTTCCCTGGAAAACGCTATCGCAGTGCAAAAATACGGTGTCGGCCAGCCGGTGCTGCGCAAGGAGGACGACACGCTGGTGCGCGGCAAAGGCAAATACACCGACGATTTCAACCTGCCCGGCCAGGCCTATGCCTGGATCGTGCGCAGCAGCCATGCCCACGGCATCATCAAAGGCATCGACACCTCAGCCGCAAAAACGATGCCCGGCGTGCTCGGCGTCTGGACCGGCGCGGACCTCGCCTCCGCCGGCTATGGACCCTACACCTGCGGCCTGCCGCTGAAGAACCGCGACGGCTCGCCGCTGCTGCAGACCAATCGCACCGCGCTGATGAGCGACAAGGTGCGCTATGTCGGCGATCCCGTGGCGTTCGTGGTGGCCGAGACGCTGGCGCAGGCCCGCGATGCCGGCGAAGCTGTTGTACTCGACATCGAGCCGCTGCCTGCCGTCACCGAGCCTGCGGAAGCCGCAAAACCCGGCGCGCCGCAACTCTACGAGCACATCCCCAACAACGTGGCGCTGGATTATCATTACGGGGACGCCGCCAAGGTCGAAGCGGCTTTCGCCGGCGCAGCGCATGTCATAAAACTCGATATCACCAACACCCGCGTTGCCGTGGTGGCGATGGAACCCCGCGCGGCGCTGGCGTCCTACGACAAGGCCAGCGAGCGCTACACCATCCAGGTTCCGACCCAGGGCGTTGCGGGCAACCGCACCAATCTCGCAAAAAACCTGCTCAAGGTGCCTACCGACAAGGTGCATCTGCTGACCGCCAATGTCGGCGGTTCGTTCGGCATGAAGAACATCAACTATCCCGAATACATGTGCATCCTGCATGCCGCGAAGGCGCTGGGGCGTCCGGTGAAATGGACCGACGAGCGTTCCACCAGTTTTCTCTCCGACAGCCACGGCCGCGCGCAGCAGATTCACGCCGAACTCGCGCTCGACGCCGAAGGCAAATTCCTGGCGGTGAAGGTGTCGGGCTACGGCAATCTCGGCGCCTACATCACAGGTGTCGCGCCCAGTCCGCTGTCGCTCAACGTCGGCAAGAATATTTCCAGCGTCTACCGGACGCCGCTGCTGACCGTCGACATCAAGACCGTACTCACCAACACCACGCTGATGGGCGCCTATCGCGGCGCCGGGCGTCCCGAAGCCAACTATTTCATGGAGCGGCTGATCGATCGCGCCGCCGATGAGATGGGCATCAACCGGCTGACGCTGCGCAAACGCAATTTCATCAAATCAGCGCAGATGCCGTTCGCGGCATCGTCGGGTGTCACCTACGACAGCGGCGACTTTCAGGGCGTCTTCAACAAGGCGCTGGAGATTTCCGACCACGCCGGTTTTGCCAAGCGGAAGAAAGAAAGCCGCAAGCGTGGCAAGCTCCGCGGCATCGCGGTCGGCTCCTATCTGGAAGTCACCGCACCTCCCGGCGTCGAGCTCGGCAAGATCGTGTTCGAGGCTGACGGTGTGGTGCGGCTGATCACCGGCACGCTGGACTACGGCCAGGGCCATGCAACCCCGTTCGCGCAGGTGATGGCCGACCAGCTCGGCGTGCCTTTCGAGGCGGTCAGGCTCGAACAGGGCGACAGCGACATCGTGCATACCGGCAACGGCACCGGCGGCTCGCGCTCCATCACCGCCTCCGGCATGGCGATCGTCGAAGCCTCGGCGCTGATCATCGAGAAGGGCAAGAAGGCGGCGGCGCATCTGATGGAGGCTGCCGAGGGCGACATCGAATTCGCGGGCGGCCGTTTCACCATCGCCGGCACCGACCGCAGCATCGATATCATGGAGCTGGCGCGGCGCTTGCGCGAAGGCAAGATGCCCGAGGGCGTGCCGTCGTCGCTAGACGTCGACCACACCACCAAGGAAGTGCCGTCGACCTTTCCCAATGGCTGCCACGTCGCCGAAGTCGAGATCGATCCCGACACCGGCGTCGTGCATATCATGCGCTATACCGGCGTCAACGACTTCGGCACCATCGTCAACCCGATGCTGGTGGCGGGACAGATGCATGGCGGCGTCGCGCAAGGTATCGGACAGGCGCTGATGGAGAAGGTCAGCTACGACTCCAGCGGCCAGCCGATCACCGGCTCGTTCATGGATTATGCGCTGCCGCGCGCCGAAGACATTCCGATGATGGCCGTCGGCGATCATCCAGTGCTCGCAAAATCCAATCCGCTGGGCACCAAGGGCTGCGGCGAAGCCGGCTGCGCCGGCAGCCTGTCCACCATCGTCAATGCGGTGCTCGATGCGCTCGCCGAATTCGGCGTCGCGCATATCGACATGCCGCTGACTCCTGAGCGGGTCTGGCGCGCGATTCAGGATGCGAAGGCGAAGGTGGCGTAGTTTCCACATCTTCAGCGTCGTCCCCGCGAACGCGGGGACCCATACGCCGTGTCGCCGATGTTCTTGTTGTCGTCAGTATCCTTGTTGGACGGCCGCGCCATCAACACAACCGCCAGGGGTTATGGATCCCCACCTGCGCGGGGACGACGGTTTGTTGGAGCACCGCAGTGCGCTCTCTCTAACCTACGCCGCCGCCTGCTCGCGCGGCTGGTAGATCGCGATGTGCTGGCAATGCGCGACCGGGGTGCGGCCGTTGGCGACGACCAGCGCATCCAGTTCGACGAAGCGGTGGCCCTTCTTCTCGTAATTGCCGGTCACTTTTGCCCGCGCGGTCAACTCATCTCCCCCGCGCGCCGCCGCCAGCAATTGCATCTTGCTGCCGACATGAATCCACGGCCCGAGGATGGCATTGTCGACCAGCACCTTGTTCATGACCCGCTGGAACACGCCCGGATGCGAAAACCCATCATGTGCAAAGATCGGATCGGTCTCGCGCACATCGGTCAGATATTCGGTAGCCGCCTCGCCGGCCCACGACCGCGGCACGGTGCCGAGCCATTTGCCGAGCCGATATGACATCGCGTCAACCGGCCGGCGTTCCGCAACCGGCGCGGTCTCGCTGAAACCCGTCAATAACAATGAAGGCGCGGACGCCGGCAGCGACGCGCTTCCGGTGGCGCAGAGCTGCCCGCGGCTCCCGACCGCGATCGTCAGCACGCCATCGCTTTCCTCGCCCGTCACGACAGCGATCTCGCCGTCATAGACCGGCCTGACAAAGCGCGCCTCGATCAGCCCGCGTTCGAGAAAGGCGCGGCCCCATTTCGCGACGGGCAGATGCATCATGTAGGCCATCACGTCGACGCCGGGCACCAGGCCGCCGCTGAATCCGAACCGCCGCGCCACGGTGTCGTCATGCATCTTGTTTTCGGACTGTTTGGCGGTGTTGTAGGCCGAGACGCGGTAGGTTTCGATGCGGCTGGTCATAAGAGCTTCCTCTGGCCTTATTTGTTCTTGCTTGCCTCGATATGCTACGCAAAGAAAGCGCCGTGGCAAGCGCGTTGCGGGCGTGTTTCGCTCGCAATTCCCTGATCTTTGGGGTACCACGCGCATCCAAAGCGCTGACATGCGCAGCCAGGCCAAAACCCCAATCGATGACAGCTCCCCTGAACGCCACCCGCATCTATGTCGACGCCGACGCCTGCCCGGTCAAAGATGAAATCTACCGTGTCGCCGAGCGTCACAAGCTGCCGGTCAGCGTCGTTGCCGGCAATTTCATCCGGGTGCCGCAGGATCCGTTGATCGAGCGCATCGCCGCCGGTTCCGGGATGGATGCCGCCGATGACTGGATTGCGGAACGCGCCGGAAAAGGCGATATCGTCGTCACGTCAGACATCCCGCTGGCGAGCCGCTGCGTGAAAGCCGGAGCCGAGGTGATCGCGCCCAACGGCAAGCCGTTCACGGAGCAGTCGATCGGAATGACGCTCGCGGTTCGCAATTTGATGACCGATCTGCGTTCGTCCGGCGAAGTCACCGGCGGACCCAGATCGTTCGCGCCGCGCGACCGCTCGGCGTTCCTGTCGGCGCTCGACCAGACCATCCGCCGCATCCAGCGCGGACAAGAACAGAAGTAGACATGGCGCCTCCGCTGATCCAGTTGAAAGATATTGCGCTGACCTTCGGCGGCACGCCGCTGCTGTCGGGCGTGGAGCTATCGGTGTCGCAATCCGAGCGCGTCTGCCTGATCGGCCGCAACGGCTCCGGCAAATCGACGCTGCTGAAGATCGCCGCCGGCCTGGTCGAGCCGGACAAGGGCAGCCGCTTCGTGCAGCCCGGCGCCACCATCCGCTATCTGCCGCAGGAGCCGGATTTCGGGGATCATCCAACCACGCTGGCTTATGTCGAAGCCGGCCTCCAGCCGGGCGACGATCATTATCAGGCGAGCTACATCCTGGAGCAGCTCGGGCTGCACGGCGACGAAGCGCCGGCCAATCTTTCGGGCGGCGAGGCGCGCCGCGCGGCGCTGGCGCGGGTGCTGGCGCCCTCGCCTGACATCCTGCTGCTGGACGAACCCACCAACCATCTCGATCTCACCACCATCGAATGGCTGGAAAGCGAACTCGACGGCCTCCGCGGCGCGCTGGTCATCATCAGTCATGACCGGCGCTTCCTGTCCAACCTGTCGCGCTCGACGGCGTGGCTCGATCGCGGCCAGATCAGGCAGATCGATCGCGGTTTTTCCGCCTTCGAAGCCTGGCGCGACGAGGTGCTTGCCGAGGAAGAGCGCGACCAGCACAAGCTCGACCGCAAGATCGTCATGGAGGAACACTGGCTGCGCTACGGCGTGTCCGGCCGCCGCAAGCGCAACGTCAAGCGGCTCGGCAACCTTTTTGCATTGCGCGAGGCGAGGCGGGACTATCGTGGCGCCGCCGGCAACGCCAATCTCGCGGCCGCAGAGGCGGAAAAGTCCGGCAAGCTGATTATCGAGGCCAGGAACATCGGCAGGACTTATGGCGACCGGAAGATCGTAGAAGATTTCTCGATCCGCGTGCAGCGCGGCGACCGCATCGGCATCGTCGGCCCGAACGGCGCCGGCAAGACCACGCTGATCGATATGCTGACCGGGGCCAATCCGCCCGACAGCGGCAGCATCCGGTTCGGCGCCAATATCGAGATGGCGACGCTGGATCAGCACCGCGAAAGCCTCGACCCGAAATCGACCTTGGCCGACGCCCTGACCGGCGGCGGCACCGACAATGTCATGGTCGGCGGCAAGCCGAAGCACGTGGTCAGCTACATGAAGGATTTTCTGTTCGCCCAGGAGCAGATGCGCACGCCGCTGGAAGTGCTCTCCGGCGGCGAGCGCGGCCGGTTGATGCTGGCGCGCGCGCTGGCAAAACCGTCCAACCTGCTGGTACTGGACGAGCCGACCAACGATCTCGACCTCGAAACCCTCGACGTGCTGGAGGAGATGCTTGGCGACTACGAGGGCACAGTGATCCTGATCAGCCATGACCGCGATTTTCTCGATCGCGTGGTGACGTCGGTGATCGCGCCTGATGGTCACGGACGCTGGATCGAATATGCCGGCGGTTATACCGACATGCTGGCGCAGCGCGGCGCCGATTTGAAGCGCGAGGCGGTGAAAGCTGCCGCGCTCGAGACCGGCAAGCCCCCCAAAGGCGGGGCATCTTCAGGGGCTGCGAAGCGGCGGCTCAATTTCAACGAAAAACACGCGCTGGAGACATTGCCGAAGACTATCGCCAAACTGCAGGCTGAAATCGCCAAGCAGCAGCGGCACCTCGACGATCCCGATCTTTACAGGAAGGATCGGAAGAAGTTCGATAAGGCCTCAGACGCGCTGGCGACGGCGCAAAAGGAACTGCAGCAGGCCGAAGACAAGTGGCTGGAGCTTGAAGTGCTGCGTGAAGAGATTGAGAGCGCTTGAACATGACAACACCCCTCGCTGCCAAAATCGCCCGCGACTACGGCACGCCGGCTGCCGTCATCGACATGGACCGCGTTGAGCGCAACATCGCGCGGATTCAGGCGGCCTGCGACGCAGCGGGGGTCGCCAACCGGCCGCACATAAAAACCCACAAGAGCCCGATGCTGGCCAAAATGCAGATCGCGGCCGGCGCCAGGGGCATCACTTGCCAGAAGCTGGGCGAAGCCGAGGTGATGGCGGACGCCGGAATCGACGACATCCTGATCAGCTACAACCTGATCGGCGACGAGAAGATGGCGCGTCTCGCGGCGCTGCAGGCCAAGGCCAACATGACTGTGGCCGCCGACAATTCGACGGTCATCGCGGGCCTGCCGCAAGCGGCCGCGCTGTCCGGCCGCCCGCTCTCGGTGGTGGTCGAGTGCGACACCGGCCGCAGGCGCGCCGGGGTGGAGACGCCCGCGGAGGCCATCGCGCTGGCGCGCGAAATCGCGGCGTCCAAGGGGCTGACGTTCGCGGGCTTCATGCTGTATCCGACCGAGACCGGCTGGGCAGAGGCGCAAAAGTTTTTCGACGAGGCGCTGGCGGGCGTGCGCGCGCACGGGCTTGATGCGACGATGGTTTCCACCGGCGGCACGCCGAACCTTAAGAACGTCGGCAAATTGCGCGGCGCCACCGAGCATCGGCCCGGTACCTATATCTACAACGACCGCATGCAGGTCGCGGCCGGCGTCGCCGGTTGGGATGATTGCGCGCTCAACATCTATGCCACGGTGGTGAGCCGCGCCGGTCCCGACCGCGGCATTCTGGACGCCGGCTCGAAAACGCTGACATCAGACACCGGCGGCGGGCTCGACGGCCACGGGCTGATCCTCGAGCACCCCGAGGCGAAGATCGCGCGCTTCGCCGAGGAGCATGGTTTCCTTGATCTCACCCGCAGCAACACCCGCCCCAATGTCGGCGACGTGGTGCGGATCGTGCCGAACCACGTCTGCGTCGTCGTCAACATGATGGACGAGGTGGTGATGGTGCGCGGCGAGGAGATTCTGGGCACGCTGCCGGTCGCGGCGCGGGGGAAGCTGAGGTAGCGCGCTCTCGCAGGATGGGTTGAACGAAGTGAAACCCATCATCTTTCTTCCACGGCTGTGATGGGTTTCGCTGCGCTCAACCCATCCTACGATTGATCCACTTCAACGCACCCCTCCCTGCCGCCGCACCGGTCGCGAACGACGCCTGCAGCAGATAGCCGCCGGTCGGCGCTTCCCAATCCAGCATTTCGCCCGCGGCGAACACGCCAGGCAAGCGGCGGATCATGAAGTCCGCATCGAGTTCGTCGAACGAAATACCGCCCGCGGTCGAGATCGCGCGCGCGATCGGGGCAATGCCAGTCAACAGCACCGGAACGGAATTGACGTTAACAGCAAGCTCGTCCATCGGCATCAGCGTGAGTGCGTCACCTAACGCGAGCGCCGCCTCCTGCATCAATCCGATGCCGGCGGGCGTAAGGTTAAGTTTCTTCCGCAGATGCGTGGCCAACGAGCTTTTTCCGCGCGGCGCGCTCAGCCGCGCCGTCAACTCTGCGGTGGACATATCGGGCCGTAGCGCAACGAACAATGCCGCACTTCCATGCGCGCGGATTTCCTCGCGTAACGGGGCCGACAGCGCATAGACCGGACCGCCCTCGATTCCGGTTTGCGTCAGCATGATCTCGCCACGCACGCTGGCGCCGCCAAAACTCAAGGCAATGCCTTTTAGCGGAAAGCCTGCATGGCGTTCCCGAAACACCGGAGACCACCGGACGCCGAACGCACAATTGGACGGCAGCAAAGGCGCAACCAAAACGCCTCTCGCCACGAGCGTCCCAACCCAACCGCCGTCCGAGCCAAGCCGCGGCCAGCTTGCGCCGCCGAGCGCCAGCACTGTCGCGGATGAGCCAACCACGTGTTGTCCATCAGCCGTTTGAAACAATAGCTTTCCGTTTTGATCCCATCCGACCCAGCGATGCCGTAGCGCGAATCGCACGCGCATCGCATCGAGCCGCCGCAGCCACGTGCGCAGTAATGGCGATGCTTTGAACGCCTGCGGAAACACCCGGCCGCTGGAGCCGACGAATGTCGGCTGCCCCAATGCCTCGCTCCAGGCGCGCGACGCGTCCGGTGGGAATGCCTCGATCGCAGGCTGAAGCTGCTGCTTGGCCGCGCCGTAGCGTGCCAAAAATTCCGGCAACGCTTCGCTGTGCGTCAGATTGAGCCCGCCGCGCCCCGCCATCAGAAACTTGCGGCCTGCCGAAGGCATCGCGTCGTAGATAGCGACGTTTGCGCCGCCCTGCGCCAACACTTCGGCCGCCATCAGGCCGGCAGGACCAGCGCCGATGATCGCGACTTCGTTTTCTAAAATGGGCGACATCAAAAGTGCCTATGCCGAGATGCGAAGCGCCAAATTAAGGGTCGTCATTCCGGGATGCGCCTCTTGGCGCAGGCCCGGAATCCATACTCCCGGTGCCGGCGTGTGGATGCTGAATGCGAATACTGGGTTATGGATTCCGGGCTCGCGCTTCGCGCGCCCCGGAATCACCAGGTTACAGCTTCACGCCCGCCCTCGCCGCAGCCTGCTCCACATATTTCTGCGTCTGCTGGAATGCACCCTCCAGCGCTTTCGCCGTCGACATGTCGCCGATCTCGGCAAAATGCGCCGCGATGGCGTCGGGCGTCCAGTCGGCTTCAGCCAGGTTGATACCCTCGGTTTCCAGGATCTTGATCACCGCGAAGGATCCCGCCCCCGCGCCCATGATGGTGCGGGTCGGCGCGTCCTCGGCCAGCAGGAACAGTACCGCCGGCGTGATCGATTCCGGCTTCATCAACGCCAGCGCCTGCGGCGGCAGCAATTCCTCGGTCATCCGCGTCGCCGCGGTCGGCGAGATCATGTTGACGCGGATGTTGGTCTTGCGGCCCTCCTCGGCCAGCACGTTCATCAGGCCGATCATGCCGGTTTTGGCGGCGCCGTAATTGGCCTGGCCGAAATTGCCGTACAGCCCCGACGACGACGTGGTGACGACGATGCGGCCGTAGTTGCGTTCGCGCATGCCGTCCCACACCGCCTTGCAGCAATAGAAGGTTCCAGTGAGATGCACGTCCAGTACTTTTGCGAAATCGGCAATTTCCATCTTGGCAAAGGACTTGTCTCTGAGGATACCGGCATTGGCGCAGAGCAAGTCGACGCTGCCCCATTTTTCCGTGGCGTTCGCCACCATCGCCTTGACCTGCTTGTAGTTCGAGACATCGGCGCCGTCGGCCATCGCCTCGCCGCCGGCCTTGCGAATTTCCTCGACCACGGCTTCCGCCGGCGTCAACGAGCCGCCGGTGCCGTCGCGCGCGCCGCCGAAATCATTGACCACAACCTTGGCGCCGCGGCTCGCCAGCCCCAGCGCATGCGCGCGTCCAAGACCGTTGCCCGCGCCGGTGACGATTGCGACGCGTCCGTCAAACCTGATTGTCATGGATTGCAGTCCCTCAACTTAAGCGAAATAGATCAACCCCAGCCAGTCCGCCGCGATCGCCGGCTTGGCCTCGCCCTCGATCTCGACGCTGACGCTGGTGCGCGACAGCAGTTCGGTCGGTTTGCGCAAGCGCGCTTCCATCAAGGTAAACCGCCCGCGCACGCGCGAGCCGGAGCGCACCGGCGACAGGAAGCGAAGTTTGTCGAACCCGTAATTGACCCCCATCGTGGTGCCCTCGATCACCGGCATCACCTCATACGACATGATGCTCATCAGCGACATGGTGAGGAATCCGTGCGCCACCGTTGTGCCGAATTGCGTCTCCCGCGCGGCGCGCTCAGGATCGATGTGGATGAACTGGTGATCCTCAATCACATCGGCATAAACGTCGATCCGCTTCTGATCGACCAGATGCCAGGACGACACGCCGACTTCCTTACCCACCATAGCCTGATAGTCTGCAAGCGAGATCGGCGGCTTTTTCCAGACTTCGTTCATTCGTCAACTCTCCACCGATCCGGCCGTCCGTACCTTTTGCAACTCCGGGAAATCCTCTTCGCGAAACTCCTGGCCGCGCAGCACGTCGCCGCGATCGTTGTCGTGTTCGAGGCGGCGAAGCTGTACCCGGCGGATCTTGCCCGAGATGGTCTTCGGCAATTCGGTCACCAGCTCGATGCGCCGGATGCGCTTGAACGGCGCCAGCCGTGTATGCAGATGGCGAAAGATCGACAGTGCGGTGTCGGATGAGCGCTGCGTGCCTGCGACCAGCAGCACATAGGCCTTGGGGATCGCGAGGCGAATAGGATCGGGACTGGGAACGACCGCGACTTCCGCCACCGATTCATGCTCCAGCAGAATGCTTTCCAGCTCGAACGGGCTGATGCGGTAGTCCGACGATTTGAACACGTCGTCGGATCGGCCGACGAAGGTCAGATATCCCTCGTCGTCGGCGAACACCACGTCGCCGCTGCGATAGAGCTCGCCGTCGGCGCCGCTGAGTGCGCCGTCGTCGCCCTGATAGCCCTGCATCAGGCCCGCGGGCCGCTCAGCGTCGAGCACCAGCGTGACCTCACCTTCCTTGGTGACATGGCCATCGCTGTCGGTGATTTGCACGCGATAGCCGGGCAACGGCCGGCCCATCGATCCGACTTTTACTTTCTGGCCCGGCGAATTGCCGGCCAGCGCCGTGGTTTCGGTCTGGCCGTAGCCGTCGCGGATGGTGAGGCCCCATGCGGCCTGCACCTGATCGATCACTTCGGGATTAAGCGGCTCGCCGGCGCCGCAGACTTCGCGCAAGCTGACCTTGAAGGTCGCCAGCTTCTCCTGGATGAACAGTCGCCACACCGTCGGCGGCGCGCACAGCGTGGTGACGCCGCATCGGCCGATGGTGGCGAGCAGCCCCTTGGCGTCGAAGCGCGGCTGGTTGACCACGAATACCGTTGCCCCGGCGTTCCACGGCGCGAAAAAGCAGCTCCAGGCGTGCTTGGCCCAGCCCGGCGAGGAGATGTTCAGATGCACGTCGCCCGGCTGCAGCCCGAGCCAGTACATGGTCGAGAGCCCGCCAACGGGATAGCTGCGCTGGCTGTGCCGTACTAGCTTCGGTTTTGCCGTGGTGCCTGAGGTGAAGTAGAGCAGCATCGGATCGTCGGCATGCGTCGGGCCGTCCGGCGCGAACGTTTCTGGAAATTCCGAGGCTTGCTCGAACGGCAGCCAACCCTCATGTGCCGAAGACGCACCGACGACAACACGCGTGAGACCGCCGCCGCCGAGCTTGGCGAATTTCGCGACCTGATCCTGCGTCGCCACCACTACTTTGGCGCGGCCGCGATCGAGACGATCCTGCAACTCGTCCGGAGTCAGCAGCGTGGTAGCTGGAATCACCACCACACCGAGCTTGATTGACGCAAGCATGGTCTCCCACAGCGGAATGACATTGCCAAGCAGCAGCAAGAGATGGTCGCCGCGTTTCAGACCCTGTGTGCGCAAAAAATTCGCGACCTGATTGGAACGCCGCGACAACGTCTCGAAAGAGAGCTTTGTCTCCCGGTTGCTGCCGGCATCGACGATCCACAGCGCCGTGCGGCTTTTGCTTTCCGGGTCGCAGGCGAGCCCTGCATCGAACCAGTCTAGCGCCCAGTTGAAGTCGACTGGATCGGGCCAGCGGAAATCCGCGACCGCCTTTTCATAGTCGGTGCGGTGCTTCAACAAGAACGCACGCGCTTCCTGGAATGTCGTCATCGGTTGTCAGCTTTTTCCGGCGAGGCCACGCACGTGCTGGATGATCCCGGAGAAATCCACCCCGCCGTTTCCCGCCGCATCGAACGCCTTGTAGATTTCCTGCGCATGCTTTCCCAGCGGCGTCGCCGCGCCTGTGGCATTAGCGGCGTCCTGCGCCAATGTGAGATCTTTCACCATCAAGGCCGAAGCAAACCCCGGCTTGTAGCCGTTGTTCGCGGGCGATGCCGGCACCGGTCCCGGCACCGGGCAATAGCTCGTCAGCGCCCAGCATTGCCCCGACGAGGTCGACGAGACGTCGAATAGCGCCTGATGCGACAAACCGAGCTTTTCCGCCAGCGCAAAAGCCTCGCCGACCGCAATCATGGAAATGCCCAATATCATGTTGTTGCAGATCTTCGCCGCCTGCCCGGCGCCACCCTCGCCGCAATGCACGATCTTCTTGCCCATGGCCTCCAGGATCGGTTTCGCCGCGGCGAACGCTTTTGCGGCGCCGCCGGCCATGAAGGTAAGCGTCGCTCCCTTGGCGCCGCCGGTGCCACCTGAGACCGGCGCATCGACGGAGAAGACCGACGCCTTGCCCGCAAGCGCATGGGCCTGACGCGCGCTTTCCACATCGATGGTGGAGCAATCGATCATCAACGCGCCCTTGGGCACGGACGGAATGATATCGCTCCACACCGAGACGACATGCTTGCCCGCGGGCAGCATGGTGATGACGACATCCGCGCCCTTCACCGAAGCGGCCGCGCTGTCCGCGATAGCGGCGCCGTCGGCTTTGGCCTGATCGAGCAATCCCTGCACCAGATCGAAGCCGACCACCTTGTGGCCGGCCTTGACCAGATTGGCGGCCATCGGCCCGCCCATGTTGCCGAGCCCGATGAATGCGATTGTTGCCATGACTTGTGCTCCCTCCGGTCAGGAGTTTCTGTTCTTGTCGGGTGTGTTGAACGTCAATTCGTCTGCGCCAATCTCGGCGAAGTAAGGTGCGACCATCTCCGGTGTGACATCTTCAATCCGCGGTGGCGACCATTTTGGATTGCGGTCCTTGTCGATCACGGCCGCGCGCACGCCTTCGCGAAAATCGTCGCTGGCGAACACTTCGAGCGCCGCGCGATATTCGCGCACCAGGCATTGTTCCAGAGACGACGATGCCCGCGCCAGCCGCAGCAGCTTCAGGGTAACGACCATGCCGCGCGGCGATTTCTCGTTCAGCGTCTTGAGGGTGGATTGCGCCAGTTCGGAACCATCGCGGCCCAGCGCCGCAAAAATATCTTCCATCCGGTCATGTGCGAACCAGTCGTCGATGCGCGATTGAAGCGCGGCAACGGGCCCGGCGGTCTCGCCGGTCGCAAAGCCGTCGATCAAAGATTTCACGTCGGCGCGGGTAGCGCCAGCGCGCAGCTTGGTGAGCGCTTCGCGCAAAACCGGTAACTTGCCCGAAGGCACCACCGCATCGGCGAAACCGGCATAGACGGCATCGGGGCCATTCATGTTTTGCCCGGTCAATCCGAAATACGTGCCGATCTCGCCCGGCGAACGCGACAGCAGCCAAGTGCCGCCCACATCGGGAAAGAAGCCGAGACCGACCTCCGGCATCGCGAGTTTTGTCTTGTCGGTCACCACGCGGTGGCTGCCGTGCGCGGCGAGGCCGACGCCGCCTCCCATCACGATGCCATCCATGAAGGCCACATAGGGTTTTGGAAATTTCGCGATGCGTGCGTTGAGGATGTACTCCTCGCGCCACAAGGTCTTGCCGAGATCGCCGCGCACCTTCGAGTCCTCATAGAGCGCGCGGATATCGCCGCCCGCGCACAGGCCGCGCTCGCCCGCACCTTCCAGCAGGATCAGACCAACGGCCGGGTCGGCCTCGAACCGGCCGAGCGCCTTGTCGGTATCGCGGAACATCTCCAGCGTGACCGCATTGATCGCCTTCGGCCGATTGAGGCGGATCACCCCGGCCGCGCCCTCGCGCCGCACGATCAGGTCGGGCTCCGGACTTTGCGATGCGGCGGCGGCGCCACTCATCGCGCGCCCTCGATCAGCTTTCGCGAGACGATCAGCCGCATGATCTCGTTGGTGCCTTCGAGAATCTGGTGCACGCGCAGATCGCGGACGATTTTCTCGATGCCATATTCCGAGAGGTAGCCGTAGCCGCCATGCAGCTGCAGCGCCTGATTGGCGACCTCGAAGCCGACATCGGTGCCGAAACGCTTGGCCATCGCGCACAGCATGGTGGCATCCGCGTCCTTGCGATCGAGCGCCGCCGCCGCGCGCCACACAAAGGTCCGCGCCGCCTCCAGTTCGGTTGCCATGTCGGCGAGCCGGAACTGCAGCGCCTGGAATTCGTCAAGCCGTTTACCGAATGCCTTGCGCTCCTTCATATAGGCCAGCGACTTGTCGAGCGCGCATTGCGCGCCGCCGAGCGAGCACGCCGCGATGTTGATGCGTCCGCCGTCGAGCCCGGCCATTGCTATCTTGAAACCGATGCCCTCGTCGCCGAGCCGGTTGGCGATCGGCACCCGCGCGTTCTCAAAGATCACCGCGCGGGTCGGCTGCGCATTCCAGCCCATCTTCCGTTCGTTGACGCCATAAGAAAGTCCGGGCGTGTCGCCCTCGATCACCAGCGTCGAGATGCCGCCCGGTCCGTCATTGCCGGTGCGCACCATCACCACATAGAGGTCGCCCTTGCCGGCACCGGAGATGAACTGTTTTTGGCCGTTCAGCACATAGTGGTCGCCATCGCGCACCGCGCGGGTGCGCAACGCCGCCGCGTCCGAACCGGAGCCGGGCTCGGTCAGGCAATAGCTCGCCAGCAATTCCATGGTGCACAGTTTCGGCAGCCATTGATGTCGCTGCGCGTCATTGCCATAAGCGTCGATCATCCACGCCGCCATGTTGTGGATCGAGATGAACGCCGACACCGTCGGGCAGCCCTGCGCCAACGCCTCGAAGATCAGCGCCGCGTCGAACCGTGTCAGCCCCGAGCCGCCGACATCGTCGCGGATGTAGACGCCGCCGATGCCAAGCTGTGCCGCCTCGCGCATCACGTCGACCGGAAAGAATTTCTCCTCGTCCCAGCGGACCGCATGCGGTGCGATTTTCTCCGCGGCGAATTCCCGCGCCATGTCGCGAACCGCGATCTGGTCCTCGTTAAGGGCGAAGTGCATATCCCGGCCCGGTTCGCCGCGACTAATTCATCGTCGGAATCGAGAACTCCGCGCCTTCCTTGACGCCGGAGGGCCAGCGCGCGGTCACGGTCTTGGTCTTGGTGTAGAAGCGGATCGAGTCCGGCCCGTGCTGGTTGAGGTCGCCGAAGCCGGATTTCTTCCAGCCGCCGAAGGTGTAATAGGCGATCGGCACCGGGATCGGCACGTTGATGCCGACCATGCCGACATTGACCTTGGCCGCAAAATCCCGCGCGGCGTCGCCGTCGCGGGTGAAGATCGCAACGCCGTTGCCGTAGTCGTGGTCGGACGGCAGCGCCAGCGCCTCGTTGTAATCGTGCGCGCGCACCACCGAGAGAACGGGACCAAAAATCTCTTCCTTGTAGATCCGCATATCCTTGGTGACGTTGTCGAACAGGCAGCCGCCCATATAAAATCCGTTCTCGTAGCCCTGCATCTTGAAGCCGCGGCCGTCGACCGCGAGCGTGGCGCCTTCCTGGATGCCGATCTCGACATAGTTCTTGACGCGCTCCAGCGCCGCCCTGGTCACCAAGGGGCCGTAATCCGCGGAGGGATCGATCGAGGTGCCGATCTTCAGGCTTTCGACGCGCGGAATCAGTTTTTCCATCAGGCGGTCGGCGGTGGTCTTGCCCACGGGCACCGCGACCGAGATCGCCATGCAGCGCTCGCCGGCCGAACCGTAGCCCGCGCCGATCAATGCATCGACGGTCTGGTCCATGTCGGCGTCGGGCATGACAATGGCGTGGTTCTTGGCGCCGCCGAAACATTGCGCGCGTTTTCCCGTCGCAGCCGCGCGCTCATAGATGTATTGCGCGATCGGCGAGGAGCCGACAAAACCGACGGCGCGGATATCGGGATCGTCGAGGATTGCGTCCACCGCTTCCTTGTCGCCATTGACGACATTGAGGATGCCCGGCGGCAGGCCCGCCTCGATCATCAGCGCCGCCAAGGCCATCGGCACGCCGGGATCGCGCTCCGAGGGTTTCAGGATGAATGCATTGCCGCAGGCGATCGCGGGCGCGAATTTCCACATCGGGATCATCGCCGGAAAATTGAACGGCGTGATGCCGGCGACCACGCCGAGCGGTTGCCGCATCGAATAGATGTCGATGCCGGGGCCGGCGCCTTCGGTATATTCGCCCTTCATCAGATGCGGAATGCCGCAGGCGAACTCGACCACTTCGAGCCCGCGCTGGATGTCGCCCCTGGCGTCGGGAACGGTCTTGCCATGCTCGCGCGCCAAGAGGTCGGCGAGCTTGTCGTAATCGCGCTGCGCCAGTTCGAGGAACTTCATCATCACCCGGGCGCGGCGCTGCGGATTGGTCGCACCCCACTCCACCTGCGCAACTGCGGCATTCTCGACCGCCGCGCGGACTTCAGCTTTCGAGGCCAGATCGACCTTGGCCTGCACGTCGCCGGTCATCGGCTCGAATACGTCGGCCGTGCGGCCCGACGTGCCCTTGACCTCGCGGCCGCCGATAAAATGTCCGATTGTACGCATGGGTTCCTCCAACAGCTCATTGGCAAGGGCCGGTTTTGCGGCATCTTGCAGGCTTTACGGCATTTGGAAAGGGATTCTACGCGCGGCGGAATTGCGAAAATGCGGGCATGGCCGGGTTTTCGCGGCATTCGACCAATGTCGTATGCCATTTGGTTCGTGAGTTAAACGGCGACTTTTTTCTTTCTGGAAGACGATCGGCGCATCGATGCTTTGCCCGCGGCGCGAGGCTTGACTGACAGGCCAAGATCAAGCGCCTTGAGCACGCTCATGATGGTCCCGAATTCAGGCTTCCCGGTGGGAGACAGGGACCGGTAGAGACTCTCGCGAGAAAGTCCTGATTTTCGCGCGATGTCGCTCATGCTCTTGGCACGAGCGACGACGCCGAGGGCGTGGGTTATCAATTGAGGATCGCCGCTCTCCATGGCTTCTTCCATGTAGAATTGAACAGCCTTCGGCGAATTGAGAAATTCGGCGGAGTCGTAAGGTGCCGTTTTAGTCATTTGCTTGTCTTCCATTTTTCGAAGAGCGCTTTGGCTTTCTTGATGTCCCTGGATTGACCATTCTTGGTTCCGCCGCACAGGAGCAGGACGATGCTGTCTCCGTGCTTGCCGTAGTAGACGCGATAGCCCGGACCATAATCGATCCTCATTTCACTGAGGCCGCCTCCCACCGGCTTGACATCTCCTGGGTTTCCAAGCGCTAGACGATCGACACGAAGGGCAATTTTGGCTTTTGCGCGGTCGTCGCGTAACGACAGAATCCACGAGGCATATTCTTCGGTTCGTATAATCTGAACCATGCCGTAGCCTACAGGCTACACATCGGGCTGTCAACGAAGCGCGAATACGAGCATCGCCGCATTTTCAGCACCGACGACCAATGTCATATGGGCGGTGTCAGTGCCGCGCGGGCGCCGCAGCCTTTTTGCCGGCCGGCTTCTTTGCGCCCGCCTTCGCCGACGTCGCGCGCTCCAGCACGGCCTCGCGTCCGGCGCCCAAAATGCCATCGGACAACTCGCCGCTGCCGGCGACGCGGGCCAGCACCAGCGTGCCCATCATGGTCGCCAGCGACGACATCGCCTGTTTTCGCGCGGTCTTTCGCGGCAGGTCCGGCATCTGCTCCCCGAGCATCTCAATCATCTGTTCCAGCTTGGCCGCGAAGGCTTTTCGGGTTTTCGGACTCTCGCGGGCGATCTCCGCGCTCAGCGCCGGAATGGCGCAGCCATGGCCGGGATCGTCGCGATGCACCGGCGTCAGATAGGACTCCACGATCGCAGCGAGGCGTTTTTCGGATGGCGTTTGCTCCGCGAGCTTGCGCCAGCGATCGGTCGACCGATCCATCGCATAGGCGAACGCCTCGATCACCAGCGCTTCCCGCGAATCGAAATGCGCGTAGAAACCGCCATGGGTAAGGCCGGCGTCCTTCATCAGGTCGGCGACGCCGATGCCGTGCGCGCCCTTTTCGCGAAGCCGCACCGAGGCTTTCTTCACGATCCTGGCGTGGGTTTCCAGCTTGTGTTCTTTCGAATAGCGCATCGGCGTCCCATTGGATGTTTGAAATCATATAATAACGGAAACCGGCGAGAAAAGATGCATTTATTTGCGAGGCGCCGTCATCGCTGCCGCAGAGTCGGGTTGGCGACACTTGACAAGCCGACGGTTTGGCCGGGAACTGCTCCTTCGAAAATCGATCACGCAAAACCCGAGACCAGCCATGCACATGCTCAATCCCCATTGCGGCGTCGACCGCGACCCGCGCGGCGTGGTTCGCCTGACGATCTGCAACGCCGGCTCGCTCAATATCCTGGGTTCCGCCGCGATCAACGGCGTCCGCGAGGGTCTGCAAATGCTGGCCACGGAACGCGCGATTCGCGTGCTGGTGATCGCGGGCCAAAGCGAGAAGAGCATGATCGGCGGCGCCGACATCAAGGAGATGGCAAAACTCGATCAGGCCTCGGCGGAGAAATTCATCACCGGCCTGCGCGACCTGTGCGAGGCGGCCCGTGCCTTTCCGGCACCGGTGATCGCGCGGATTCCCGGCTGGTGTCTGGGCGGCGGACTTGAATTCGCCGCCGCCTGCGATTTCCGGATCGCGGCGCATGACGCCAAATTCGCCATGCCCGAGGTCAAGGTCGGCATACCCTCGGTGATCCATGCGGCCTTGCTGCCGCGGCTGATCGGCTGGGGCCGCGCGCGCTGGCTGATCATGACGGCGGCGACGATCGACGCGCCGACGGCGCTTGGCTGGGGGCTGGTCGATGCGGTGGCGCCGGAGGGCGGCCTCGACGCCGCAGTCGAGAGCACGGTAGCAGCCTTGCTGGAATGCGGACCGGAGGCGCTGCGCTCGCAGAAAGCGCTGTTGAAACAATGGGAAGAGCTGCCGCTGAAGGAATCGGTCAACCTCTCGATCGGCGTGTTCGGGCAGTCGTTCCTGACCGACGAACCGCGCCGGCTGATGCAGGGGTTTTTGGACCGGAAAAGATAGGGCAACCCCTCTCCGCAGGCCGTCCCCGCGCAGGCGGGGACGACAAAACATTTGATGACCCATTGCAAATTTTGCAGCGCATCATATGATGGACATCATCCAAACGAACACGCCGTCGCTGCGCGCGAAACTGAGGAGCATCCGCCATGTCCGCAAGCCCCGATCCGGTCGTCATCGTCTCCGCCGCCAGAACCCCGCTCGGCCGGTTCCAGGGCGATCTCTCCCCCTTCAGCGCCCACAATCTCGGCAGCCACGTGATCGGCGCCGCGGTCGAGCGCGCCAGGCTGTCGCCGGATCGCATCGACGAAGTGTTCATGGGCTGCGTGCTGCCGGCCGGACAGGGCCAGGCCCCGGCCCGGCAGGCCGCGCGCGGCGCGAAACTACCGGATTCGACGGGTGCGACCACCATCAACAAGGTGTGCGGCTCCGGCATGAAGGCGACCATGCTGGCGCACGACATCATCAATGCCGGCTCCGCGGAGATCGTGCTGTCCGGCGGCATGGAGAGCATGACCAACGCGCCGTATCTGCTGGCGAAAGCGCGCGGCGGCTACCGCGTCGGCCACGACCGCATCATCGACCACATGCTGATGGACGGCCTCGAGGACGCCTACGAGACCGGCCGCTCGATGGGCGATTTTGGCGAAGCCACCGCGGAGGTCTATCAATTCACCCGCGCCGACCAGGACGCCTATGCGATGGAGACGCTCACGCGTGCCCGCAAGGCGGTGGAAGGCGGCGCGTTCAAGAAGGAGATCGTTCCGATCGCGGTGAAGGAAAAAGCCGGAGTGCGCACTGTTGCGAATGACGAGCATCCGTTGAAAGTCGACCCCGCCAAAATTCCCGGGCTGAAGCCTGCGTTCCGCGCCAATGGCACCATCACCCCGGCCGCCTCCTCTGCCAATGCCGACGGCGCCGCGGCGCTGATCCTGGCGCGGCGCTCGCTGGCCGACCGCGACGGCCTGCCTTCGTTAGCCGTAATCAACGGCCACGCCACCCACAGCCAGGAGCCGCAGTGGTTCACAACCGCACCAATCCCGGCGATCCGCAAGCTGCTCGACAAAATCGGCTGGAGCGTCGCCGATGTCGACCTGTTCGAGATCAATGAAGCCTTCGCGGTGGTCGCGATGGCGGCGCAACGCGATCTCGGCATTCCGCGTGAAAAACTCAACATCAATGGCGGCGCCTGCGCGCTCGGCCATCCCATCGGCGCCACCGGCGCGCGATTGATCGTGACGCTGCTGCACGCGCTGGAAGCGCATAATCTGAAACGCGGCGTCGCAGCACTCTGCATCGGCGGCGGCGAAGCCACCGCCATTGCCATCGAGCGTATCGTCCACTAGCGCTCAATGGGCCGTGCCGTCATATTGCCTTAAGATTTTGATCGGAAAACCTTATGATCTCCAACTGGCTGTCGGCTGCGCTTGCCCGCAGGAACATTCACTACGGCTGGGTGATGGTCGGCGTGACGTTCCTGACCGCGCTGATCACTGCCGGCACGGTCGGCGCGCCCGGCGTGTTCATCGTGCCGCTGCAGCAGGAATTCGGCTGGACCACCGCGGAAATTTCCGCAGCGCTGTCGATCCGTTTCATCCTGTTCGGGTTGATGGCGCCGTTCGCAGCCGCCCTGCTCAACCGCTACGGCCTGCGCAACGTCACGCTGTCGGCGCTGCTGATCGTGGTGTCGGCGCTGGTGGTCTCGCTGGCGATGACCGAGGTCTGGCAGCTGATGCTGCTGTGGGGCGTGGTGATCGGCATCGGCACCGGCATGACCGCGCTGGTGCTCGGCGCCACCGTTGCCGCGCGCTGGTTTTCGGCGCGCCGCGGGTTGGTGGTCGGCATCCTCACCGCCAGCGTGGCCACCGGACAGTTGGTGTTCCTGCCGCTGCTGGCGAGCCTGACCGAGCGGATGGGCTGGCGGATGGCGCTGGCGCTGATGTGTGTGATGCTGGCGGTTGCTGCGTTCGCCGTTGCCATGGTGATGCGCGATCGTCCGAGCGACGTCGGCTTGCGGCCGTTCGGCGACGAAGGCTGTGAGCCTATGCCGGCGCCGCCGCCGAACACCGCGCCGATCATGGCGGCGGCGCTCGGCGCGCTGCGCGATGCCGCGAAAACGCGGGTGTTCTGGATCCTGTTCGCGACGTTCTTCATCTGCGGCGCCTCTACCAACGGCCTGATCCAGGTGCATCTGATTCCGATGTGCCTCGATTTCGGCATTCCGCAGGTGCAGGCCGCCGGCCTGCTCGCCGCCATGGGCGTGTTCGATTTCGTCGGCACGATCGGCTCCGGCTGGCTGTCGGACCGCTACGACAACCGCTATCTGCTGTTCTGGTATTACGGCCTGCGCGGCCTGTCGCTGCTGTTCCTGCCCTTCACCGATTTCTCGTTCTACGGCCTGTCGCTGTTCGCGATGTTCTACGGCCTCGACTGGATCGCGACGGTGCCGCCGACGGTGCGCCTTACCGCGCAACGCTTCGGGCCTGAGCGCGCCAATCTGGTGTTCGGCTGGATCTTTGCGGGGCATCAATTAGGCGCTGCGGTCGCGGCATTCGGTGCCGGCCTGTCGCGAACCGTGATGTTGAGCTACCTGCCGGCGTTCTTCGTCGCAGGCGCGCTGTGCATCGTCGCCGCGCTGATTACGCTGGCGATCTCGAGGCAGCCGAAGCCGATGACGGCCTAAGCATAGCGTGAGCGCCTCTTCTCTCTCGCCCCGCAACACCCCTCCGTCATGCCCGGCCTTGTGCCGGGCGTCCACGTCTTCCTTATGGGTAGTTATCAAGTCAAGACGTGGATGGCCGGGACAAGCCCGGCCATGACGATGAACATTAAGGCCTTATCGTCATGTTCGTCGCTATTCCCGGCGTGCGCAGCGGTTCGGCCAGCCGCGCGAATTCGCACAGCAATGAGCGCGTCTTGCGCGGGTCGATGATCTCCTCGACCCAGAACCGTTCGGCGGAGCGGAACGGTGAGCGCAGCTTGTTGAGGCGGTCCTCGATCTCCAGCAGTTTTGCCTTCGGATCGTCCGATGCGTCGATGTCGGCGCGGTAGGCCGCCTCGATGCCGCCTTCCAGCGGCAGCGAACCCCAATAGGCCGACGGCCAGGCGTAGCGCATCGAGAACCGGTCCGCCGGCTGATGCACGACGCCGGCGACCCCGAATGAATTGCGCACGATGATGGTGCACCAAGGCACGGTGGTCTGGTTGACCGCGGCCATGGCGCGCACGCCGTGCTTGATGGTGCCCGCCTTCTCCGCGTCCAGCCCGATCATGAAGCCCGGGCAATCCATCAGATAGACCACCGGCAGATGAAAGGTTTCGGCGAGATCGGCGTAACGCACCACCTTCTGGCAGGCATCCGCCGTCCATGAGCCGCCGTAGTGAAACGGATCGCTGGCGAGCAGCAGCACCGCCCGGCCCTCCAGCCGCGCAAAGCCCGCGATAATCGGGCGGCCGAAATTTTGAGCCATCTCGAAAAAAGAACCCTTGTCGACCACGGCCTCGATGATGGGCCGCATCTTGTAGACCTGCCGCCGGCTGCGCGGCACCGCTTTCATCAGGGATTCTTCGGCGCGTTCCGGGTCGTCCTCGCAGGGAATCGTTGGTGGTAGTTCATGGACGGACGATGGCAAGTAGGACAGGAAGCGCCGCGTGCGGGCGAAAGCTTCTTCTTCCGTATCGACCGCGTCATCGACGCCGCCAGCGCGGGTCTGGATTTCCCATCCACCCAATTCCTGCTTGGTGAGATCCTGACCCAGGCGTTTCACCACCGGCGGACCGGCCACGAACATCGCCGAGCTTTTGGTCATCACCGAATAATGGCTGGCAGCTAACCGCGCCGCGCCCAGCCCCGCGACCGAGCCGAGGCCAAGGCCCACCACCGGCACGCGCGCCATGTTCGCCGTCGTGTACCAGTACCAGCGCGTGCCGCCGATGCCGCCCGGCAGATTGGCGGCGCCCTTGGTTTCGATGGTCTTCACCGAACCGCCGCCGCCGGAGCCTTCGATCACCCGGACGATCGGCAGCCGGAAGTCATGCGCCATCTCCTCCGCCATCAACGGTTTTGCCGAGATTGACGCGTCCGCAGAGCCACCGCGTACGGTAAAATCGTCGCCGACCACCACTACGGTGCGGCCGTCGATCTTGCCGCGGCCGAACACGCAGTTCGCCGGCGTCAGGTTGGTGAGTTCGCCGTGCTCGTCATATTCGGCGACACCGGAAATCGCGCCGACCTCGTGGAAGCTTTTTGCATCGACCAGTCTGTCGATGCGCTCGCGGACGGTGAGCCGGCCCTGGTCGCGCTGCCGCTTGACCTTGTCAACGCCCCCCATCTCGCGCGCGAACGCTTCGCGCCGGGCGAGGTCGTCGAGTTCCGGCTTCCAGTTCATCCGCATCCTCCTTGATGATTTTCTTGGTGTGCCGGATTGTCGTGTCCTGCAAGCGATTGTGGAACAGATCGCCTTCGGCATTCTCCAGCATACCGCCGATGGCGGCGCTCAATTCCAGCATTCTCGGCGCGACTTCCTTGTGCAGCCGCCTCTCCTCATACATCGCCGACAACAGCCCGATCGTGACCACGACGAAGGTCTGGTATTGCGGCGACCACAGCGGTACCGCGAGGCCGTTGATGTGCGGACTCCACAGTCCGCAAGCGACGACATAGCCGTGTTCGCGCAGGAAGCGGCGGTTGGCTTCGAGGCGCGAGCGAAGCAGTTTTGCCTCTTCGGGGATCTCGCGTTCCATTTCCGCCAGCAGCGCGTTGCCGACATCGACGTCCAGTGCGGCGGTGTAGGCGTGTCCGGCAGCAGTGCTGGCCATCGCGATCCGGTCGCCGGTAGAGGATTGCAGGCCGATCGCACGGGCGGCGCGGCCGAATTCGAGATAGACCAGATGGAAGCGGTCCGGAATCACGAATCCGACCGTGCCCGGCAGTTCTTCAGCGACGTCCTGCAGCCGCAGGCGGATCAAATTACGCAGCTGCAGCCCGCGCATCATCGAGGTGCTCATCGCCACCGCACTGGGTCCGATACGGTATTTCTGATCGCGCGGCAGATACACCAACTGCCCCATCCGGGTCAGCGTATGGGTCAGGCGAGACACCGTGGAGCGCGGCAGGCCGCAGCGGTTGGAAATCTCCAGATTGCCGAGCCGCGCCTCATGGCCCTCGAAGCAGCGCAGCACGTCGAACGCGCGCGACACCACCTGAATGACATCCCCCTCGCCGTTAAGGTCGCTGGCGAGCATTCCCTGCTTGCTGAGCCGTTCCGAGCGTCGCCCCATTGCTTGTACCCGCCGTTCATTCCGCTATGCGGAATAAAATTCCACTTGCGGAACAAGCTACCTCAGGCAATCTGCCGCCACAACAGCAAGCCGTTCGCGAGGGCATTGTCCGTCAGACGGTTCCTTCGGAGAATGGAATGCCCGAAATCAAGATCGTGACCGAAGTGGCGGGCCGCGTCTGCGCGCTTCCATTTGAGGCAGGCAGCAGCGTCAAGGACGGCGACGACATCGTATTCGTCGAAGCGATGAAAATGGAAATCCCGGTTGCCTCTCCGGCTGCGGGAAAGCTCAAATCGTTACTCGTCAAGATCGACGACGTTGTCGCCGAAGGACAGGTCGTCGCCATCATCGAGACGTGAGTGCGGTTGAACGAACGCCGCGACAATCTGTCCAACGGGCTTGCTGAACTTTCGTCCAAGACCTCCGGCGTTGCCATCGCACCCGGCCAATGACATTGTTGCGTCAAACATAATCGCACTTCGCTAAAGCGAATGCACCTGGGAGGGGAAACATGATTCATCGCACCATTACGCTTGCCTCGATTGCCGTTGCGAGCGCCTCATTGCTGACGCTGCCCGCCGCTCGCGCGCAAGACGTCAAACTGCCGCCGACCATGACATTCACCGCCTATGACACCGGCACCGCCGGTTTCAACATCGCGGTCGCGGTCGGCAAGATGATGAAGGACAAATACGGCACCGATGTCCGCGTGCTCCCCGCAGGCAACGACGTCGCCCGGCTCGCGCCATTGCGCGCCGGCCGCGCGGTCGTCTCGGCAATGGGCTCCGGCACCTATTTCGCGCAGGAAGGCGTGTTCGAGTTCGGGGCCAAGGAGTGGGGGCCGCAGCCGCTGCAACTGGTGCTGTCGTCGGTCGACTGCAACGCAGCCTCGCTCGGCGTGGCGCGCGACACCGGCGTGACCGAGATCAAGCAGCTCAAGGGCAAGCGCGTCGGCTTCGTCGTCGGTTCCCCCGCCTTAAATCAAAACTCGCTTGCGATCCTGGCGTTCGGCGACCTGAAGCAAAGCGACGTCAAGGCCGTCGAGTTTTCGAGCTACGGCGCAATGTGGAAGGGCCTGATCAACAACGACACCGACGCCGCGTTTGCAACCACTATCACTGGACCGGCAAAGGAAGCCGAGACCTCGCCGCGCGGCATCGTCTGGCCGCCGCTCCCGCATAACGACAAGGCCGGTTGGGAACGCGTGCAGAAAGTCGGATCGTTTTTCTTCCGCCATATGGCCACTTGCGGCGCCGGCATTTCCAAGGACAAGCCGATCGAACTGGGAAACTACCCGTATCCGATTTTCATGGTGTACGGATCGGTGCCGGCCGATCAGGTCTACGCCATCACAAAGTCGATGATCGTCGGCTATGACGCCTACAAGGATGCCGCCGCCGGCGCGGGGGGCCTTGCCGCCGAGCGCCAAACCAAGAACTGGGTGGTGCCGGTTCATCCCGGTGCAGTGAAGGCGCTCAAGGAAGCCGGTCAGTGGAGCGACGCGCAGGAGGCGCATAACAATGCGCTGTTCAAGCGGCAGGCCGTTCTGACTACGGCATGGGCCGACTACGGCAAGTCCAGTCCGCCGACGGACGACAAAGCGTTCCTGGACGCCTGGATGAAAGCTCGCGCC
>CAVPZO010000061.1:0-85144 GCA_963710045.1 uncultured Alphaproteobacteria bacterium | reverse complement strand
CGGTCACCGGCAGGAATGGCGGATATGGCGCGCTGGGCGCGCAGGTCTGGATCGTGGCGCGCATCCTGTATGTGCCGCTGTATCTGTTCCATATTCCATTCGCGCGAAGTCTCGCGTGGTTCGTCTCGATGTTCGCGCTGGCCGCGATGCTGATACGGTTGTTCGAGTAGGCTTGCAGGCGTTCAAGGGGGTTGGTTTGACAGACAAGGTTGTGATCATTACCGGCGGCAGCCGCGGCATCGGCCGCGCCACCGCGATTGCTCAGCATCGCGCGGGTTTAAAATTTGCGTCGGTTATGCAACGAACGAAGACGCCGGCGCGAAGTGGTCGCCACCATCGAAGCCAAAAACGGCAAGGCCATCGCCGTGAAATGCGACGTCGCCAGCGAGAGCGACATTCTGGCGCTGTTCAAGGCGGCCGACGAATTCGGTACGCTCGGCGCGCTGGTCAACAATGCCGGCATCATCGGGGTCACGTCCCGGGTCGACGATGTCCGCCGAGCGCATCCAGCGCATGATGGCCATCAATATCACCGGCAGCATTTTGTGCGCGCGCGAGGCGGTGAAGCGGATGTCGACGCGCCATGGCGGCAAGGGCGGCGTCATCGTCAACCTGTCATCGGTCGCTGCCAAACTCGGTGCGCCCAACACCTACGTCGATTACGCGGCCTCCAAGGGCGCGATCGATTTCTTCACCATCGGGCTCGGCCATGAGGTCGCAGGCGAAGGCATTCGCGTCGCGGCGATCCGGCCCGGGCTGATCGACACGGAAATTCACGGCAGTGGCGGCGATCCCGACCGCGCGCACCGGCTGGCGCCCATGGTGCCGATGAAACGCGTCGGCTCGGCGGAAGAAATCGCCAACGCCATTGTCTGGCTGATGTCGGAAGATGCCTCCTATGTGACCAGCGCCATCCTTGATGTGTCGGGCGGGCGCTAATACCTGTCACAGTATTCAGCTACAGGACTTCAATCATGGCCACTTACGATCTCGTTGTTATAGGCACCGGCCCGGGCGGCTATGTCTGCGCGATCCGCGCGGCGCAACTCGGCATGAAGGTCGCCGTGGTGGAGAAGTGGCCGACGTTTGGCGGCACCTGTCTCAACATCGGCTGCATTCCATCAAAGGCCCTGCTGCATGCCTCGGAGCGTTTCGAGGAAGCCACCCATGCGCTGCCGAAAATGGGCGTCGTGGTCGGTAAACCAAAACTCGATCTTCCGGCCATGATGAAATTCAAGACCGATGGCGTCGACGGCAACACCAAGGGTGTCGCCTTCCTGTTCAAGAAGAACAAGATCGATTCCTATCAGGGCACCGGACGCATCGTCGCGGCCGGCAAGGTCGAGGTGAAGCCGGCCGACGGCAAGGTCGAGACGCTGGAGACGAAAAACATCGTCATCGCCACCGGCTCCGACGTGACAAAGCTGAAAGGCATCGAGATCGACGAGAAGCGCATCATCTCCTCGACCGGCGCGTTGCTGCTCGACAAGGTGCCGGAAAAGATGCTGGTGATCGGCGCCGGCGTGATCGGGCTCGAGCTTGGCTCGGTGTGGCGGCGGTTAGGGGCGGAAGTCGTGGTGGTGGAATTCCTCGACCGCATTCTTCCGGGCATGGACGGCGAAATCGCAAAGTCGTTCCAGCGCATCCTGGAGAAGCAGGGCATGGTGTTCAAGCTCGGCGCCAAGGTCACCGCGATCGACGCTTCCGGAAAAATGTTGAAGTCGCAGGTCGAGCCCGCGGCGGGCGGCGCGGCCGACACCATCGATGCCGATGTCGTGCTGGTCTCGATCGGACGCGTGCCTTACACCGAAGGGCTCGGGCTGAAAGAGGCCGGCATCGAACTGGATTCCCGCGGCCGGGTGCAGACCGACGGGCATTTTGCCACCAATGTGAAGGGCATCTATGCCATCGGCGACGTGATCGCAGGCCCGATGCTGGCGCACAAGGCCGAGGACGAAGGCATCGCGGTCGCCGAAATCCTCGCAGGGCAGGCCGGCCATACCAATTACGACGTCATTCCCGGCGTGGTCTATACCTCGCCGGAAGTCGCCGCCGTCGGCAAGACCGAGGAGGAATTGAAGGCGGCCGGTGTGGCTTACAACGTCGGCAAGTTCCCTTTCACCGCCAATGCGCGGACCAAGGTCAACCAGACCACCGAGGGGTTTGTGAAGATTCTCGCAGATGCGAAGACGGACCGCGTGCTCGGCGTCCATATCGTCGGCGCGGAAGCCGGCGAAATGATCCACGAAGCCGCGGTATTGATGGAATTCGGCGGATCCGCCGAGGATCTGGCGCGGACCTGCCATGCGCACCCGACGCGTTCGGAAGCGGTCAAGGAAGCCGCGCTTGCGGTTGGCAAACGCGCCATCCATATGTGATCATTGTCCGGGTAACCCGGATGGTGGACACGCATTCATGCTGCGCCGCATTCTCCAGCCGCTGTGGGTTCTGCTTGCGCTGATCTTTTTGATCGAGGCGTGGCTGTGGGATCATCTGGAGCCGGTCGTCGCGCGCGTGGTGGCGTGGATTCCGCTGCGCGCGTTCAAGGCATGGCTTGCCGACCAGGTCGACATGCTGTCGCCGGCGATGACGCTGATCGTGTTCATCGTGCCGGTGATCCCGCTGTTTCCGCTAAAGCTGTTCGGCCTGTGGCTGCTCGCCAATGAATACTGGGTCAGCGCCGTCGTCATCCTCGCCTTCGCAAAATTCCTCGGCCTCGGCGTCGCGGCTTTCATCTTCGACGTGACGCGGCCGAAGCTGTTGCAGATGGCGTGGTTTCAAAAACTGTATGACTGGGTGATGGCGTTGCGGGCCAAGGCCCATGCCATCATCGATCCGGTAAAATTGCGGATCAAGGCAGCCATCAGTGCGGCCCGCGGGTCGTCGCGGCTGCTGCGGATGATCCAGCAGTTCCGCAAGCGCGTGCACGAAGCGCGGTAATCCCTTGGCACAACCGGCCCGCATCAAGACTTCCGTACTCGATGTCGCCTGTGAGCAGAGCGGTCCGGATCATGCACTGCCGGTTCTGCTGCTGCATGGTTTCCCCTACGATCCGCGCGGCTTCGACGAGGTCGTGGCGATCGTCAACGCCGCGGGCTTTCGCACGGTCGTCCCGTATCTGCGCGGCTATGGCGGCACCCGGTTCCTGTCCGCGCAGACGCTGCGTTCCGGCGAGCAGGCCGCGTTGGGGCAGGATCTGCTGGAACTGCTCGACGCGCTTGAACTCCGCAAGGCGGTGCTGGCCGGATATGACTGGGGCGGCCGCGCGGCCTGCGTGGTGTCGGCGCTGTGGCCGGAGCGCGTCGCCGGGCTTGTCAGCTGCACCGGCTACAACATCCAGGACATACCGAATTCCTTCAAGCCCGCCGATCCCGAGCAGGAAGCGCGGCTCTGGTACCAGTATTATTTTCACACCGAGCGCGGCCGCAACGGCCTGATCCAGCAGCGCCGCGCGATTTGCCGCCAGCTCTGGAAAATGTGGTCGCCGACCTGGGCGTTCGATGACGCGACGTTCGAGCGAACGGCTGCGTCGTTCGACAACGAAGATTTCGCCGATGTCGTGATCCATTCGTATCGGCACCGCTTCGGCAGCGTGGCCGGCGATCCGCGCTATGCGTCAATCGAGGCGACGTTGGCGAGGCAGCCGAAGATCGGCGTGCCGGCGATCAATCTCCATGGCGCCGATGATGGCGTGATGGCCCCGGCACTTTCGGAAGGGCACGCGAAATATTTTACCGGTCCATATCAGCGCCGCGTGTTGCCGAACGCCGGTCACAACGTGCCGCAGGAAGCGCCGCAGGCTTTTGCCGACGCGGTGCTGGAGCTTTGCAGGAATGCGTAGGCCCTGCCTCGTGACGCGGCGCGGCCGGTAGCCCGCATGAGCGCAGCGACATGCGGGGCGGCCGATCCCGCATATCGCTGCGCTCATGCGGGCTACGCTCTCTACATCAGATGCACCGAGTGCGGCGCGAACAGGCCGATCGCGGTGAAGGCGAGGCCGACGATCGCCAATGCGCCGGAGATCCACGCCAGCACCATCATGCCGGTGATGATCGTGGCCGACGCCAGCACGATCCCGATCTGAAACGCAGCCGAGGCTACCTCGTAGTGATGGTATTTCGCCAGCGCGAGGTCGCGTTCGTGCTCGGCGTGCTTGGCGCGCTTGGCCAATTCCTCCGAGCCTTCGTTGGTCTCGGGCTCGGAGCGGTACCGCGCCGCGGTCTTGGTCCAGTCCTCGATCTGCTTTTTCAGCGCGGCCTTGGCGGCGTCGTCGCCCATGACGCCGAGGCTGAGCCTGGCCTGATCGGACGTAGCCTGAACCACGGTGCGGCGGATGCTCTTGGCCTGGAAGAACGCCCAGAGGTTCGAGGCTTCCACGTTCTTGCCGAGCGCCTCGGTCTGGGCGCCCTTGCCCAGCGTTTCCGAGAACGCGAGAAACAGCGCGATCACCGCGATCAGCAATGCGATCTTCTTGTTGGAGCCGGAGGCATGCTCGGCATGCTCGGCGTGCTCCATGCTTTCATGTGCGCCCATGATTCCCTCCCGGCGAAACTGCGCGAGCATTGGCCGATAGGCCGGTTCCGTGCAAGGAGAATGTGGCGACGCACATCCGTCATTCCGGGGCGCGCCTCTTCGGCGCGAACCCGGAATCCAGACCCGGATCAAACCTCTGGATTCCGGGTTCGCGCGAAGGCGCGCGCCCCGGAATGACGGCGGGATTCAGGCCCTTGGATGCGCCGTCTTGTACACCTCGAACAGCCGTTCGGTGTCGATGCCGGTATAAATCTGTGTGGTCGAGAGCGAGGCGTGGCCGAGCAGTTCCTGGATCGCGCGCAGGTCGCCGCCGCGGGTCAACAGGTGCGTTGCAAAGGAGTGCCGCAGCGCGTGCGGGGTGGCGCTGTCGGACAGACCCAGGGCGCCGCGCAGCCGCTCCATGGTGAGCTGGATGATTCGGGCGCTGAGCGGACCGCCGCGCGCGCCGACGAAGATCGGTCCTTCGGCCGGCAGCGGATGCGGGCACATCGCGACATAGTCCTGAATCAGCGCCAGCACGTTTTGCAGCACCGGCACCATGCGCGTCTTGTTGCCCTTGCCGGTCACGATCAGCACGTCGCCGGCGCCGGGCAGCGGCACCTCGCGGCGCCTCAACCCCAGCGCTTCGGAGATGCGCAGGCCGGAGCCATACAATAGCGCCATCACCGCGGCGTCGCGCGCCCAGATCCACGGCTCGCGATTTTCGCCGGCGCGCTCGCCGGCCTCGGTGAAGCGTTTGGCCGCCGCCATCTGGATCGGCTTGGGCAGGCTTTTTCCGATCTTCGGCGCACGGATCGCCGACAGCGCGCCGACCTTGCCCTTGCCTTCCTGTTCGAGGAAGCGCCCGAACGAGCGCAATCCCGCCAGCGCCCGCATCAAGGATCGCCCGCCGATGTCCTCGGCGCGCCGCGACGCCATGAAGGCCCTGACATCGCTGGCCTCAAGCGCTGCGAAGCGCGGCAGCGTCACCAGTGCGCCCCAATGCTCGGCAAGGAAGGTGAGGCACTGGCGGACGTCGCGGGCGTAAGCCTCCAGCGTCTTCGGCGACAGCCGGCGTTCGGCGCGCAGATGCGACAGCCATCGCGTCATCTGCAGCGCGAGATCCTCACCGGCGCAGGCGAGGTGGATTTGCGGGGTCGCGGGAGCGGGCTTGGCCATTGGTTCTCGAAGCAGGTGAGACAAGGCCGATACTATCACACCCGGGTCGTTACCCTTTGATGAACCGCTTGAATTAGGCCCACTTCACACGCTCGCGTCGCTGGCCTCGACCGGCTGGCGTCCTTAAGTTAGAGCAATGATGGTTTTAACCGAATCGGCAGGACGCTCAGCTCACCTCTCCCCGCAGGGGAGAGGTCGACGCGCATCGTCAGATGCGCGGCGGGTGAGGGGTCTCTCAGCGAGTCCGAGTGCGTGGAGAGACCCCTCACCCGAAGCCTTCGCTGACGCTCCGGCTTCGACCTCTCCCCTCCGGGGAGAGGTGAGCAGGAGCTGCTTCAACCTGAATTCATAGATGGATAAACCCGCGCACCTCTCACCGTCACCTGCAACCTCGGCCGCGCGCGTGGTCGATGTGCTGGTGCCGGTCGCGCTCAATCAGGCCTATTCCTATCGCGTGCCGCGCGGCATGGAGCTTAAGCCGGGCGACGTGGTGTGCGTGCCGCTCGGGCCGCGCGAGGTCATCGCGGTGGTATGGGCCGAAAACGCCAATCCCGATCCGCGCCTGCACAATCGCCTCAAGGACATCAGCGAAAAAATCGACGTGCCGCCGTTGCAGGACGAACTGCGCAAGCTGGTCGACTGGGTCGCCAACTACACACTGTCGGCGCGCGGCATGGTGCTGCGCATGACCTTGCGGATGGGCGAGCATCTCGGCCCCGAGCGGGTGCGGATGGGCGTGCGGCTGGCAGGCCCATCACCGCAGCGCATGACCCCGGCGCGGCGGCGGCTGATCGAGGTGTTGTCGGACGGGCTGCTGCACGGAAAATCCGAAGCCGCCAGGGAGGCCGGCGTCAGCGCCGGCGTGATCGACGGGCTGGTCGACGAGGGAACGCTGACCGCCGAGGCGCTGCCGCCTGCGCCGCCGCCGCCCGCCCCCGATCCGTCGTTTGCGATGCCGGACTTTTCGCGCCAGCAGCGCACCGCGGTGGATGCGATGCGGGCGCTGGCGGCGAACGGCAGTTTTCACGTCGCGCTGCTCGACGGCGTCACCGGCTCGGGCAAGACCGAAGTGTATTTCGAGGCCGTCGCCGAGATCATCCGCCGCGGAAAACAGGCGTTGATCCTGATGCCGGAGATCGCGCTCACCGGGCAATTCCTCGACCGTTTTGCCGCCCGTTTCGGGGTGCGGCCGGTCGAGTGGCATTCCGAGCTGACGCCGCGTACCCGCGCCCGCAACTGGGCCGCGATCGCCGCGGGCGAAGCGCAGGTCGTGGTCGGCGCGCGCTCGGCGCTGTTTCTGCCCTACGCCAATCTCGGACTGATCGTGGTCGATGAGGAGCACGATCAGGCCTACAAGCAGGACGAGGGCGCGCATTATCACGCCCGCGACATGGCGGTGGTGCGCGCTAGCATCGCGAAAATTCCGGTTCTGCTGGCCTCGGCGACGCCGTCGGTCGAGACCGAAGTCAACGCGCGAAAGGGCCGCTACCAGCGCGTGGCGCTGCCACAGCGGTTCGGCGGCCAGCACATGCCGCATATCGAGGCGATCGACCTGCGCCGCGAACCGCCGCCGCGCGGCCGTTTCATCTCGCCGCGGCTGGCCGAGGAGATCAAGATTGCCGTCGAGCGGCGTGAGCAGGCGCTGCTGTTCCTCAATCGCCGCGGCTATGCGCCGCTGACGCTGTGCCGGGCGTGCGGGCATCGCTTCGCCTGCACCATCTGCGACGCATGGCTGGTCGACCATCGCTTTCGCCAGCGCCTGGTCTGCCATCACTGCGGCTTCTCGATGCCGCGCCCAAACGTCTGTCCGCACTGCGCGGCGGAACAATCGCTGGTGGCGGTCGGCCCCGGGGTCGAGCGCCTGCAGGAGGAGGCGGCGGCGCTGTTTTCCGATGCGCGCACTTTGGTGCTGTCGAGCGACCTGATCACCTCGATCGAGACCATGCGCAGCGAGCTGAACGAGATCGCGGAGGGCCGGGTCGATATCATCATCGGCACCCAGCTGGTGGCGAAGGGTCATAATTTTCCGCGGCTCAATCTGGTCGGCGTGGTCGACGCCGATCTGGGCTTGAGCAACGGCGATCCGCGCGCCGCCGAGCGCACCTTTCAACTGCTCAACCAGGTGATCGGCCGCGCCGGGCGCGAGCAGGGCCGCGGCATCGGCTATCTGCAGACCCATCAGCCCGAGCACCCGGTGATGAAGGCGCTGGTGGCCTGCGACCGCGAAGCGTTTTACGCAAGCGAGATCGAGCAACGCGAACGCGCGCTCTATCCGCCGTTCGGCCGGCTGGCGAGCCTGATCGTTTCCGCCGGCGATCGCCCCACCGCGGAGAGTTTTGCGCGAAGGCTCGCCGCGATCGCGCCGATCGATCCGCGGATTCAGGTGCTGGGGCCGGCGGAAGCGCCGCTCGCGGTGATCAAGGGCCGCTATCGCTTCCGGTTACTGGTGAAGTCGGCGCGCGGGGTGGATTTATCCGAGTATTTGCGCGAGTGGCTCGCGGCGGGGCCCAAGACCAAGGGCAATCTCAAGCTCGAGGTCGATGTCGATCCGCAGAGTTTTTTGTAGTGGGAGGAAACGCGCCCTCGTCATGCCCGCGCTTGGCGCGGGCATCCACGTCTTTCTTCGTCTGGTCAAAGCAAGACGTGGATGGCCGGGACAAGCCCGGCCATGACGCGGAGAGTGATCGGCACATCACAGGAGAGCCTGTCGTCATTCGCGACGGCAGGCTCTTCGTCTGCAGGTAGCTACGACGCTCGCCTACGTTTTGCGCTGCGAGATCGCTGTGTCTCCCCTAGCATCTCGTTCCAAATCTCTTTCACCGTTTCGAGGCGCTTTCCTGTTTCGTGCGCGAGCGCGACGATCGCATCGCCGCCCGCCTCGTGATGCGAGATGAGGCCGAAGCCCATCAGGTAGAGCGCCTGCACATAGTTGCTGGCGTCGGTTAGCGGCTGTTCGATCCGGAGAACGAGCGGAAAAGACTCAGCACGGCGCTCGTTTTTTCGGGCGCGCGAACGCTTGACCGGTGCCCGTCGCCTGCCCGGCATGGTATTGCTCCAGCGTGATTCTAGGTACGGCGTATAACACTATGTCTATCCTAAGTCAAGATGTCTTAAGTTAGAGCACCAAGCATAATGTCGATTACGCCCGCCCAATGCCGCGCTGCGCGCGGCCTCGTCGATATGGATCAAGCTGTGCTGGCCGATGGTGCTATGGTCTCGCGCAGTGTCGTCATCGACTTCGAGAAGGAGCGCCGCGTGCCGACGCGCAATAATCTCGCGGCGATCCAGCGCGTGCTCGAGGAAGCCGGCGTCGAATTCACCAATGGTGACGCGCCGGGCGTGCGGCTAAGGACGAAGAAGCGATAGCGCGTGTTTTGAGTTTATGCATCACAAGTTCAGTCGGATCGAATAGGCGACCGGCTTAACGACCTGTCCGGTATTTAGCGAGCAAACGAATAGCAGTTAGCTGGCGTGCGGCCGGCGCAGACAATGAGGCGCGGAAATCCGTAGATTTCACGGAGTATTGGCCAGTCATGTCGCCGGCTAACCGAATCGGCTATCAATGCTAGATGAATCAGAAGCTGGGCCGCAGGCGATTACACGCGTTCGATAAGCAAGAACGTTCTCGCGCCACAGCCCAATCCGACATTGGTGGCTCCGAGACCAATAAGAAAATCAAGTCACTGTTTCATTACACGACAGCAGCCGGCCTTATAGGAATTATTACAACACAAACGCTGTGGGCCACCCATGCGAATTTTCTGAACGACTCAGCAGAATGCCAGTTGCTCAACAGATTGCTAACACCTCAAATTGAGAAAGAGTTTGCAGGACTCATTCCACGCCTCACCAAGGTAGGCGCGTCAAACCAGAGCTGATGCAATCCTTGTCTGACGACGTGATGAGGACCGAAGCGGAGAAGGTGACCGCCATACTGCTTAAGACAATCGAGCGAGTATCTCCGATCTACATAACGTCTTTCTGCATGCACGAAGTCGGATCGCCAAATAGCGAGCATGGCCTATTAAGTCAGTGGCGCGGGTATGGAAGAGGAGGTTTTGCCGTAGAATTTGATGAGAGTGAACTGGACTTGCTGACAAATCTGGAAAGCGAGAAGTATTCTTACCAAGCGATGATAACGCGGCAAGTCGAGTATGACAGTCACGAAACAGCAGCCAAACTGGAGAGATTTTCAGGAATGGCGGCGGCTTTTTTGAAGGTTGGGTTTGAAGACAAGGCGCCCAAACTGTCGGCGACGCCAGACGTCCGACAAATATTGGGAGATCGGCACCCCCAGAATTATATTGAACCCTTCATTGATTCTGTGCCGTTTTTGAAAAGTGCCAGCTTTAAGGAAAGAGAACGAGTACCGTATAGTTGCGCTACCAACCCGTTTAAAAACAGATGCTGAGCAGCTTGGAGAAAAGCTGCATAAAAAAGCTCGCTTTCGAGAAGGCGGCGGCGGAACAGTTATCCCCTACATCAGCCTTTTTGAGGAAATGGGAAAGCGACTACCGATCAAAAAGGTGATTGTTGGCCCGCATCGTGACCAGGAGAACCAATTTAATGCGGCTCGTCTTCTGCTCGATCAACACGGCATAGAAGTTCCTGTTGAAAAATCCGACACGACTTTTCGATTCTGACTGTCAAAACCACCACGCGCAAGCCGTCCGAGCTTCCAGCATTATCGTGAGAGGCTTCGCATCCAGGTGCTGGGCCCGGCTGAGGCGCGCCGCTCGCGATGATGATCAAGGGACGCTACCATTTCCAGCTATTGGTGAAGTCCGCGCGCGGTGGATTTGTCCGAGTATTTGCGGATGGCTCGCGGCAGGGCCGAAGACCAAGGGCAATCTCAAGCTCGAGGTCGATGTCGATCCGCAGAGTTTTTTGTAGTGGAAGGAAACGCGCCCTCGTCATGCCCGCGCTTGGCGCGGGCATCCACGTCTTTCTTTCTCGCTTTAAAGCAAGACGTGGATGGCCGGGACGAGCCCGGCCATGACGGAGCTGCAGCTTCGCCGCCCAACGCGTCATGCCCGGCCTTGTGCCGGGCATCCACGTCTTTATCTCGCGATCGTTTCGAAAAGATCGTCCCAATCCGGATTGGCAGCGACAATTTTCCGGACCTTCCACGCGCGGGACCAGTGCTTGATGTTGTGCTCGCGCTGGATGGCGTCGCGGATATCGTCGAACTGCTCGAAGTAAACCAACCGCTTCAATCCATATCGTTTGGTGAAACCTTCGACGAATCCCGAGCGGTGTTGGTAGATGCGGCGAACGAGATCGCTGGCCACGCCGGCATACAGAATGCCGTTCGGACGATTGGTCAGAATGTAAACCCATCCACCTGCCATGCCGTAATTCTGCAAGACGTGGAGTTCAGTCGGATCGAGTAGGCGGTCGACTTGATTTTGGGCTACGAGCTTTGGCCGGCCTAATTCCTTTGGCGATCTGCCAGTCCAGCACTTCCTTGACGGCTATCGCCTCAAACTCCTCCAGTTTGCCTTGTTCTTTCAGAAAATCGTCAAGCGTGCTGAACTCGGCCGACGAACGCGGCGCTTTCTTTTTTCTGGCTTTGGTCATACGGGCTTCCTTCAACCTCCAATTCCTTCCTCTGCCTCTACGTCAAGGCGAGCGTACCGGATCACGTCGGTTGCAAGAACGCATCGCTGGTTGCAACGGTCACGCACCGCTGACGCGAAAGCTGCGCCAGGGAGACATGGCTAACGCTCGCCTGCGCCTCTCGTCATGCCCGCGCTTGGCGCGGGCATCCACGTCTTTCTTTCTCTCTTCAAAGCAAGACGTGGATGGCCGGGACAAGCCCGGCCATGACTCGGAGAGCGATAGCCAATGACGGCACAAAAAGCCTGCCGTCATTTGCGACGGCAGGCTTGCAACTGCGGGAACGCCCCGCAGCCGTACTGAACGCAACGCTTACTATTCTTGATTCAGCAAACGCACCGTCAGGAAACCACTTCCGCCGTGACCTTGCCGACCCCGCGGCTGGTCAGCCCCACGGCGCGGGCAGCGCCGGTCGACAGGTCGAGGACGCGGCCGCGGATGAAGGGGCCGCGGTCGTTGACGGTGACGACGACGCTGCGGCCGCCATGGGTGACCTTGAGCTTGGTGCCGAACGGCAGGCTGCGGTGAGCCGCCGTCATGGCGTTCTGGTTGAAGCGCGCGCCGGAAGCGGTCTTGCTGCCGGATTCGTTGCCGTAATAGGAGGCCATGCCCGAGAAGCTGCGGCCGGAGCCGCCGACCGAGGCGTTGGCGTCGCGCCAGGACGTATTGCCGGCGTGATGGGCCTTATGGGCGTGATGATGATGACGGTGATGATGCCTCGACTTGGCCGAGGCTTCGGTGATGCCCCCACCGAGCAGAAGAGTTCCAGCGAACAGTGCGATCGCCGTGCGCGACCGGGTTCCAGTTCCCGGTGCCGACTTCTTGAATTTCAACATATACCAAGTCCCTCAGATAGTATTACCACATATGTGGCAAGTGGAACCCCCGTCCCATTGAGTGTCGAACCGTTGAGTGGTCAATGAGGCGTAACCTTGGCGAGATTTTCATTCCGCGTCCCGATGAAATATCTTGTGATCGAAGCGGTAATTGGCTCCTGTAACTTTGTTAACAGATCGTTAACCAATTTTTTACTCTGAGTTACTTATGAATACTGTAGAAGAAAGTCACGAAGCGGCATGCCCAGCATTCAGCAAGTAACGCAGCAATGAAATGACTCGGCGGGTTCCGCCGTTCCTGCGAAGGACGCATGGATCGCATGCGATTACGGGCGGAACGATTTACCGATGAGGCGCGCGCGGTGTGTCGCAGCCCGACGCCCGACGCCCGACGCCCGATGCCCGATTCGACTTCGGAAAAGTCGCGCAATTTCGCAGGCCGGATTGCCGGCTTTCCGCGCGCGGTGCAATTGCTGCGACAAGGCATCGCCCGCCGCCTGCCTCATGTTGCACCTGCGCTCACGCTATGTTAGCAAAGCCGCGATTTTAACGGTGCCGGTACTTATCGTACTGGTCGAAAATCGAAGTCCCGCTTGAATTCCAAGGGCTTGGGCCGCCAGGCGCCGCATTGTGGCGACGGTTTTTCCCTTGGCGTTTGACAGCACAAAGAGCGCGCTTGTGGCAGCTGAAGATCCGTCGGTTTCGGGAGTATCCGGTCGTTATGCAACGGCCCTGTTCGAGCTGGCGCGCGATGGAAAATCCGTCGACGCCGTCAAGGCCGATCTCGACAGGTTCGACGCCATGCTGGCTGACAGTCCCGACCTCTTGAGGCTGGTGCGCAGCCCGGTGTTCAGCGCGGACATGCAGTCCAGGGCGCTGACGGCGGTGCTTGAAAAAGCTGAAATTGGTGGCATCTCCGCGAATTTCCTGAAAGTTCTCACCGCCAATCGCCGGCTGTTCGCCGTGGCCGACGTGATCCGGGCGTTCCGCGCGCTGGTGGCCAAATTCAAAGGTGAAGCGACGGCGGATGTCACCGTCGCCGAAGCGCTCAGCGACAAGAATCTCGACGCCCTGAAGACCGCGCTGAAATCAGTGACGGGCAAGGACGTCGCGCTCAACGTGAAAGTCGATCCGTCCATCATCGGCGGGCTTGTGGTCAAGCTCGGCAGCCGCATGGTGGATAGTTCGCTTCGCACCAAACTCAATTCGATCAAGCACGCGATGAAAGAGGCAGGCTGATGGACATCCGCGCCGCGGAAATTTCCGCGATCCTCAAGGACCAGATCAAGAATTTCGGCCAGGAGGCTGAGGTTTCCGAAGTCGGACAGGTGCTGTCCGTCGGCGACGGCATCGCCCGCGTCTACGGCCTCGACAACGTCCAGGCCGGCGAGATGGTCGAGTTCGAAAACGGCACCCGCGGCATGGCGCTGAACCTCGAAACCGACAATGTCGGCATCGTGATCTTCGGCGCCGACCGCGAGATCAAGGAAGGCCAGACCGTCAAGCGCACCCGCGCCATCGTCGATACGCCGGTCGGCAAGGGCCTGCTCGGCCGCGTGGTCGATGCGCTCGGCAATCCGATCGACGGCAAGGGCCCGATCCAGTCGACCGAGCGCAAGCGCGTCGACGTCAAGGCGCCCAGCATCATTCCGCGCAAGTCGGTCAACGAGCCGATGGCGACCGGCCTCAAGGCAATCGATGCGCTGATCCCGATCGGCCGCGGCCAGCGCGAATTGATCATCGGCGACCGCCAGACCGGCAAGACCGCGATCGCGCTCGACGCCATCCTCAACCAGAAGCCGCTCAACGCCACCGGCGACGAGAAGATCAAGCTGTACTGCGTCTATGTCGCGATCGGGCAGAAGCGCTCGACGGTGGCGCAGTTCGTCAAGGTGCTGGAAGAGCAGGGCGCGCTGGAATATTCCATCATCGTTGCCGCCACCGCGTCCGATCCGGCGCCGATGCAGTACATCGCGCCGTTCACCGGCTGCACCATGGGCGAATATTTCCGCGACAACGGCATGCACGCCGTCATCATCTATGACGATCTGTCGAAGCAGGCGGTGGCTTATCGGCAGATGTCGCTGCTGCTGCGCCGCCCGCCGGGCCGCGAAGCCTATCCCGGCGACGTGTTCTATCTGCATTCGCGCCTCTTGGAGCGCGCCGCCAAGCTCAATGACGAGCACGGCTCGGGCTCGCTGACGGCGCTGCCGATCATCGAAACCCAGGCCAACGACGTGTCGGCCTATATTCCGACCAACGTGATCTCGATCACCGACGGCCAGATCTTCCTCGAAACCGATCTGTTCTTCCAGGGCATTCGTCCGGCGGTGAACGTCGGTCTGTCGGTGTCGCGCGTCGGATCGGCGGCGCAGACCAAGGCGATGAAAAAGGTCGCCGGCAGGATCAAGGGCGAACTGGCGCAGTACCGCGAAATGGCGGCATTCGCGCAGTTCGGTTCCGATCTCGACGCCTCGACGCAGCGCCTGCTGGCGCGTGGTTCGCGCCTGACCGAGCTGCTGAAGCAGCCGCAGTTCTCGCCGCTGAAGATGGAAGAGCAGGTGGTGGCGATCTACGCCGGCGTCAACGGCTATCTCGACTCTATTCCGGTCGCCAAGGTGCGCGAATTCGAGGACGGTTTGCTCTCGCTGCTGCGCGGCAAGAACGTCGATATCCTCAACGCCATCCGCGACAGCCGCGATCTCAATGACGACACCGCCGCCAAGCTCAAGACGGTGGTCGAGAGTTACGCGAAGACGTTTGCTGCATGATTTCCACCCTCCCCCTGAAAGGGGGAGGGTGGCCGCCGAAGGCGGCCGGGGTGGGGGTCCGTGACCCGGTTAGTGACCCCCACCCGGTTCGCTCCGCTCACCGACCTCCCCCTTGCAGGGGGAGGTAAAAAAGAACCCGAAGGTCCGCAGCCGCAATGGCCAGCTTGAAAGACATGCGCGTCCGCATCGCCTCCACCAAGGCGACGCAGAAGATCACCAAGGCGATGCAGATGGTCGCGGCGTCGAAGCTGCGCCGGGCGCAGAACGCCGCCGAAGCCGCGCGGCCCTATGCCGAGAAGATGGACGCGGTGATCTCCAATATCGCCGCCGCGGCGGCGTCGTCCCCCGGCTCGCCGGTGCTGCTGGCCGGCACGGGCAACGACCAGGTGCATCTGCTGCTGGTCTGCACCGGCGAGCGCGGCCTGTCCGGCGCCTTCAATTCGTCGATCGTGCGCCTGGCCCGCGAGCGCGCGCTGTCGCTGATGAACCAGGGCAAAGAGGTCAAATTCTTCTGCGTCGGCCGCAAGGGCTATGAGCAGCTGCGCCGCACCTTCGAAAAGCAGATCATCGAACATGTCGATCTGCGGTCGGTTCGTCAGCTCGGCTTCGTCAATGCCGAGGCCATCGCCAGGAAGGTGATCGCGCGCTTCGAGGCCGGCGAGTTCGACGTCTGCACGCTGTTCTACTCGCGCTTCAAGTCGGTGATCGCACAGGTCCCGACCGCGCAGCAGATCATTCCGCTGGTGGTGGAAGCGCCGGCGGCGAATGCCGGTCCGGCGACATCTTACGAATACGAACCGGAAGAGGATGAGATTCTCGCCGGGCTGCTGCCGCGCAATCTTGCGGTGCAGATTTTCCGCGCGCTGCTGGAAAACAATGCCTCGTTCTACGGCGCGCAGATGAGCGCGATGGACAACGCCACCCGCAACGCCGGCGACATGATCCGCAAGCAGACCCTGATCTACAACCGAACCCGCCAGGCGATGATTACCAAGGAGCTGATCGAGATCATCTCCGGCGCCGAGGCAATCTGAGGAGAGTCAAAATGGCATATGTCACCAAGGCTACGACATCAGGTGGACGCAATGGCCGCGCGGTTCTCGAAGGCGGCGTCCTTGGACTGGCGATGGGTTTTCCGAAGGAGCTCGGCGGCGCTGGCGACGGCCATAATCCCGAGCAGCTGTTCGCGCTGGGCTGGTCGTCCTGCTACTGCCAGGCCTTGATGCTGATCGCAAAGAAGCACGGCATCGATGCCCAGGCCGCCAAGGTGACCTGCGAGGTCACGCTGAATACCGAGGGCGGCTTCAATCTCGCCGCCGAGTTGAAGGTTTCGGTCGCCGGCGCCGACAAGGACAAGCTTCAGGCGGCGGCGGACGAAGCCCACACGGTGTGCCCGTATTCCAAAGCGACCAAGGGCAACATCCCCGTCAAGGTTACGGTCGTCTAGTTAATTGGGCATGGTCTTTTCCGAAAACCGGTATCCACTTTTCGGGATCATGCCCCAGGTTTCCGACTTCAAGGAGAGAGTTTTATGGCTACCCCCGCCAACCAGACCGGCCGCATCACGCAGGTCATCGGCGCCGTCGTCGACGTGCAGTTCGAAGGACATCTGCCCGCCATTCTGAATGCGATCGAAACCAGGAACGGCAACAACCGTCTGGTGCTCGAAGTCGCCCAGCATCTCGGCGAGTCCACGGTGCGCACCATCGCGATGGACACCACCGAGGGTCTGGTCCGCGGCGGCGAGGTGACCGACACCGGCGCGCCGATCATGGTGCCGGTCGGCGCCGGCACGCTCGGCCGCATCATGAACGTGATCGGCGAGCCGATCGATGAAGCAGGACCCATCGAATCGGAAGGCAACCGCGCCATCCATCAGGAAGCGCCGACCTACACCGATCAGTCGACCGAAGCGGAAATCCTCGTCACCGGCATCAAGGTGGTGGATCTGCTGGCGCCCTATGCCAAGGGCGGCAAGATCGGCCTGTTCGGCGGCGCCGGCGTCGGCAAGACCGTGCTGATTCAGGAGTTGATCAACAACGTCGCCAAGGCGCATGGCGGCTATTCGGTGTTCGCCGGCGTCGGCGAGCGCACCCGCGAAGGGAACGATCTCTATCACGAGTTCATCGAATCCAAGGTCAACGCCGACCCGCACAATCCGGATCCGGACGTCAAATCGAAATGCGCGCTGGTGTTCGGCCAGATGAACGAACCCCCGGGCGCGCGCGCCCGCGTCGGCCTCACCGGCCTCACCGTCGCCGAGCATTTCCGCGACCAGGGCCAGGACGTGCTGTTCTTCGTCGACAACATCTTCCGCTTCACCCAGGCAGGCTCCGAAGTGTCGGCGCTGCTCGGCCGCATCCCTTCCGCGGTGGGCTACCAGCCGACGCTTGCCACCGACATGGGCGCGCTGCAGGAGCGCATCACCACCACGCACAAGGGTTCGATCACCTCGGTGCAGGCGATCTACGTGCCGGCCGACGACTTGACCGATCCGGCGCCCGCCACCTCGTTCGCGCATCTGGACGCCACCACGGTGTTGAACCGCGCGATTTCGGAAAAGGGCATCTATCCCGCGGTCGATCCGCTCGATTCCACCTCGCGCATGCTGTCGCCGCTCGTCGTCGGCGAGGAGCACTATCAGACCGCGCGCATGGTCCAGCAGGTGTTGCAGCGCTACAAGTCGCTGCAGGACATCATCGCCATTCTCGGCATGGACGAACTGTCGGAAGAGGACAAGATCGCGGTGGCGCGGGCGCGCAAGATCGAGCGCTTCCTGAGCCAACCGTTTTTCGTCGCCGAAGTGTTCACCGGGTCGCCGGGCAAGTTCGTCGACCTTGCCGACACCATCAAGGGTTTCCGCGCCATCTGCGAAGGCAAGTACGATCATCTGCCGGAAGCCGCCTTCTACATGGTCGGCACCATCGAAGAGGCGGTCGAAAAGGGCAAGAAGCTCGCAGCCGAAGCGGCGTAACTTTAGATCGTCATTGCCGGGCTTGACCCGGCAATCCATCGAAAGAAAATTCTTGCGTGATAGACCCGCGGGTCAAGCCCGCGGGTGACAACAACAGAGACCGAGCACATGGCCACCTTCCACTTCGATCTCGTCTCGCCGGAAAAGCTCGCCTTCTCCGGAGAAGTCGACCAGGTTGATATCCCCGGCGTCGAGGGCGATTTCGGCGTGCTTGCCGGACATGCTCCCGTGGTAGCGGCGATCCGGCCGGGGATTCTGACGGTGACCATCGGCGGCACGCAGGAAAAAATCATCGTGCTCGGCGGCCTTGCCGAAGTCTCCGAGAACGGCCTTACCGTGCTGGCCGATGTCGCGACCTCGCTGGAAGAGATCGACAAGGCTGCATTCGCCGACAAGATCAGCGGCATGGAAGCCAAGCTCGCCGAGAAGGAAGGCTCCGAACTCGACCGCGCCATCGAGCGGCTCGATCATTTCAAGAGCATCCAGCACCAGCTCAATTCGACGGCGATGCACTAGCATTCGTCATTCCGGGGCGCGCCTCTTCGGCGCGAACCCGGAATCCAGCAACAGATATCCGCATTTCTGGATTCCGGGTTCGCTCGTTTCACGAGCGCCCCGGAATGACGGCGTTTAGCCGGGCCGCTGAAACCCGGTTGCGCCCCGCTGCTGTAGGCGGCATTCTCACGGCCGAATATTGCCTGAGGCCGGCCATTTCATGAAACGCAAGATTGCAGCGATTTTCGCCGCCGATATTGCCGGCTACTCCAGGCTTGTTGCCGAGGATGAAGAAGAGACGCTGCGGCGGCTGGCGTCGTATCGATCCGTCACCGACGATTTCATCGCCAGGGCCGGGGGCCGGATTTTCAACACCGCCGGCGACGCCGTTCTCGCGGAATTTCCCAGCGCCGTCGAAGCCGTGCGCTGCGCGATCGACATTCAGGAAAGCCTGCGCACCCGCAACATGGCCTATCCCGCCAGCCGGCAGATGAGTTTTCGCATCGGCATCACTATCGGCGACGTGGTCGAGCGCGACGGCGATCTGCTCGGCGATGGCGTCAATATCGCCGCGCGCCTCGAGGGTCTCGCCGAAGTCGGCGGCATCTGCATTTCGCGCGCGGTGCATGAGCAGGTGGCCAACAAGCTGTCGGTGCAGTTCGCCGATATCGGCGCGCAGGAGGTGAAGAACATTCCGACGCCGGTTCACGCCTACATGGTGGCGATGCGGCGCGAGGACGGCAGCTGGGCGACGCCGCAGCTCAAGAAGAAGGCCGGCGCGCTGCCGAACTGGATCTGGCCCGCGGCCGCCACGCTGGTGGCCCTGGCGGCAATCGGCGTCGGCGGGTTCTTGTATTTCAACAAGGTCGAAAAACCGGGTGCGACGAAAACAGCTTCGACCGCATCCGCGCCGTCACCCGCGCCATCCCCGGCGCCGCCGCCCGCAGCACCGACGGTAGCGGCGCCGGCTCCGCCGCCGCCTTCACCGCCGCCGCTTCCGTCGAGCGAAAAGTTTGTGGCCGAGACGGTGCCGTTCGTCACCAACCGGGCGCGCGCCGCGATGGCGAAGGAATATGCCCCGGCCGACAATTTCAAGGCGCTGGCCCTCGTCACGACGGGTACCAACGGATACGTCGTTGGGCAGCAGAGCGAAGAGGCTGCGAAAAGCCGCGCGCTCGAAGAATGTCAAAAAAGAGCGGATGCCGTTCAACCGCCGCGCAAGTGCGAACTCTATGCGGTCGGCAACACGGTGGTTTATTCGCATGGCCGGCCGCCGATGCCGCCGCTGCCCTGGATCAAGCACGATCAGACCATCGAGAAGCCATTCGCAGCCAGGGACATGCCGCTTGCACGCGACACCGGAAAAGCCCGGCTGGACAGCGGCTATGCGCCGGGACGAAAAACCAAGGCTATAGCATTGGGTCCGGGAGGTCAGTTCTTCTTCTATACCACTCAGGAATCCGTCGAGGAAGCGGCGCGCCGGACCCTCGAAGGGTGCGGCGCTACTGCCGGCGTTCCCTGCATGATTGTCGCGCTCGACGATATCTTCGTCGTTCCGGTGCCGACCACGCTGAAAGTCATCGGCTTCTTTCGGGCCAACAGCACGTCTTCCATCGCAGCGGATTCGAGAGATGACGTCGCGCGCCGGCTTGCGGACGCGTCCACCGGCTGGAGCGCGGTCGCCGTCGGCGCAAGCGGCCGGCCGGGACTGGCGCTCAAGGCTGCCAACGAACAGGACGCGGTGAACGACGCGCTCGGCAACTGCGTCAAGCGCGACAGCGATTGCCGCGTCATCGCGATCGGCCCGTTTTCAGTCGGGCCGAACTAGGCTGGCCCCGTAGGGTGGGTTAGGCGCAAAGCGCCGTAACCCACCACGGTGATTCGCGACTGGCGCCCGGTGGGTTACGCGCCTTCGGCGCTAACCCACCCTACACGCTTGGTTCGCCTCGCCCGGTTCGACCCTACTTCTTATACGCCGCGATCACAGCCTCCCCCTCGGGGCCGGCTTTTTTCGACCAGTCCGCCGTCAGCTGCTCGCCGATTTTCTCAAGGCCGGTCTTCAGCGCCGGAGGCGGCGGAAGTACCTTCATCTTGTTGGCTGCAAGCTGTTCGAGATACCACTTCGCCTTTTCTTCCGCGAGCTTCCAGCCGCGCTCTTCGGCGACCGCCGCCGCCTTCAGGATCGCGTCCTGGGTCGGCTTGTCGAGCGCGTCGAACGCCGCCTTGTTCACAAAGGTGACGTTCTTCGGAATCCAGGCCTGCGTATCGTAGAAATGCGTCATGGTTTCCCAGGCCTTGCTGTCGTAGCCGGTCGAGCCCGAAGTCATGAACGCGTTGACGACGCCGGTCGCCAGCGCCTGCGGCAATTCCGCCGCCTGGATGGTGACAGGCTGCGCGCCGACAAGTTCGGCGATGCGCGAGGTGCCGACATTATAGGCGCGCCATTTCAGGCCTTTCATGTCCTCAACTGTGTTGAGGTCTTTCTTGGCATAGATGCCCTGCGGACCCCACGGCACCGCGAACAGCAGCAGCAGACCTTGCGATGCGAGTTTCTTTTCGACCGCGGGTTTCGACGCCAGCCACAGCTTCTTGGCCGCCGGATAGCTCGTCGCCACGAACGGGACGACATCGATGCCGAACAGCGGGTCTTCGTTCTCATGCAGCGAGATCAGAACCTCACCCGCCTGCGCCTGACCGGTGGCGACCGCGCGCTTGATTTCCGGCGCCTTGAACAGCGACGCCGCAGCATGCACGGTGATCTGTAGCTTGCCGCCGGTGGCGTCGCCGACGTCCTTGGCAAACGCGATCAGGTTAACCGAATGCGGATTGTCGGCCGGATAGGCCGCCGGAAGATTCCATTTTGTCTGCGCCATTGCCGGGGCGGCAAGCGCTGCGACACAGGCAGCGATTGCGCACGTTTTAACAAGCCTGAACATGACAACACCTTTCTCTAGCCAGGGAACGCCATCCGCGGCAGCACCATCACGATATCAGGGAACACCGCGATGATGGCTACGGCCAGAACGAGCAAAAAGAAGAACGGCAGGGCCGCCTTGGCGACCGTGTTGGAATCCTTGCCGCTCATGGTCTGCAACACGAACAGATTGAAGCCGACCGGCGGCGAGACTTCAGCCATTTCCACCACCAGCACCAGGAAAATACCGAACCAGACCAGATCGAAGCCGGCCTGCTTCACCATCGGGATGACGATGGCAGTGGTTAGCACAATCATGGAAATGCCGTCGAGGGCCGTGCCGAGCACGATGTACATCACGGTGAGCGCCGCGATCAGCGCATAGGGACTGAGCTGGAGGCTGTTCACCCAGCTCGCGAGCGCCAACGGGATGCCGGTATAGGCCATCGACGTGCCCATGTAGGAAGCGCCGGCCAGGATCAGCAGGATCATGCAATTGACCCGCGTCGCGCCCATGACGCTGGCCCAGAACGCCGGCCAGGTCAGCGCGCCCTGCCACCATGCGATCGCCAGCGATCCCAGCACGCCCCAGGCGGCGCATTCCGTCGCCGTCGCCCAGCCCATCAGCAACGACAGGAACACGAAGGCGATCAGCAGCAGAACGGGAAGAAGATTGAGCGATTCCGCAATCTTCTTGCGAAAACTCATCGGCGGATCGGCCGGCGGCGTGCGCTTCGGATTGGCCAGCGACCAGACCACGATGTAGCCGGAGTAAAGCGCCATCACCAGCAAGCCCGGCAGAAATCCGGCCAGGAAAACCTGGATGATGGAGACGTTGGCCTGCACGGCGTACACCACCATGGTGATCGACGGCGGGATCAGAATGCCGAGCGTGCCGGCACCTGCCAGCGAGCCGAGGCTCAAGCCTTCGTCATAGCCACGCTTCTTCAGTTCGGGCAGGGCGATCTTGGCAACCGTGGCGCAGGTCGCGGCCGACGATCCGGAAACCGAACCGAACACGCCGCAGGCGAGCACATTGACGTGCATCAGCCGGCCCGGCAGCCAGTTCAGCCAGGGCGCAAATCCGCGAAACATTTCCTCCGACAGCCGCGTGCGGTAGAGAATTTCGCCCATCCAGATGAACAGCGGCAACGCTGCGAGCGACCACGACGCGCTGTTGCCCCACACCGTCGTCGCAAGCACGCTGCCCGCCGGAATGCCGCCGCCGGCGAATTGCATGCCGGCCCATCCGGTCGCCATCAGGGCGACGCCGATCCAGACGCCGGCGCCCAGCAGCAGCGCAAGAAATCCCAGCAGTATCGCGGCGATGGAGAGCAGCTCCATGTCAGACCCCGCTCTGCATGGCGCGCTCGACGATTTCCTCGGCGCTCTTTGGCTTCGGCAATTCGTAGCGCGGCGGAAATCCGCGCAGGACATGGACCAGCTCATCCACAAAAGCGATGAACAGAATCACGAGGCCGCCGGAGTAGCCGAGCTGCGGAATCCACAGCGGCACCGCGATGACGCCTTGCGAAATGTCGGAAAATTTCCACGACTGCCAGGTCATGACCGAGGCATGCCAGGCGAAAAAGCCGATGAAGCCGGTGCCGACCAGGAGCGCCGCGATTTCCACAACATGGCGGACGTTGTCGTTGAGACGGTCGATCAAAAGACCGACGCGGATCATCTCGCCGTGCTTGAAGGTATGCGCGAGCCCGAGGAAGGCGGTTGCCGCCATGCACCAGGAGATGAAATCGTCGCCCGCCGGAATATTGATGCCGAGCGGCCGGCCGGCCGAAAGCAGCATCATCAGCACAAAGATCGCAATCAGGAAGCCTCCGGCGAGATAGCCGGAGAAAAGGTAGAGCCGATCGAGAAACAGGCGGATCATGGTGTGTACTTCCCCCTCACACGCAACTTGTCCGGAAGCAATAGACGTACCACTTTCCGGGTGCGATCCCCATTTCCGGAAACGGCCTGTCGATCCCAGCCGTGCCGAAAACGGGCTGCTGAAATCAGTCCCGGAAGAGCGACAGGTTTTCTGAGTTACCGAGGACCGTCAAGGCGAGGGAGTCAATCCTGCGACTCCGCGTCGGTCTGTCGCGTAGGTGATTTAGTTGGTGGGCCCGGCAGGCGAGTCCGCTAATGAGCGAAGCCGGTTTCGGCGCTAGCGCATATACATCGGCGGCAATCCGGGAGGCGCCGCACCGGAAAGAAAGGAAGCAAGGAACATCTTGCCCAGGACATGGCTTGTTTCCGTGGTCTCGGCTTTCAGATGTCCAGCGCGGATCGCCCGCTCAAATTCGGCGGAGGTTGGTGCCGAAAGGTCGGGATCGGGCTTTGCATGTGCAGCGGATGCCGACGCGCTGAACAAGACACCGGCATAATAAAGGCGCGTAAGGGAACGCACCAATACCAATCTATCGCGCAGCAGACGATCCGGCGTTTGGCCAAGCCACGCGTGCAACAACACTTCTTCCAGTTCCGGTGATGGCGCAAAGTTGTCGAGCGCGGTAGCCAGATCGACGAGGGGATCGTTGCGGTAGCCGTTCTCCCAGTCGATCAGCCATAACCGTTTGCCATCGAATAAAAGGTTTCGCGGAAGCAAATCATTGTGGCTGGACACATATTTTTCCGTATCAAGGGCATAGGCCTTGCGTATTTCGATCAGCCTTTGCGAAGCGGCATCCAGCAGGCCATCGGCAAAGAGACCGGTTCTGCAAACGTGCGTCCATAGCCGGTCCACAAGGTCCGGGTAGTCCACGAAGCAGGGAAATAGCGGCAAAGCTTGCAGCTTGTTCAGCATCGCCGCAATCGCCTGCGCCAACCCTTGGCGGCCGCCCGGGTAGGTTTCGAGCGGTCTGTCTTCGATGAAATCCATCATCACGACGCGGTCTTCGGCGTTCAGGTAATGAATTCGCGGGGCGATACCCGCCTCCGCTGCGATGCGCATGGACTGATACTGGTGAGGATTGCGTAGCGGACTCGCAGGGCCTTCTATTCGCAACACGAAGTGACGGCCGCTCTCAATGAGCAAAACGACCGCCCCTGAAACGCCACCCTTCACAGGCCGGACGTTGACGACAGCAGCGGAACCCAGCACGGCAGCAATCGCCGCGTTCGCGGTGTCGCGCTGCGCGGTCGGAAATGCTGCAAACGGGTCGTTGCTCATTACCTTGCTCAGGACACGAACTGCGCAAAACGCCTGGCGACTTCGCGATAGACCTCGCGCCGGAACGGCACCACCAGGTCGGCAACGCGGTCAAGCTGCTCCCAGCGCCATTGATCGAATTCCGGCGGCTGGCCGTTGCGCGGCGTCAGCGGATCGACCTCATTGTCATCTCCGGTAAAGCGCAGCGCGAACCACTTCTGGCGCTGGCCGCGGAATTTTGCGAGCCGGTGCGATTGCGGCCCGTTATAAGGCGGGAAGTCGTAGCTGAGCCAATCTGTCTCGCCGAGATAGGTGGCGCTGCTGACGCCGGTTTCCTCCCATAATTCCCGCATCACCGCATCGCGCGGATTTTCCGCCTCATCGATGCCGCCCTGCGGCATCTGCCATTCCAGCCCGGGAAGAATGATTTCTGGTCCGTCGTCCCTGAAGCGCCGCCCGATCAGCACCTGACCGGACGCGTTGAACAGCGCGACACCCACATTGGGACGATAGGGCTTGCCGTCGGTCATGCGAATCTCGTCATTCCGGGGCGCGAGTGAAACGAGCGAACCCGGAATCCAGCAGCGCGCACTGACTTCTGGATTCCGGGTTCGCGCGAAGAGGCGCGCCCCGGAATGACGATTCTAACCATCCGCGAGCTTTGCGAATTCCTTGACCACGCGCTCGTAGACCGGGCGCTTGAACGGAACGATCAGATTGGGGAGATTTTTCATCGGCTCCCAGCGCCAGCCGACGAACTCGGCCTTGTGACCGCCGCCGGGGCTTTGGACATTGATCTCGGCGTCGTTGCCGGTGAAGCGCACCGCGTACCATTTCTGGCGCTGGCCGCGGTAGCGGCCCTTCCAGGTGCGTCCGGCAACGGTGCGGGGGATGTCGTAGATCAGCCAGTCCGGCACCTCGCCGAGCTTCTCGACCGAGCGGACGCTGGTTTCCTCATAGAGTTCGCGCTTCGCCGCCGCCCAGGTGTCTTCACCGGGATCGACGCCGCCCTGCGGCATCTGCCAGACGTGGGATTGATCGACGTGTTCGATGCCGCCGCCGGCGCGGCGGCCGATGAAGACCAGCCCCGCCGCGTTGATCAGCATCATGCCGACGCAGGTCCGATACGGCAGGTCTTCGTAGCGCGCCATTCCGCCGATGCCTCTCGCGTTGTCGTGTCCCGTCCGCATGGTGAGGAGGCGCCCTTGCGCCGTCTCGAACCATGAGTTGTACGGCTCATCCTTCGAGACGCGCGCAAAAGCGCGCTCCTCAGGATGAGGCTCAATTCGATTTTGATTTCAGCATCGCGGTTGTCAATGGCACAAGCATGATGCCGCGGCTCTCCAGCGACCGGGTCCAGGCGCCAATCCGCTCGATCGAGATCGGCAGCGCTGACGCAATGCCGACCGCCGTTCCGCGCTCCTTCGCGAGGCTTTCGAGTTTCGCCAGCGCCCGGTCGATTTCCACCGATGTCGGCACCGCGTCGATGCTGAAATCGGCCCTGGCGAAAGGCATCGCCTGGCTCTCCGCCAGCGAGGAGGCGACACTGCGCGGCGCCGACCCGTCGTCGAGGTAGCCGAGCCCTCGCCGGGCCGCCTCGCGCAGAACAGGCTGCATCACCGCGTCGGTGACGACGAAGCGCGCGCCCATGAAATTGGCGATGCCGGCATAGCCCTGGAACCGGCTGAGGTGCCAGAACAGGCGGTCGAGATTCTGCTCGGCGCTTAACGTCGTGAGCAGGGTTTGCGGTCCGGGATCGTTGTCGGGATAGTCGAACGGCTCCATCGGAATTTGCAGCAGCACCTCGTGGCGTTGCGCGCGGGCGCGCTCCACCAGCTTGCCGGGATCCGAGCCGTAGGGCGTAAACGCCAGCGTCACCGCCGGCGGGAGTTTCATGATGGCGTCGCTGGTTTTGGCGGCACCAACCCCGAGACCGCCGATGACGATGGCGATGGCAGGCATCCTGGCGGCACGCGCCCGGTCGGCATCGGTGCCGGCCGCATAGGCGGTGAAAGGTTTTAAGCCGTCGGCGGCGACGGGGATCATGCCGTAGCGTGATTTTTCCAGCAGGCGCTGATCGATCCCGGCCATCAGCGCGGGCGCGGCCTCATTCTCCGCCTTGTCGGGCGCATCGCCGGACACCACGACGTCGTGGCGCGCGCCGCTGGAGCCGTCGATGATGGTGATGGTTCTTTTGCCGGCGGGATCGGCCGGCTTTGCCATTTCGGCTGCCGACTTCACGACCGGCGCCTGCACGCCTGCCGGCGTCATTGCCGATTTCTCGGCCGGCGCTGCCTGACGGATCGCAACGCGCGCGCCGGGCTCGCCGCCCAGCGGATTGTCGTTGAAGACCGCAAAACCCAGGAACGCCAGCAGCAACAGGCCCATCAGCACCGCGACCGCCTGGGTCGCGGAAAACGGCAGCCGGAGCCGGCGCTTCTTGCGCACCGTTTCCTGTCCGAGCGGCGTGCTCAGATCGTCCGCCGTCTCTGCCATGTTCCTCCCGGCCTTCGCGAATCAGCCGGCCCGACAATACCACGGTGAATCAAGAGCGCGGCAGACCCGCGCAGGCGCGTCTTTGCAAGGCAGGTTCCAATACGGCTCCCCGCGTCAAACAAAAGGGCGGCCCGAAGGCCGCCCTTTTTCGAAACTTGATGTTGTACCAGGATCAGTTGGCAACCTTGCTGGCGGGCTTGTCGATCGCAGCCTTGTCGCCGGTGGCCGGCGCGTTGGCATTGACCTTGACGCCATGCAGCAGGTCGACCGCCATCTTGATGGCCTTGTCGTCCTTGGCATCCGGCGGCACGTAGGATTGCGAGCCGGTCTTCTCGTCGCCCTCGGACTTCAGATGGCCGCGCAGCGAGGCTTCGCCCTTGGTGTCGGTCCGCGACTTCAACTCGTCGGGCACGTCCTGCAACACCTCGATATCCGGGACAATGCCCTTGGCCTGGATCGATTTACCCGACGGCGTGAAGTAGCGCGCGGTGGTGAGGCGAAGCGCGCCGTTGCCGGAGCCGAGCGGGATGATGGTCTGCACCGAGCCCTTGCCGAACGAGCGGGTGCCGACCAGCGTCGCGCGCTTGTGGTCCTGCAGCGCGCCGGCGACGATTTCGGATGCAGACGCCGAGCCGCCGTTGATCAGGACGATCACCGGCTTGCCCTTGGTGAGATCGCCGGGGTGGGCGGTGCGGCGCTGGGTTTCCTCGGCGTTGCGGCCGCGGGTCGACACGATCTCGCCGCGCTCGAGGAAAGTGTCGGAAACCGTCACCGCTTCCTCCAGCAAGCCGCCGGGATTGTTGCGCATATCGATGATGAAGCCCTTCAGCTTGTCAGCGCCGATCTGCGACGTCAGCGCGGCGATTTCGCGCTTCAGCCCCTCGGTGGTCTGTTCGTTGAAGGTGGTGATGCGGATGAAGGCGATATCGTCGCTTTCGACGCGCGCGCGCACCGAGCGGACCCGGATGTTGTCGCGCACCAGCGTCACGTCGATCGGGTTGTCCTGACCCTTGCGGATGATCTTGAGCCTGATCTTGGTATTGACCGGGCCGCGCATCTTCTCGACGGCCTGATTGAGGGTAAGGCCCTGCACCGCCTCGTCGTCGAGATTGGTGATGATGTCGTTGGCCATGATGCCGGCCTTCGACGCCGGCGTGTCGTCGATCGGCGAGACGACCTTGATCAGCCCGTCTTCCATCGTGACTTCGATGCCAAGCCCGCCGAACTCGCCGCGGGTCTGCACCTGCATGTCGCGAAAACTCTTGGCGTCCATGTAGCTGGAATGCGGATCGAGGCCCGTCAGCATTCCGCTGATGGCGGATTCGACGAGCTTGCTGTCGTCGGGCTTTTCGACATAGTCGCTGCGGACCCGCTCGAACACGTCGCCGAACAGATTGAGCTGGCGATAGGTGTCCGACGTTGCGGCCCGCGCGCTCGAACCCATCAGCACGGCGCGCGGCTGGGTCACGAAAAGCGTCAATGCCGCGCCAGTGGCGGCGCTGAGAAGAATTACCGAAGTCTTGCGCATCATCCGCGAACCTTTTCGCCTTCATTTGCGGCCCACCATGGGCCTGGATCAATGGGAGTGCCGTCCTTACGGAACTCGATATAGAGCACGGGCTGACTTGCATTCGCCGCGAGTATCGATGCGACCTGGGACGTGGTCCCCATGGTTGCGACCGGCTCCCCCGTAAGTACAAACTGGCCGATGTTGACCGAAATGCGCTCCATCCCGGCGATCAAGACATGATACCCGCCCCCGGCATTGAGGATCAAGAGTTGTCCGTAGCTGCGAAACGGTCCGGCGTAAACAACCCAGCCGTCACACGGGGTTGTGACCTGCGCGCCGGCCCGGGCTGCCAAGGAAATGCCTTTTTCCGCGCCACCAACCCCGTCGGAACCGCCAAAATCGCGAATCCTGACGCCATTGACCGGCAGGGCGAATAAACCCTTGGCGGAGGCAAAAGCAATGGCCGGGCTGAGCCGGCCCGGGTCTTTGAGCGCCTTCAGATTGGGTTTGCCGTTGAGGGCTGCAGGGGTGCCCTGCAGGCTGGCGGTCTGGGCGGCCTTGGCGGCGCTTTTCAGGTCCTGCTCCATTTTGGCGATCAGGCCCTGCAGGCTGTCGGCCTGACGCGCCAGCGCCAGCGCCCGCGCGCCCTCCGCCTCCATATCCTTCTCGATGGCGCTCTGCTTGCGCTGCCGTTCCTCGACGAGGGATGCAAGCTGGACCTGGTCGCCCTTGAGCTTGTCGCGATCGACGCTAAGCTGATCGCGCTCAGTGGCGATGGTCTTGCGCAACGTGATCAGTTCGCTGAGGTCGCCCACCAGCCGTTCGGCCTGTGCCCGCATTTCCGGCACCACGGAGCCCAGCAGCATCGCCGTGCGCAGCGACTGCAGCGCGTCCTCCGGCCGCACCAGCAAGGCCGGCGGCGCTCTGCGGCCGGCGCGTTGCAGGGCGGCCAGCACCTCGACGATCTCGGAACGCCGCGAATCCAGCGAACCGCGAATTTGCTGCTCGCGCGCGTCGAGCGGGCGCAGCCGCGCTTCGGCGTCGCCGATCCTGGTTTCGACGCCGCGCACGCGCGCCGCGATGTCGATCAATTGCTGATTGAGCTTGCTGCGGTCCTGGCCGATCGCCGCGATATCGGCCTTGAGCTTTTCCTGCAGTTCTGCGGCGCTCTTTTGCTGCGCCCGCGCCGTTTCGAGTTCCTGCTCGCGCTGCTTGATCGCGTCGGGAGAGGCCGCCGTGACTTGCGGCGTTGCGGCTGCGACCTGCGCAGCCGCGGGCGAAACAACCAGGCCGGCAAAACCAGCGGTGAGCACAATCAGGGTCAGCGAAGTGCGGATTGAATGCCGCTGACCGCGGCGCGCGGTGTCATGGTACAAGCTTGTGTCCGGCGTTGCCTGCATCGGATCCGGTCGGGCCTTCGCTTCCGCTTGCGCCTAAGCGCGATGATAAGGGTGGCCGGCCAAAATGGTCGCGGCGCGGTAAATCTGTTCCAGAAGCATGACGCGTACGAGTTGATGCGGCCAGGTCGCGGCGCCGAACGCAAGCTTGAGCTTTGCCTTGCGCCGCAAATCGGGCGAAAGTCCGTCCGCGCCGCCGATCAGGAAAAAAGTGTTTGCGACCGACTCATCCCGCCAGCGCCCAAGATGCCCGGCAAACGCCGCGCTGTCGATGCTGTCGCCACGTTCGTCGAGCGCCACCAGGACCGATTTTTCCGGGATTTGTGCTGAAATCGCCGCAGCTTCTTCTGCACTGCGGGTCGCTGCGTCCCGCGCACGGCTTTCCGGAATTTCATGAATCGTAAGGCCGCGAAAGCCCAGCTTGCGGCCGATATCGTCGAATTGCTCAGAATAGCGTTCGGCAAGTTCCCGCTCCGGGCCCTGCTTGAGGCGGCCGACTGCGATTACGACGAGGCGCATGAGCGCACGCTAGCATGCGCCCGGCCGATTCTCATCGGCCTTCAGTTCAGAGCGTTTTCGCCGCCGCCGGGCTTTGCGTCCACAACCGTTCCAGATTGTAGAATTCGCGGACCTCGGGTCTGAACACGTGCACGATCACGTCGCCGGAATCGATCAGCACCCAGTCGCAATTGGGCAAGCCCTCGACGTGGATGCTCTTGAGTTCGGTTTCCTTGAGACCTTTCGTGACGTTCTCCGCGATCGCGCCGACGTGCCGGTTGGCCCGGCCCGAGGTGACGACCATGTAATCGGAGAAGGCGGATTTGCCACGAAGATCGATGGTGACCGTTTCTTCCGCCTTCATGTCGTCGAGGCGGGAGAGGATCAGCTTCAGGGTTTTGTCGGCGTCAGGCTGCGCCTTCAAAACCGCGGCTTGTGTCGATGTTTTACGCGTTTTCGGTAAAACAGACTTGGACAATACAGATGTGGCCAGGGACCATTCCTTTCACTGTATCGCGAACGCCGAATCCCGGCGCCCGATGACTATACTAGGCATGTGGGGTTAATGGTTTCAATATTCCAGTGATGCCTCGGGTTCAGTTCTTGCGTTGTGTTGCCCAACTGCCATCCGGGTTCCGAAGGCCGGTCGACGACAGGGTCGATTTCATGCCGGTCAGAAACACCCAGGCCGGTGCGCGGCGGTCGGCGAGCCTGCCGGCGCCGCTTTCGGGAATGCGATACCGCTCGAGCGCATGCGCGGCGGGCGCGGCCAGCGCGCGAAAGCTTTGCGGCGGGCGATCGATCACCGCCATCGGCACCTCGGATGCGATGCGCCGCCAGTTTTCCCAACGATGAAATTGCCCGAGATTATCAGCGCCCATGATCCAGACCAGGCGCAGGCCGGAACAGCGGCGACGCAAATAGGTGATGGTGTCGACGGTGTATCGCGTTCCGATGACGGATTCGAGACAGCTCACATCGATGCGCGGATCGTCAGCCATTTTGCGCGCCGCGTCGGCGCGCGCGTCGAGATCGCGCAAACCTCCCAGCTCCTTGAGCGGATTGCCCGGCGTCACCAGCCACCAGACGCGGTCAAGCTGCAGCCGCTTGATTGCAAACTGGCTGATGGCGCGATGCGCGGCATGGGGCGGGTTGAACGAGCCGCCGAGCAGGCCGATCCGCATGCCGTCGGTATGAAACGGGATTTCGTGAGAAGATAAGGCGGACCGCGCAACGGTTTTCAACTCATTCACCGCCTGCGCTAGCTGGCCTTCACGGCCGGGTCTGTCCGGTGCCGTGAACGCGGTACTTGAAGCTGGTCAGCTGCTCGGCGCCGACCGGACCGCGGGCGTGGAATTTGCCCGTCGCAATGCCGATCTCCGCGCCAAAACCGAATTCGCTGCCATCGGCGAACTGCGTCGAGGCGTTATGCAGCACGATCGCCGAATCGACCTCGTTGAGAAATTTTTGCGCGGTGTTGGCGTCCTCGGTCACGATCGCATCGGTATGCTGCGAGCCGTGCCGGCGGATATGCGCGATGGCCTCGTCGACCCCGCCGACCACTTTTGCAGCGATGATCGCGTCTTCATACTCGGTGTCCCAGTCCTCGTCGGAAGCGGGTTTTACCCGCGAGTCGACGCGCTGCACGGCGTCGTCGCCGCGCACTTCGCACCCGGCATCGATCAGCATCTCGACCAGCGGCTTGAGCGTCGTCGCCGCGCCGGCGCGATCGACCAGCAGGGTTTCGGCGGCGCCGCAGACGCCGGGGCGCCGCATCTTGGCGTTCAGCACGATCGACTTCGCCATTTCCAGATTGGCGGCATGGTCGACATAGACATGGTTGACGCCTTCCAGATGCGCGAACACCGGCACGCGCGCCTCGGCCTCGACGCGCGCGACAAGGCTCTTTCCCCCGCGCGGCACGATCACATCGACGCCGCCGTTCAATCCGCTCAGCAGCAACCCGACCGCGGCGCGATCGCGGGTCGGCACCAGCGTGATCGCAGCCTCCGGGAGACCTGCTTCGCGCAGTCCCTGCGCCAGGCACTCATGGATCGCGCGGCAGGATCTAAAACTGTCGGAGCCGCCGCGCAGGATCACCGCGTTGCCGGATTTCAGGCACAGCACGCCGGCATCGGCGGCGACGTTGGGGCGGCTTTCGAAAATCACCGCGACGACGCCGAGCGGCACCCGCACGCGCTCGATGGTCATGCCGTTGGGGCGCTGCCAGCGCTCGGTGATGACGCCGACCGGATCGGCGATATCGCGCACGACCCTGATGCCATCGGCCATCGCATCGACGCGCGCGGGCGTCAGCGTCAGCCGGTCAATAAAGGCAGTGGTGGCTCCGCCGGCACGGGCCTCCGCGACGTCCTCGGCATTGGCGGCGAGAATCGCCGCTGCACTGACACGGATGGCGCGCTCCATCGCATCGAGCGCGCGATCCTTCTGCTCCGGCGAGGCAAGCGAGAGTATTCGCGCGGCGTCGCGCGCGCGAGCGGCGAGGTCGGTCATCAGCGCCGGCAAGTCGGCTGACCCGTCGATAGCTTTGAGCGAGGCCGTCATTCTGGTTCCGTTTTTTAGCTTAGGGCCTGATATAGCCTATAAATCAGTCGTTTACGAGGGCGTAGCTTGTCGAACTCGACCAGAAGGAGAATTCGGACAACCTGTTTGCAACCGGCTGTTAGTAGCATTAGATATTACTTTATGCGGTATTCCGGAGATGACCATGGCAACCAGCTACAGCATCGGCAAGCATTTCGAAGAATTCATCGCGAGCCTGATCGCCAGCGGCCGCTACTCCACCGCGAGCGAGATCATACGCGACGGACTGCGCCTCATCGAGGAGCGCGAGCAAGACCGCGAAGCCAAGCTGGAATGGTTGCGCGCCGCCATCCACGAAGGCCTCGACAGCGGACCTTCGCGGGAAGTTGATCCCAAGACGCTTGCCGAGGAAGTCAAGGCGAGGGGACGTCAGCGCCTGGCAGCGGAGAGGCTCGCGGCGGAAAAAAATGGCTAGATGCCTTGTCAAACCGCGTGCGGACCGCGATCTGAATTCGATCTGGTCTTTCATCGCAGCTGACAATCCAGGAGCCGCCGATGCGATGATCGATCGTCTGACTGACACGTTCGATATGCTCCTGACCATGCCTCAAGCAGGTCGCCTGCGTCAGGAGTTTCGCGAGAATCTCCGCAGCTTTGCTGTCGAAAACTATGTGATCTTCTATCGGACGGTGTCCGAGGGTATCGATATCTTACGTGTAGTGCATGGCCGTCGCGACATCAGACCCGCCGACATGGCCTAATCTCACCCCCGCGCCGCCCCGATCACCAGATCGTCGCGATGGATCATCTCCGCGCGGCCGCTGATGCCGAGAATTTGCGCGGCATCGGAAGACGAGCGGCCCTTGATCTTCTCGGCATCCTCGGCGTCGTAGGCGACAAGGCCGCGGCCGATCTCATGGGTGTCGGGACCGCGCACCACCACGGCGTCGCCGCGGGCGAATTGCCCGTCGACCCGGATCACGCCCGCCGGCAACAGGCTTTTTCCCGCGCGCAACGCGGTCACGGCGCCGGCGTCGATGGTCAACGTGCCCTTCGGCTCCAGCGATCCTGCGATCCAGCGTTTTCGCGCGGTGACGGGATTGGCCGGCGTCAAAAACCAGGTGCAGCGTCCGCCGTCGGCGATCGCCCGCAGCGGGTGCTCGATCTTGCCCGACGCGATCAGCATATGGGTGCCGGCCGATGTCGCGATCTTCGCCGCTTCGATCTTGGTGGTCATGCCGCCGCGCGACAACTCGGATTCGGTGGCACCGGCCATCGCTTCGATTTCGGCGGTGACCGACTCGACAAAGGGAATCAGCTTCGCATCCGGATTGGAAGCCGGCGGCGCATCGTACAGGCCGTCGATATCCGACAGCAGGATCAGCAGATCGGCGCTCGCCATGGTCGCGACGCGGGCGGCGAGGCGGTCGTTGTCGCCGTAGCGGATTTCATTGGTGGCGACGGTGTCGTTCTCGTTGATCACGGGCACCGCGCGCCATTCCAATAGCTTGGCGATAGTGGAGCGCGCGTTGAGATAGCGGCGGCGCTCTTCGGTGTCCTGCAGCGTCACCAGGATTTGTCCGGCGCCGATGCCGTGATGTCCGAGCACCTCCGACCAGATTTGCGCCAGCGCAATCTGGCCGACGGCGGCGGCGGCCTGGCTTTCTTCCAGCTTCAAGGCGCCGCGCGGCAATTTCAGGCGGCTGCGGCCGAGCGCGATCGAGCCCGATGAGACGATCAGCAGTTCGCAGCCTTCGCCGTGCAGTTTAGCGAGATCGGCGGCCAGCGCCGCCAGCCACGATGCCCGCACCTCGCCGGCGTCGGAATCGATCAGCAGCGACGAGCCGACCTTGACGACGATGCGGCGGAAATTTTCAAGCTGAGGGCGGGTCATCGGGTGAAGGTAAAGCCTAATTCGGGAGCACGGAAATATTCACCGTCATTGCGAGCGAAGCCAAGCAATCCAGTACGTAGGGCGGGTTAGCCGAAGGCGTAACCTGCCATTTTGGTGCATAGGAGTTGGCGGTTACGCGGAGCTTATCACCGGGCCCGCATTCGCGGGACCCGTTGGCCAATCCGCCCTGCGTCAGCCCATCACGAATGCGTTGCATTTGTTGCCGTCGGGATCGCGGAAGTATGCGGCGTAGAAGTTCGGCATGCGCTGTCCGGGAGGGCCCTCACAGCTGCCGCCCAGCGACAGTGCCAGCTGGTGGACGCGATCGACCTGGGCTTTGTCTTTCGCGCCGAATGCCGCCATCACGCCGTTGCCGACCGTCATCGGCTTGCCGTCATACGGCAGTGCGACGCCAAATCCCGCCCCGCTGCCGGGTCCGCCCCATGCAATCAGGCGGTCGTTTTCCATGAATCGTCCCATGCCGAGTTCGCTGCAAATCTTGTCGTAGAAGGCGCCTGCCTTCTTGAGATCGTTGGTACCCACGGTGACATAGCCGATCATCGGATTGCTCCCTGGCGATTTCTGGAATGGGCAGAGTTTTGCAGTTGAGCGCGGCGGGCGCAAGCCGGCTCTCGCGCCGGAAATCCTGCCGGCGTCACTTCATGATCGTCTCGGCTTCGTCCCGGAACGCCTTTCGCGACGCGTCACGCGAATAGAACATGTGCCCGCCGGGATAGACCACAAGCTTGACGCGGTCTGGCGTGGCGTAGGCCGGCAGCTGGTCGAGCAGGATCTTCGAACCGAAATAGGGCGTCGCCAGGTCGAACAGCCCGTGCACCACCAGCAGCTTGAGCTTCGGATCGCGCGCGAGAATCTGGCGCACTTGCGAAAGCGACTCCGGCGGATTGAGGCCGCGGCCCCAGTCCCAGCCCTTGCCGGCCGCCTCGCTCATCAAATTGTAGGATCCGTCCGGGCGCCAGTTCAGTTTGCGGGTGGTGAGGTCGACCGCCGCACTGGTCAGCGGCGCGAACAGCGGCTCGGCGGACGGATCGCCGAAATGATAGAAGCTCGAATCCGGATAGGAGTTGAAGCCCATCACCGAAGCGTCGTAGCGTCCGGTCACCTTGCCGTTCTTGCGATCGAACTCGCGGCGAAACTCGATGGCGTCGAAGCGGCCGGCCAGCCTGCGGCTTACCGCCTGATCGATCCCGGTGAAGGCGGCGATTCTGTCGGCGATGCGGTTGGTAGCCTCGCTATCGGCCTCGCCCTTGAGGATGTCGGCCAGGAAATCGCCGCGCGCGTAGCCTTCGACGTCGGCAAGATCGGCGCGGGTCACGGAGCCCTTCTCCTTTTCCCGCGCCACCGCCGCCATGGTGGGAAGGCTCCAGACATATTTCAGCATGCTGGAGCCACCGAACTCGCGGAAGTCGAGCACCGGCGAAACCAGGATCAGGCCCTTGACGCCGACGCCCTGCTGGGTCTGCAGGTTGTTGACGATCTTCGGGCCGCGGATGCCGCCATAGCTTTCGCCGGCGACGAATTTCGGCGACAGCAGGCGGTCGTGCTTTTCCAGCCAGCGGCGGATCATCACCGACAGCGAGTTGACGTCGCCGCCGACCGAGAAGAAGCGCTTGCGCACATCCTCGCTGGTGGTGACGAAGCGGCTGTAGCCGGTAGAGACCGGATCGATGAAGACCAGGTCGGTGAAATCGAGCCAGGTCTCGGCGTTGGGCAACAGGTCGGGCGGCGCGGAAGAACTCGCCGCATCCCCGTTCATGGCGAGGCGCCAGGGACCGGCATCGCCGAATTGCAGCCATGCGGAAGCAGAACCCGGCCCGCCATTGAACAGAAAGGTTACCGGCCGGGACCGCGCGTCGGCGCCGTCAAGCTGATACGACGTGTAGGCGAGATCGGCGGCGGGCTCGCCCTTGCCGTCGAACAGGCGGATCGAACCGGCGGTCGCCGCGAAGGCGAGCGTGCGGCCGGGAAGCGCGAGCGTCTGCTTGGTGGTGGAGTCGGGCGGCAGACGATGCTGCTCGGCCGCTGCGGCCGAACCCGGCGTCGCGTTGTCGCCGCGCGCACGCGCTCCGCCTTTCTGGCCGGAAGGCGCAGGCGTCGGTGTGGCGGCGGGTTGCGACGACGAGGGTGCCGGTGCTGCGTCCTGAGCGTGCGCCTGCGCCGACAAGGAGAACACGAGCACTGCTGCGGCGACGCACGCCATATGCGCAGCCGAAAGCCGGATAGCCATGCCTTTAATCCTCCCTGTCTCCTGTACCTAAGGTCGACAGCGTAGGGCCGAAAAAGCGGTCAGTAAAATGACGGTTTCGAAACCATCGGATGTCCGGGATGGCAGGGATCGGTTGGGCTCAGCTGCCCGCAACGCCGGCCAGTTTGGCCAAAATGCAAGGTATCGCAGTCGGTTGTCGCAAAACAGAGGGGATCGCGGTCAGCCTGGATTCCGTTCGATAGAGGTCGTTGTCCGCTTTTGCATAGCCTGCCGCACCAGCTTTGATAATGTCCTGATCTCGCGATGGGATGTCACGTAACGCGGTGATACCGATAGGGGAGACGTTCGTTGCCAAACGATCACAATCGCGGCGCGGCGGCGGTGAAAGCGTCTTCCGTCGTGCTGTTTCCCCAGCCGGCCCTGCAATCGATCTACGACACGGCGCCGATCGGTCTTGCGTTCCTGTCGCCCGACTCCCGCTATCTGCAGATCAACCAGCGTCTCACCGAAATCTGCGGCATCTCGGTGGAGGATCATCTGGGCCGCTCGGTGCGCGACTGCGTGCCCGCGTTGGCCGAGGCGGTCGAAGGCATTGTCGGCTCGATCATGCAGACCGGCGATCCGGTGATCGGAATCGAGGTCAAGGGTCAACGCGCCGATCAGGTCGAGGAACGTTTCTGGGTTACCTATTGGCATCCGATGCGCGGTCCGAGCGGCGAGATCGTCGGCGTCAACGTCGCCGCCGAAGAGATCACCGAGCGCAAGCGCGCGGAAGCAGCCCTTAAGGCCAGCGAACGGCAGTTTCACACGCTGGCCGACTCCATTCCGCAACTGGTGTGGATGGCCGAAGCAAGCGGCAGGATCTACTGGTTCAACAGCCATTGGCACGACTACACCGGCACGCCGCCCGGCGACGCCAGCGCGCACGACTGGCAGGCAATTCTGGCGCCCGGCCCTTTTCACAGGGCCCGGGACCTATGGGCGCAGGCCCTGAAAACAGGCACGTCACTGGAGCTGGAATTATCCTTGCGCGGAAAGGATGAGCAGTATCGTCCGTTCCTGACCCGCGCTGTTCCGCTTCGAGATGCCAATGATGCCGTCTATGGCTGGATCGGGACCCATATCGACATCAGCGAGCGCAAGCGCAGCGAACAGGAGATACGCAGCGCCAAGGATGCGGCGGAAGCGGCGCTGCAGCATCTGCAGGAAACCCAGAACTCGCTGATCGAAGCGGAAAAACTCGCCGCGCTCGGCCGGCTGGTGGCGGGCGTCGCGCATGAGATCAACAATCCCGTGGGCACCAGCCTGACGGTCGCCTCCGCGCTGGAGCGCAAGACCGCGTTGTTCGCGGCGGAAGCCGCGAAAGGCAACCTCAAGCGATCCAGCCTGAACGAATTTCTTGCAATCAGCCGCGAGGCGTCGGCGCAGCTGGTGACCAATCTCAACCGGGCGGCGGAAATGATCCAGTCGTTCAAGCAGGTTGCGACCGACCGCAACTATTCGAGCCAGCGCATCTTCGATCTCGGCAGCCTGACCGAACAGGTCGCCATGAGCCTGCGGCCGGGCCTCGCCAAGAAGAACCTGACCCTCAATGTCGATTGCCAGCCCGAACTGATGATGAACAGCTATCCGGGTCCGTACGGACAGGTGCTGACCAACCTGTTTCTCAATTCGGTCGCGCATGCGTTTGCCGACGGCGAGCGCGGCGCCATGGGCATCAAGGTGCGGGCGTCGGGCAAGGACAATGTCGAAATCGTGTTTTCCGATGATGGCTGCGGCATGAGCGAGGAGGTGCGGCGCAAGGCGTTCGATCCGTTCTTCACCACGCGCCGCGACCAGGGCAGTACCGGCCTCGGCCTGCATATCGTCCACAGCATCGTCACCAATTATCTCGGCGGCCGGCTCCAGCTCGAGAGCGAGCCCGGCATCGGGACGACAATCCAGCTCATCCTGCCGCGCGTGGCGCCGGCGGCGGTCGCCGTGCAGTAGGCGCTCAATCCGTAGCCCGGGTGAAGCGCAGCGAAACCCGGGAGCTGTGGAAACCCGGATTGCGCTTCGCTCCATCCGGGCTACCAGCTGGCCGGCGGCGGTCGCCGTGCAGTAGCGCATTCGGCGCAGGTGTGAGAGAACAGGCGATGGACCGCCGAAATTTCATTGCCGGATGCGCTGCCCTGTCGTTGACCGCGAAAGCCGGCGACGTGCTCGGCCAGTCCGGCCCGCTGACCAGGATCATCTTTCCCTTCGCGGCCGGCGGCAGCGGCGACGCGCTTTGCCGGCTGGTGGCGCAACATCTCGGCCCGTCGCTGGACCGCAATGTCATTGTCGAGAACCGCACCGGCGGCGATGGACTGATCGGGATCAAATCCGTCAAGGGCGCCGCTCCTGACGGGTCCACCATTCTGATGACCACCGGTCCGACCATGTATCTGCTGCCGATGACGGAGGTCACGCCGAGCTTTGACACCGCCAGGGACTTCGTGCCGGTCTCGCTGCTGGCCCGCTTCGAATTCGCCGTTGCTGCAAGTCCCGCGATCGATGCCAGGGATTTCCAGCAATTCGTGGCTTGGCTCAAGGCCAATCCGGGCAAGGCCACCTTCGGCGTACCGAGCAGCGGCACTATTCCGCATTTTATCGGCTCGAGGCTTGAGCAGGTGCTGGGCATTCCGATGACGCGGGTGGCTTACCGCGGCAGCGCGCCCATCGTGAACGACCTGATTGGCGGCCACCTTCCATTCGGCATCACCACGGTTTCCGATCTGGCGGCCCAACACCGCGCCGGCGGGCTGAGGATTCTCGCGGTGACCGGCGCTGTGCCTTCGCCATTCCTGCCCGACGTGCCGACGCTGAAGGAGAACGGCGTCGATCTGGTTGCGGATGCCTGGTACGGGATGTGGCTGCCGGCCGGCAGTCCGCCGGAGTTTGTCCGGCAATTGAGCGCCGCCGCCGTCGCGGCGCTCGCCAAACCGGAGGTGCGCGAAAAGCTTCTTGCGATCGGGCTGATTCCGGTCGGCACCACGCCGGAAGCTCTCACCGCGGAACTCGCCGCCAATACCGCGTTCTGGCAACCGATCGTCAAGGCGACGGGGTACAAGATTACGAATTGACGGGGAATTTTTTTCCGAGCCACATATTCCGCCGTCATCCTGAGGAGCCGCGCGCTTGCGCGGCGTCTCGAAGGATCGCCGCTTGCGCTCGCTTCCATCCTTCGAGGCTCGCCGAAGACGGCGAGCACCTCAGGATGACGGTGGCGTTGGTTTGATCCTCTCGCGGATCGCGGCAAGCTCCGCCTCATCCCAGATACCGATCAGAATGCCGCCTTTGACCTGAAGCTGGTTGTCCGCATAGCCGGCAATCTTCGCATTGCTGGTGGTGATGTGGTTCTTTGGATGCAGCGCCCAATCAAACAGCGCCGCCTGCAGCCGCGCGATCACGTCCGCGCATGAAGGGTCTTCGCCGCGATCGGAAAACTCCTGCGGGTCGCTGTCCAGGTCGTACAGCATCGGGCGGAAACCCGACGCATGGATGAATTTCCAGCGTCCGTCGAACACCATGAACAGGCGGCATTGCGGAATCGGCTGGTTCAGCTTCAGCCGCACGTCCTGCATGGAATAATCGTATTCCGAGAACACTACTTTGCGCCAATCGGCGGGCTGCTCGCCGCGCAGCAGCGGCATCAGCGAGCGCCCTTCGAGAATATGATCCGGCGGCGTGCCGCCGAAATATTCGATGAAGGTCGGCGCCAGATCGATCGCCTCGACCAGCGCGTCGCTGACGGTGCCTCGTGTGCTGTCCGCGGCCGTCGATGGGTCGATCACGATCAGCGGGATTTTTGCGGATTGATCGTGGAACAGGTCTTTTTCGCCCATCCAGTGATCGCCGAGATAATCGCCGTGGTCGGATGTGAACACGATCATGGTGGTGTCGAGCAGGCCGCGCGCTTCGAGGAATTGCATCAGCACGCCCATCTGGTCGTCGATCTGCTTGATCAGCCCCATATAGGCCGGGATCACTTTTTCGCGCGCCTCATCGCGCGCCATGTTCCTTGAGTAGCGCATGTCCATATAGGCGGCGAATACGGGATGGGCTTCCTGCCGTTCCTTTTGCGAACGGATCGCCGGCTGCACGTCGGCGGCGCCATACATGCTGGCGTAAGGTTCGGGGGCGATATAGGGCCAGTGCGGTTTTATATAGGACAGATGCAGGCACCACGGCCGGCCGTCCTGCTCCGCCTCGGCGATAAAATCCATCGCGCGGCGGGTCATGTAGGGCGTCTCGGAATGCTCTTGCGGAATTCGCGCGGCCTTGTCGGAATGCACCAGCAGCCAGCCGTTCTGCAAGCTACCATCCGGATCCGCGCCGGAATTGGCCCAGTGCTCCCAGGGATTCTCCGCTTCATAACCATGCTCGCGGAGATACGCATCGTAGTTTGGCCGCGGACGGCCGGTCGGATGCAGGCCGTCGTCGCGCTCATAGGGCTCGAAGCCGCATTGCGACACATGCACGCCGATGATGGAGTCGGGCGCGATCCCCAGGCTTTTCAGGCCTTCGAGGTCCGGCGCCATGTGGGTCTTTCCGACCAGCACGTTGCGCACGCCGATGTCTTTAAGATGATCGCCGAGCGTCGGCTCGCCGACGCGCAGCGGCCAGCCGTTCCAGTGCGAGCCATGCGAGCGCATATAGCGGCCGGTATAGGAGCACATCCGCGACGGGCCGCAGATCGGCGATTGCACATAGGCGTTGGAGAAGCGCACGCCGCGCGCCGCCATCGCGTCGATATTCGGGGTTTTCAAGGTCGGATGTCCCGTGCAGCCCAGATAATCATAGCGAAGCTGGTCGCACATGATCCAGATGACATTGTTCGGGCGCGGCATGAGGGCACTACGGTGATTTCGACCGCGTGATGCTGCGATATCGACGTGCCGATGACAAGCGCCCGGCGTTAACTGGTAGCCCGGGTGAGCGCAGCGACACCCGGGACTCGTCGCGAAACCCGGATATCGCTGCGCTCATCCGGGCTACGGGCTACGGACTAATTCGTCTGCGGCGTCCAGGGCTCGGCCTGCGCCGCGCCGCCCTTGGCCTTTACCGAGACCGGCGCCTCGCCGATCACCTCGACCAGCGCGCGCAATGCGTCTTTCACGCCCGCCCCTGTCACGCCCGACATCAGCAGCGGCGTTTTCTTCGCGGCGCGCTTGAGCCGGTCTTTTTGTTTTTTCAATTCGTCCGGCGACACTGCGTCGATCTTGTTGAGTGCTACGATCTCGATCTTGTCGGCGAGGTTTCCCTCGTAAGCGTCCAGCTCGGTCCGCACCGTCCTGTAGGCCTTGCCGGCGTGCTCGCAGGTGGCGTCCACCAGATGCAGCAGCACGCGGCAGCGCTCGACATGGCCGAGGAAGCGATCGCCGAGTCCCGCGCCTTCATGCGCGCCCTCGATCAGGCCCGGAATATCCGCCAGCACGAATTCGCGGCCATCCGAATTCACCACGCCGAGCTGCGGATGCAGCGTGGTGAAGGGATAATCGGCGATCTTCGGTTTTGCCGCGCTGACCACCGAGAGGAAGGTCGACTTGCCGGCGTTGGGCAGTCCCACGAGGCCCGCATCGGCGATGAGTTTCAAGCGCAGCCAGATCCAGCGCTCCTCGCCTTCCTGGCCGGGATTGGCGTTGCGCGGCGCGCGGTTGGTGGAGGATTTGAAATGCGCGTTGCCAAAACCGCCATTGCCGCCTTCGGCCAGCACGAAGCGCTCGCCGAGGCTGGTGAAATCGTGGATCAGCGTCTCGCGGTCTTCGTCGAAAATCTGCGTGCCGACCGGCACCTTCAGCACCACCGGCTTGCCGTTGGCGCCATGGCGGTCCTTGCCCATGCCGTTGGTGCCCTTCGGCGCCTTGAAATGCTGCTGGTAGCGGTAATCGATCAGCGTGTTGAGCCCGTCGGCGACCTCGACGATGACATCGCCGCCGCGCCCGCCATTGCCGCCGCTGGGTCCGCCGAACTCGATATACTTCTCGCGCCGGAATGCCACGCAGCCGTTGCCGCCGTCGCCGGAGCGGATATAGACCTTGGCTTCATCGAGGAATTTCATGAGGTATAGGTAGTGCGGCGGGGAGCGCGGGGCAACCGCTATCCCCGTCATTGCCGGGCTTGACCCGGCAATCCATCCGCTTCGAAAAGCATTTACCGAAGAGGGATGGATACGCGGGTCAAGCCCGCGTATGACAACGTCACTTTGTGCCACTGAATCGCCTCATCATATAAATGTCCTTCCTCTCCAAATTCTCCACCGCCACCGACGAACGCTCCGCCCGCCTCGCCGGCATCGGCCTGATGCTGTTCGGCGTCTGCATGTTCGCGTTCGGCGATGCGCTGGGCAAGGTGCTGGTGGCAAGCTATCCGGTCAGCGAATTGCTGCTGCTGCGCGCGGCGGTGCCGCTGGCGATCCTGCTCATGCTGATCTGGCGGCAGCGCGCGAGCTTGCCGCGGCTGGAGCGGCCGGGGCTGCAGCTGTTGCGGATGGCGCTCTCGACCGCGGAAGTCGCTGCCTTCTTCGTCGCGGTGGTGTATCTGCCGCTGGCCGACGTCATCACCTATTACCTGGCGTGTCCGATTTTCGTCACGGCTTTGTCGGCGATCATCTTGCGCGAAAAAGTCGGCTGGCGGCGCTGGAGCGCGGTGGTGGTCGGCTTTTGCGGCGTGCTGATCGCGCTGCAGCCGTCGGCGCAGACCGTGTCATGGCCGGCGCTGATCGCGCTGGGCGGCAGCTTTTCCTTCGCGGTGCTGATGATCGTCACCCGCTCGCTGCGCGCCACGCCCGACATCGTGCTGGCCGCGACGCAGTTCGCCGGCACATTCAGCGTCGGCGCGGTACTGGCCCCGTTTGTGTGGGTGATGCCGGGTTTGCCCGACCTCGGCCTGTTCGTGCTGGCCGGATGTATCTCGATCGTGGCGCTGCTCTGCGTCAACCGATCGCTGAAACTGGCGCCGGCCAGTGTGGTGGTGCCGTATCAGTATGTAATGATCGTGTGGGCGGTGATATTCGGCTACCTCGTGTTCGGCGACGTGCCGTCGGTCGCGACGATTGTTGGGGCCGCGATCATCATTGCCGCCGGGCTTTATATTTTCATTCGCGAGCAGCAGCTGGGGCGCGGGGAGGCGGAGGTTAGTCCGCCCGTGTGAGCGATGGCGCAGGGTGGGCAAAGGCGCTCTTCGCGCCGTGCCCACCATGATGCGCACCGTGTTGTGAATGCGGTTTGGTGGGCACGCGGAGCCTGTCATCGGGCGCGCATTCGCGCGACCCGTTGGCTTTGCCCACCCTACGAAGTCACCGCTCCCGTTTCGTCGAAGAACCCCAGTTCTTCAGCGACGACCACACGCCGCGGCTGAGCTTGAAGCGATCGACCGGCGTTGACGATCCCAGCGCCTCGAAGCGGTGCAGTTCGACGCCGTTCCACTGGAAGCCGCACTTCTCCAGGATGTTGCGCGACGAGGGATTGGTCACCCGCGCGCCGGCGCAAAGGTGCTCGATGTCGAATTCCTCGAAGGTGAAGTCGATCACCGCGCGCGCGGCCTCGGTGCCAAAACCCTTGCCCCAGTGGTCGACGCCGAGCCAGTAGCCGAGCTCGGGCGCATCCGGCTCGCTCCAATCGATGCCGACGGCGCCGACCGGCATGGACTCGCACTCGATCAGAAAACTCGTGTTGCGCGGCTCTTCCGCCTTGGCGCGGATGAACGCGATCGCGTGCTCCTCGAAATAGGGATGCGGCACCCGGCGAAGATTGATGGAAACGCGAAGATCGTTGATGAGAGTAGTAATCGCTTTTACGTCCGCGAGCGTCGGCCGGCGCAGCAGCAGCCGTTCGGTCTCGAGGACGAAGGGTCTCGCCTCGTGCAATGCTTGTATCGGTGTCGGGATGTCCTGCAACATGTCGGGCTCCTCGCGTGATGCTTTTTTTATACGCACGAAAAAAGGGAGGCCGGTTTCCCGCCTCCCCTTTGGAGCCCTTTTGTGGACTCCGCCGGTTCAACAGGACCCGGCGGAACTCCATTTGGTCCACCGTTTATTCGGCCGCGGCTTCCGTCATCGGGAGTACCGACACGAAAGTGCGGCCGCCGGCTTTTGCACGAAACTCGACATGGCCTTCGACCTTGGCGAACAGGGTATGGTCCGTTCCCATGCCGACATTAAGGCCGGGATGCCACGTGGTGCCGCGCTGGCGCGCGATGATGTTACCGGGGATCACGTGCTCGCCGCCGTAGGCCTTGATTCCGAGCCGCTTGCCCGCCGAATCACGACCGTTACGCGATGAACCACCTGCTTTTTTGTGAGCCATAGCCCGTCTCCAACTTCCACTAGTTCTTAGATCAATTCCTTGACGGAATCATTTCACTTTTTATCACGCTTACTTTTTATCCTTGGCGGCGGGCTTTTTTGCCGCAGCTTTCTTTGCATCCGGCTTGGCGCGCGGCTTTGCCGCGGGCTTCGCTGCCGCCTTGGCCGCCGGCTTTTTGGCCGGCGCCTTTTTCTTCGCAGCCTTCGGCGCCTCGTCGTCGTCGCTGTCGACCGGCGCCACGACGACCGGCTTCTCGCGCTTGGGACGCGGGCCGATGGTCGGCTTGTTGTCGTTGGTCAGGATCTCGGTGATGCGCAGCACCGTGATCTCGTCGCGATAGCCGCGCTTGCGGCGCGAATTCTTGCGGCGGCGCTTCTTGAACGAAATGATCTTCGGGCCGCGCTTGTGCTGCAGCACTTCCGCCGCAACCGACGCGCCGGCCACCGTGGGCATGCCCAGCACCGGCGATTCGCCGCCGACCAGCAGCACTTCGCCAAGCTGCACGATCGTCCCGACATCGCCGGCGATCTTGCCTATCTCGAGCACATCATCCGGAACGACGCGGTATTGCCGGCCGCCGGTTTTGATGACTGCGAACATCGTTATATTCCTTCGTGTTCGATCCCGGCCTCGGATCAGATCCGGGCCGGCTTTTTGGTCAGTCGTTATGGGTTCAATTTCTGCGCAAGGCGCAAAAACAAACAGCGCGAGAAAAATCCCGCGCCGGGTGCGGGACTTATAGCCTCTGGAAGCCCCGAGTCAAGGCAAACAGGCGCGAAAACCGGCCAAAAAGCAAGGATTTGGCGCATTTTTGGCCGCGGCGGGTGCCCGCGGGCCTGCGACATCCACCCATGAAACCAACGGGTTCCATCGCCGTTGTCCCGCCGACCTCCAGCGGGCAAGGGCAAAATGGCTGACGACATCGTAACCACCACCGGCATCGCCCGGCATGGCGCAACCCGCCTGCCGTCGGTCGATGTCGACAGCTTCAATATCGAACTGAAAGACGACGACGGTTTCCTCGGCGATCGCGCCAGCAAGGGTGCGTTTCGCAGGATTTTGGACGGTTTGCGCAAGCCGCTGCGCGGCAACGGCGACGATCCTTTCGGCAAGAAAGCCTCCGAGGACCTCGCCAAAAGCGCGCTGGATGAGGCCCTGACGGGGGAGGATGTCGCCGCCGCCGCGCTTGTGCATGGCGCGATCGAGGAATTCGCCCAGGAACTGGCTTTTGTCACGCGACGCTTCCTGAAGACAAAGGCCTGGGCCGACACCGAGCGCATCGTGGTCGGCGGCGGCTTTCGGGCGAGCCGGGTCGGCGAAATGGCGATCGCGCGCACCGACAGCATCCTGAAATCCGAAGACTTCAAGGTCGACCTGGTGCCGATCCGCTTCGATCCCGACGATGCCGGCCTGATCGGCTGCCTGCATCTGGCGCCGTCATGGATTTTCGAGGCGCATGACAGCATTCTGGCGGTCGATATCGGCGGCACCAATATCCGCTGCGGCGTGGTGGAGACGCGCTGGAAAAAGGCAAAAGATCTCTCGAAGGCGGCGGTGTGGAAATCCGAGCTGTGGCGTCATGCCGACGACGAGCCGACGCGTGAAGGCGCGGTGAAACGGTTGGTGAAGATGCTGAAGGATCTGGTCACCGCGGCGGATGCCGAAGGCTTGAAACTTGCGCCCTTCATCGGGATTTCCTGCCCTGGCGTGATCGACGCCGACGGCTCGATCGAAAAAGGCGCGCAGAACCTGCCGGGCAACTGGGAGAGCAGCAAGTTCAATCTGCCGGCGAGCCTGGTCGAGGCGATCCCGCAGATCGGCGATCACGACACCGCGGTGCTGATGCACAATGACGGCGTGGCGCAGGGCCTTTCCGAAGTGCCGTTCATGCAGGACGTCGACCGCTGGGGCGTGCTGACCATCGGCACCGGGCTGGGCAACGCGCGGTTTACCAACCGCAAGAAAGACAAGGACGAGAAGAAAGAGAAGAACGGCAAGGGGGAGAAGAAGGGCAAGGAATGAGGTATCGTCCCAGGCGCGATGCGCCACGCAGTGCCGCTTCGCAGAGCCGGGACCATACCAATCGCCGCCGGCCCTGGCTCGCGCTGATATTTCGGGGGCGAGCAAGATTGCCGGAAGCCCCCGGTATTCCTGGTCTCACTCACTTCCCGTTTGATGAGCGACATCAGGTTTTTGCTCATGCTTCAGCCATGGAAGTAGTTTCAGCGTCAGAAAGGTGAACGCAGCGATCGTAACAGCGACGTCAAAGCTGCCGAGCCCGACCGCAGTCCCAATCGCACCAGTCGCCCAAAGGCTTGCCGCCGTTGCTGTGCCGTGAACGGAACTCCCTTGCTTGAGAATGGCCCCGCCACCGATGAAGCCGATTCCGGTAATGAGGCCCTCGACAATGCGTGCCGTTGCCTCGGGGGAGTGCATAAGAAGCGTTTCGGTCGCTTGGACAAATCCACAACTCGCTAGAGCGACGAGGGGAAAAGTACGTAAACCGGCGCTACGCGCCTCCTTTTCACGATCCCAGCCGATCGGTAACGCCAACGCATAGGCGCCAGCGAGAACAAGAATGTGCGGAACGATTTGAAATTTGTCCACTCTTGCGCTTTCCAGTTGCGGACGCCAATCGGATCTGAGCCTTCATCCGCGCGGTAGATATTGCTCGGAAGCCAAATTCTTCATGCCGGGCGACGGCGCTCCAGCCCACCCTTTGCCGGCTCGTCTTGTGAATATGAAGCTTACAATACGTTAACTCAAAGCCGCCGAGGCAGTTCCGTAAGCCGTTCCGGAGTGGCGGCAACGTCCTCGGCATCTCCTGGCAGCGCTTCCATCCATCCAACGGCATCGCTTCGCGCTACGCTGCGTCCGGAGTGCAAGCTTCAAGCGAGATCTCGCTCTAGCCGCGCCTTCAGTCTGGGCGCGGCGAAGTCGAGGAAGGCGCGGACTTTCAGCGGCAGCAGGCCGCCGCCGAGATAGACGAGGTTGACGGGGAGCGGCACCGGTTCGAATTCTTGCAGCAGCAGCGATAGCCGGCCTTGCTTGACGGCTTCGGCGACGTGATATGAAAACAGCCGGATGACCCCGGCCCCCGCGAGCGCCGCTTCGACGACGGCTTCGGCGGCATCGACCTGCAGCCGCGCCCGGATCGGCACCGGAGCAGGTGAGCCGCCGACCTGAAACTCCCACGACTCGGTATGGGTGAAGCCGGTGAAGGTCACGCAGTCATGGGCCGCGATGTCCTGCGGTGTTTCGGGGCGGCCTCGGCTGGCGAGATAGTCCGGGCTTGCGCAGACCACCTGCCGGATCGATCCGATCCGGCGCGCGACGATGCCGCTGTCCGGCAACGCGCCGATGCGGACTCCAAGATCGACATGTTCTTCCTGCAAGCTGACAACGCGGTCGCTCAAGCGAAGCCGGAGCAGGATGTCGGGATAGGCTTTCAGGAAGGCGGCTGCGACCGGCACCACATGCACGCGGCCCAGCACCATTGACGCGGTGACGGTGAGTTCGCCTTGCGGCGCGCGGTATTCGCCGGAGACGACGCGCTCGGCTTCATCGACGTCGTCGAGGATGCGGCGGCAGGCCTGGATGTAGGTCTCTGCGGCGTCGGTCAGGGTCACGCGGCGGCTGGTGCGGTTAAGCAACTGCGTCTTCAAATGCGCCTCGAGGTCGGAGATGCGGCGGCTGACCGTGGTCAGCGGCACGCGCAGTTTGCGGGAGGCCGCGGAAAGGCTGCCCGCCTCCACCACCGCCAGCAGGGTCGCCATCGCCTCGATCCGGTCCATCAAAACTTCCATTATTCGGAAGGGTGCGTTCCGATCTTAGCGGCTTCTGCTGACAAATGGAATGATCCATCTTGACGGCAGAGGAATTCACCGATGCCGAGACTTCCTACTCCAGCGACTATCGACGAGGCGCCAGCCGCCGCCCGGGAGATGCTGCGAACTGCTGAACGGCGGTTCGGCCGCGTGCCCAACATCGCCTTGCTGCTCTCGGTCAGCCCGGCGGCGCTGCAGGGATACCTCTCTCTGCTGACGGCGCTCGACGGCGGCACGCTCGGTGCGGAGACCGCCCAGCGCATCGCGCTCGCGGTCGCGGAGGCGAACGGGTGCCCCTACTGCCTGTCGTTGCACACGTACCGCGCCCGCAGCCGCATCGGGCTCGATGACGCCGAGATCACCGCCAATCGCAGCGGCGCCTCCAACGATCCGCAGGCCGAGGCCGCGGTCCGCTTTGCCGCCAGACTGGTGTGGACGAAAGGCGCGATCGGCGACGACGATCTCAGCGAGCTGAAGGCCGCCGGCTACGACGACGCGCAGATCATCGAGATCGTTCTGCATACAGGCCTCAACACCCTCGCCAGCACCATCACCAAGGCCGGCGAACCCGACATCGACTTCCCCCTCATCCAACCACGAAAGGCTGACTGACATGACCGCTTCCCATTCCAAAGGCACTGCCCTCATCACCGGCGCTTCCTCAGGCATCGGCGCTGTCTATGCCGATCGCCTCGCCAGCCGCGGCTACGACCTGATCCTGGTGGCGCGCAACCGCGAGCGCCTCGACGCGTTGGCCATGCGCCTCAACGGCGAGACCGGCCGAACGGTTCGTGTCGTCGCTGCCGATCTCAGCGACAAGGCCGATCTTGGCCGGATCGAAACCTTGTTGCGCACCGACACCGACATCACATTGCTGGTGAACAATGCCGGTGTCGCGGCGGTCAGCCCGCTGCTCACCTCCGATGTCGATACGATGGACGACATGATCACGCTCAACGTCCGTGCGCTCACCCGCCTCACCTATGCCGCGGCGCCTGGTCTGGTCGCCCGCGGTGGCGGCGCCATCATCAACATCGCGTCGATCGTCGCCGTCGGCCCGGAAATCCTCAATGGCGTCTATGGTGCGAGCAAAGCCTATGTGCTGGCATTCAGCCAGTCGCTGCACAAGGAGCTGGCCGCTCAGGGCGTGCGCATCCAGGCCGTGCTGCCCGGCGCCACCGCTACCGATCTCTGGGCGAAGGCCGGACAGCCGGTCGAGCATCTGCCGGGCGAGATCGTGATGAGCACGGACGACATGGTCGACGCAGCACTTTCCGGTCTCGATCAGGGCGAACTCGTCACCATCCCGTCGCTGCCCGATGCCGCCGACTGGCAGGCCTATGAGGCGGCGCGGCGGAAGCTGATGCCGAACCTGTCGCGCAAGACTCCGGCGGCGCGTTATCGCGGGCGCGCGGCGGCGTAACGGGATTTTTTCAACAAACACCCAAACCTGAGGAGGCAGCCATGACCGATACCCAAGCGCACAGCGAAACTGCAGTCGAGACTCCGAAAGCGCGAGGGGTCGACATGAAATTCGAGATCGCCGTCATCCCTGTTTCGGACGTCGATCGCGCCAAGGCCTTTTATAGCAAGCTGGGCTGGCGGTTGGATGCCGACTTCGCCGACGGTGACGACTTCCGCGTGATGCAGTTCACGCCGCCTGGCTCGCCGGCCTCGGTGATCTTCGGCAAGAACGTCACCGCGGCGGCACCCGGCTCGGCGCAAGGGCTTTATCTAATCGTCTCCGACCTGGAGGCTGCCCGCAAAGAACTGATCGGCCGCGGCGTCGAGGTCAGCGAGGCGTTCCATGGCGCCGCCGGCGTGTACGCTGGCGCGGACGAGCCCTATTTGTTTGGGCGGCACCGGGTCAGCGGTCCGGATCCGGACCATGGCAGCTACCGCTCATTCGCCTCGTTCAAGGATCCGGACGGCAACGGCTGGCTGTTCCAGGAAGTCACCGCGCGATTGCCCGGACGCGTGGACGGCGACACGACCTTCACCTCGTCGACCGAACTCGCGGCCGCGCTCCGGCGTGCGGCGACAGCACATGGCAAGCATGAGAAGCGGACCGGCGGCAAGCATGATGAGAACTGGCCGGACTGGTATGCCGAGTACATCGTCAAGGAGCAGGCCGGCCAGCAGCTGCCGTTATAACCGCCACAACACAACGCATTCACGAAAAGGAGTTCCGACCATGACGAAATTCATGCTTGTTGCAGCCATCTTGTCGCTATCGATCGTCAACGCCAGGTTCGCCTCGGCGCAGGCAGCTATCGGGGAGCCCGGCCTGTACTCGTTCTACCATCCCGATGGCGACGTATTGCGCGCTGGATCGGACCACCACGGCTCTCGCGCCGAATACCGCAATGGGCCCGGCTCGGCACCCGTTGCCAGACCTGCGCGCGGCCACAAGCAGGGTCGGACGCAGTAAGTCTTCCCGCGCCCGGCAATGCATCGTGGAACGACCGCAAGCTTTCGCGCCGCGGCGGCCGACGAGGTCGCCGCCGGCGCGGCAACATCGATTCCAGTCTGGAAGGAATTTATCGATGAAGACAAGCAAGCTGCTGGTAGCCGCAATACTCGCCGCGGCAATCGGGGCGCCGATTGCGGGTTTTGTGGGGGACATCAGCATGGCGCAGACTGAATCATCCACGGGGTTACGGGTGCCCTTCCTTCACGGCCTGCCCACTCGCCAGGTTACCGGTCAAACCGAATTGGCTGCTCTTGAGCGCGCCAACGAATGGCTGAATTCGCCACCCCTGACGCCGCAGGCCTTGCGCGGAAAAGTCGTTCTGGTCGATTTCTGGACCTACAGCTGCATCAACTGGCGGCGCACGCTTCCCTATGTCCGCGCCTGGGCCGAGAAATACAAAGATCAGGGATTGGTGGTGATCGGCGTCCATGCGCCGGAATTCTCGTTTGAAAAAAACATCGACAACGTTCGCTGGGCCACCAAAGACATGCGGATCGACTATCCGGTCGCCGTGGACAACGAGCATGTCATATGGCGCGCCTTTGAGAACCAGTATTGGCCGGCGCTGTATTTCATCGATGCGCAGGGGCGCGTTCGACATCATCATTTCGGCGAGGGCTCCTACGAACAATCGGAGATGATCATTCAAAAATTGCTGGCCGAGGCGGGAAACGGCGGGATCGATCGTAAACCGGTGTCGGTATCTCCCCAAGGCGCCGAAGCGGACGCCGATTGGAGCAGCCTTAAGTCTGCGGAAAATTATGTCGGGGCTGCGCGCACCCAGAATTTTGGCTCCCCCGGCGGAGCAGTTCCGGACACGCCTCGCATGTACGAACTGCCTGCGCAGTTGCGCCTGGATCAATGGGCGCTGTCAGGCAACTGGACAATGAAGAACGAAGCCGCCGTGCTCAACAAGCCCGATGGACGCATTGCGTACCGCTTTCATGCCCGCGATCTTCATCTTGTGATGGGCCCTGCCGCAGGCGCCCCCGTAAGATTTCGCGTGCGGATCGATGGACAGCCGCCAGGCGCGGCCCACGGAAGTGACGTTGACGAACAAGGCGAGGGCACTGTTACGGAACAGCGGATGTACCAGCTGATCCGGCAACCCAGGCCCATCCTGGACCGACAGTTCGAAATCGAGTTTCTCGGTCCGGGTGTGGAGGCTTTTGCTTTTACGTTCGGCTGATCCGCCGCGCCGTGACCGAATATGGAGGTTTTTCAACGGACACGATCAAGACGTCCGAACGCATCAACCATGATCGCCGCAACTTTTCCGGTGCCGCGGCTCTGAGCATTGCCGGCGCTCAGCTCGCCTTGAGCCGCACAATCCGGCACGGCAAAACCTGCGGATGCGGTCAGCATCAAGCCGGGGACGAACAATTCGTTCGGCCCGCTGAAGCAGATCGATGCCGGCGTGCTGAATGTCGGTTACGCTGAAGCCGGCCCCGCCGATGGTCCCGTCGTCATTCTGCTGCATGGCTGGCCGACAACACCGGGATCGTTAAACCATATAATTTGAACCGCCAGCTTCCCGTTGGCGAAGAGGCTCCGTTTTGGCGCGCGAACCAATCCTTTGAGATATGGCGGCAGCTCCGGCAAGGCGCCGTCGAAACTGGATTCGTTCTGTCCGACGGGATCGCGCGCGATGGGTTTCTCTTCGGACGAACTCACGCCCTCACCCGCCGATGGAGCCATCCTTTTACCTCCATTGGTCATTCCACCACCTCTGCAGGCGGGCTACTCGACGCTGCACTTGATCCCTTCAGGTACGACGGTCCTTGCAGCTTGTCACAAAATTGGGCAATCTCGGCGTGTACGACGGATTTTCTGTCGCAGTTCGTGCAGGGGTCGATCATGATCGAGAAGCCCGCTTACGTCGGAGGCACCGCCGAAGAGGAGGCCAACGACGATCGTGTTGTCCGGCTGAAGCGTGGCTCGAGGCCGCCAGACGCTGATATCGAGACCTCCGAGCAGGCGTCGCTCGGTCCTGACGATGCGGCAGCCCTCGCATTCGCAACCACCATCAGGGTGGTCAATCGCGCGATGATCAAGAGCGGCGAGGCGGACGTTCCGGTGCCGGCATGCACCGTCAAGATCGGCACGGGCGCCGGCCAGGTAACTGCCCAGAGCAATGCGCAGGGTGTTGCGAGCCTGGATCTATCCGTGGTCGCCGACGGAACGCATCCTCTCACCATTGAGGCAAGCCATAGTTCAACCGAGGTGCCGGGTCCTGGCTTTCCGCAAGACGCTAGCGTGGATCGCATATTCCGACCGTTGACCGCTCAACTGACGTTGCAGGGCGGAGTTCCAACCGCAAGCGACAGTCCAGAAGTCGTGGTCACGAGCGGCAAGGTGCGCGCCGCGTTGAAGCCACTCTGGATGCGCACGAGCAATACAAGCCCTCGCTCAGAGCCGATTAACATGATCATCATTCATCACACCGGCACGACGAACCTACGGAGTGTGATCCAAACCTTCCTTACCGGCGAGACGTCGGCCCACTATGTCGTCGACCGTGATGGCAGCGTTTACAAACTAGCCGTGGAAAGCCGCGCTACGTGGCACGCCGGCTATTCGTACTGGGACGGTACGGAGGGCATGAACGAGAACTCGATCGGAATTGAGATCCTCCATGACACTGCAACTGGACTCTATCCACAAGACCAGGTGAATGCGGTTGCAACACTGGTCAAAAAACTGCGCGCGGCCCATGTCACCATTGAACCTGCTCTTATCATCGGTCACAGCGACATTGCGATCAATCGACCGGAAGATCGGCCTCCAAAGCGCCACGGACGCAAATCATCGGACCCCGGCTCTGCCTTTCCGTGGGAGCAACTTGAAATGCTGGGGCTCGGACTCGTACCGGCCTCCGGCGATGTGGATCCTGGCATGTATCAGGGAGTGTTCGTTCAGGATCCGAACCATAAGCTGAAGCAAGGCGACGATGGACCGGCCGTTTTGGAGCTACAGAATGATCTCGCCGCAGTTGGCTACTTCTGCCCTGCTGATGGCGATTTCGGTAAGACGACTCACTGGGCCTTAAAGGTCTTTCAAGAGCATATTTGGAGCGGTAGTCGACTTCGTGGCGACGACGGCCCTTGGAACAGCGGCGACGGACGACTTGACCGACAGACGGCCTTGATGCTCAAGCGCGTACTGGGGCAGGTCAGTTCTTCGCCTATATCGTGAGGTGCCAGGTTCGTTGGGAAGGAATGTCATCAGAGGCTGTATGACTGCGCACAAAGCTATTCTTGCGACGCTTGTTGTGCTGGTCGCTTGTACTGCGGACGTGCACGGTCAAGCGCCGAATCCCGTCGGCATCCTTCTCGCCGTGGGCGACATCTCGACATGTTCGCAAGACCCCGAAAAGAGCGGCGAATCGACCGCCAAATTGGTAGCTCGCGAAATCGAAAACGCGGAAATGAAGATCCCAAAAATCCCAGTTCGCATCCTTGCACCGGGTGATCTGGCATACCCGCACGGGGCGCCAGGATCAGGCGAATCTCACGGCAAAAACGATGTTCCGCCCCGAATTTCTCCCCGCCCGCGCCTTGTCTGCCCCGCCATCCTCGCCTAGAACTCCGCCCGACCGAGGGGCGGCAGCCGCCCTTCATGGCGCCTGGAGAGGTGGCAGAGTGGTCGATCGCACCGCACTCGAAATGCGGCATAGGTGCAAGCCTATCGGGGGTTCGAATCCCTCCCTCTCCGCCAGTTATGCGTTTGCGACATCGCGCATGGGTCTATTACACCCGGGCTAGTGTGCAAGGCCGTGCTTCAATGCGTCGGCGCCGACCCACTTCGCGAGCGCGCCGGGAGATAGCGCTTCCTCGACGCGAAACAGGTAGGACACCGGTGAGCCCGACAGCAAAGTCTGCCGCCCCTTGCGCCGATCACGAAGCCCTTTTGTCACCAGCAGCGCCACGCCTGCGAGACCGGCCGCGACCGGATTTATGGCTGCAGCGGCCAGACCCAAGGCCGCCAACCCTGTCGTCATGAGAGCAGGCAATTCGACCTTCACATTCATTGCGCCCAGGACGACGTCAATGTCGTTGCCGCGCAATGCATCTTTGAGTTTCTGCAGTTCGGGAGCAATTGTCTTGTCGAATTCGGATTTCAGATGATCCTGCACAGCGCGGCCGTCGGAAATCTCGCGAAGCGAAGCATTCTGTCGTGCGAACGCGACCGCGGCTGCCTGAAACTTGCCGCGCTCGCCCGCAAGCTGCTCGCGAACTTTAACGATCTTCTTTGCCGAAACTTGCGCGATGTTCTTGGGCAGGACGGTCTGCAACGCCAAGAAGGCGAATGCCTGCTCGAGTTCGCGCTCGGTCGGGCCGTTATCTACCAGGTCGACGTTGCCAAGAAGCAGTTGAGCCAGCCTCTCCGGTGTCAGCCCTGAAATCGCCAGATGGTCAAGCGTCTCGTCGGTCATCGGCTCAAGCTGACGTTCACCGGCAAGTTGATCCGCAAGCGCCGTCATAAACACCTGCGCGAGCATCGGATGCATGCCCATCCATCGGTCATCGCCGGGATCGAACCTTGCCAAGCCTGATTTGAGGAAGCGGTCGCGCAATTCCGGCTTCATTTTTTCGAAGTAGATATAGGAGAGGCGAGGATCGATGCCGGATGATCCGCCAGCAGTGGGAGGCACCATGTTTTGCGGTTTGACACTCCATTGATCTGCCTGGGCCACACCGTAGCGTTCAACGAGCCGCGCGTGGTACTCGTCGATGAACTGGGAAAATGTTTCGCCGAATGCGGGTCGCGCCCATTCGGGGCGTACGACGTCGACGAAGTCCCCGAGATCCCTAACGGTGTCGCTGTCTTCCGTTTTGTAGCCCGACGGCACGATCCGGTACATCTTGTCGAAATAGACCGCTGACAGCTTCAACCAGTTGTCGTCCTTGAAGTGGATAAAGGGGTAGTAAAGCCCAAAACTCGCGGCCATTCAGACCTCCCCAGCGACGCATCTACGGGTAGAGCAGTATAGCACAAGCACCGTGAGCTGCACATTAATTCAGAACAGCGAAGCGCCCCTGCGCGATGCGCCGTCGAGGCGCGGAAGTTGCCGCGCCGTGGTTCACGTCGGCCGGATGCGCGGACCGGCATCGCGAAGGAAACCCGTGGTTATGAGGGCAAAATTCAACTAGGGTGAGGATCGGAAGCGTAAGTCAGACCGGGGAGAGAGCTGTGCGCCAGACATCAAATTCCAGCAGAAGCGCCGACGACCGCGGCCCCGTCGCACCGAGCTCCGCGCGCGAAATTCCAGCAGAGGCGGCTCAGTTCAAGGAGGCGCCCCAGTTCAAGGAAGCACCCCAGCAAGCACCCCACTTCAAGGAAGCGCCGGAAAAATTACCATCGGAACAGGCGCCCCGGTTCAGGGAGGCTCCCCTGGAAAATTCGGCCGGAGCCAGCGGCCGGATTCTTGCGCGGTATCACGAGCTGATACATTCCCTGCAAGCACCGAAAGGTCCGGAACGGAGCTAGGAAAGCGAAACACGAATGGAAGCCGAGGCTGAGCCGCTGACGACAGGATTCCAGCACCTCGACCGCGTGACGAAGCTGGAATGGGTCGTCAAGATCTCGAAATTATGCAACCTGCGCTGTTCCTATTGCTACGAATTTAACTCCCTTGCGGACAGGCAGCATATGAGCCTGGATCAGATCGAAGGCTTCCTGCAAAACATTGCCGGCCTCGCGGGAGTTGGTATCAAGCGACACGACTTCGTGTGGCACGGCGGCGAGCCGACCTTGAGGCCAACGTCATATTTCGAAGATATTTTCGCGATGCAAAGAAGAATCCTTGGAAAATCCGGGATAGAGTTCGTCAATCATATTCAAACCAATCTGTATCGATTGACGCCCCAATGGCTGTCTCTGCTGGCATCCGGGACATTCCGGAATATCGGCGTCTCGTTTGATTTTTCCGGCGACATGCGCGTCAGCCGGTCTGGTGCAAATTCGAATTTGGCGGTCGTCAGGAACATGGACCGGCTCGCCGATGCCGGGATAGCGTTTTCAGCAATTACGGTTCTGCACCGCGAAAATATCGCGCATATCGACGAGATATTCGATTTTTTCGCGTCGATAAACTGTCCGTTCCGGTGCCTGCCGATCTACCGCGATGCGGAAGGACGGTCTAACGATCCAAGAGCTTGCAGCGCTTCCGAGATCCGGGCCGCTTTGCTTCGCGTTACCGGCAGGTGGTACGAATCGTCGCGTGGCATTGCCGTGCAACCGCTTTCCCGCTGCCTTCAAAACGTCCAGCGTTTCATGGCGACGGGTCAACCAACAAGGTATGAAAAGCGAAGAGATCATTGTGTTTTCGTCGTGGACACCAACGGGGATCTGTATGGAAATGCCGACGGATACTCACCGGAATTGAGTTACCTGAACGTGTTTGCCGACGACCTGTGCGAACTGAATGATTCCCGGGGCTGGACAAATTCGATCCGCGCTTCGGAGGCGCGGCTTCGCGGAATATGTCATGAATGCGAATTCTACGGGGTCTGCGATGGATATGACGTCGCAGAGGCCACTGAACGTGAACTGATATCGGGCGAAAGCGGGGCTGATCGATGTTCGACAGCGCGCGCGATCTACAGAGACGTGGCTTCCCGCGAGGATTTGAGGTTGCCGGCAATGGCAATGGCCGGAACCTAGAATGAAGAACCGGCAATTGTTGATATTGCGGGATGGTCCCCGTGGTTGCTTTGGTGCATGCGGATGCAGCCGCAAGCCGCCGACATACTGCTGCTCCAGCGAACTGCGTCCGTTGGTCGCCTTGGATCTGCAAGTCTCGGATACCCGGACAACTTTTCGACCCAGCGCGCACGCTCGGGGTTCCAATCCCTCCCTCTCCGCCAGCGCGGTCGGGCCACTGAAATGCCCTCCCGACGCCTGTCAACTGCTTCTTTTTGCTGCTATTCCTCGCTTTGGCGACAAAGTTTGTTGCTTTGCAGCGCCGATATGACTAAAAGCCCTTCTTTCACAGGAAAGACCACCGATGGCGCACAACTACGCGATCAATGACGACGTCCACCACCAGCTGCAGGGACCGCAGGGCCGCGCCGTCGTCAAGCAGCGCAGCATCTATACCATCGTCACCTGCCTGCCGATCGAGTCGGACGGCCGCCCGCGCTACCGCATCAAGAGCAAGACCGAGAATGTCGAGCGCGTGGTGACCGAGGAACAGATCAGCCGGCTGGGCTGATCGCGATCCGCCGCCTTTCGGCGCGGACGGGCGCGCCAATCTCCTTATGGCTTGCTTTGTTTGGTGCAACAGCGTACACGCCGCACATTCGAATAGACGTTCTGCCTTGTTGACCGCGCCTAACCGGCTTCCTTCCCCAAGACATCGCTGAAATCGGATCAAGCCCGCGCGAGAAGCGTGCGGGCGCATCGCGCATTAGCGCATTTTTGGAGAAGATAAAATGACAACCGGAACAGTTAAATGGTTCAACGCCACCAAGGGCTTTGGCTTCATCGCGCCCGATGACGGCGGCAACGACGTGTTCGTGCACATCAGCGCCGTCGAGCGCGCAGGCATGGGCTCGCTCAATGAAGGCCAGAAGCTTTCATTCGAATCCAAGGTCGACAGCATGCGCGGCAAGACCAGCGCCGAGAATCTCCGCGCCGTCTGAGGCGAGGGCGATTTTGGGATTGCCACGGATGTACTGGGATCTCTGAATCGGTAGCGCCCGTCGTGGCGGCTAAACAGCTATCGAAACCCGCCGGCGCCAGCCGGCGGGTTTTTTCGTAGACGCGCACGACATTCCATCCGCGTTTCCCACTGCAAAAAATACCCAAGACTTCGACAGCCGTCGAAACATCTTGTGCAACCGATGCGGTAGGTTGTCTCTCGAAGCGGCTGCGTCCGGCCAATGGAGAGAACAAATGAAACGAGAAGTCATTCGCGTCGAGCCGTTGTCGACTTATACCGAACGCTGGAAGGCGCCGACCTCGGCTGTCACCCGACACGGCGACACCATCTATGTTTCGGGCTTTCCGCCGTTCGACCCCGAAACCGGAGAAATCGTCGATGCCCCGATCGAACGCCAGACCGAGCTGGTGCTGGAGCAGCTGAAACTATGCGTGGAGACGGCGGGATCGTCGCTGGAGAACGTGCTCAAATGCAACGTCTATTGCACGTCGGTGGAGAAATTCGCGGCGGTCAATGCGGTCTATGCGCGTTATTTTCCGAAAAATCCGCCGGCGCGGATCTTCATCAATGTGCCGGCGTGGCCCGGGCATTTCGACATCGAGATCGACTGCATCGCCGCTGCGTTGTAGCAGGGAGCAATCCATGTTCGCCGTCATTTTCGAGGTTCACCCGAAGCCGGATCAATGGGACGCCTATCTCGGTCTCGGCAAGATGCTCAGGCCCGAACTGGAGCAGATCGACGGCTTTGTCGACAACATCCGCTATCGCAGCCTCCGGCACGACGGGTGGCTGCTGTCGTTGTCGGGCTGGCGCGACGAGAAGGCGCTGGTGCGCTGGCGCACCCAGGCGAGGCATCACGCGGTGCAGCAGAAAGGCCGCTCCGAAATCTTTCTCGACTATCATTTGCGGATCGGCCAGCTGACGCAGGACACCAGGCCGCCCGAGGGCCAAGCTTTAAGCGAACAGCGGCTGGACCAGACCGAAACCGGCGATGCCACCACCATCACCCTGATCGATGCCAGGCGTCCTCCTGAATGGGCCAAAGAGGTCAGCCCGGACGACGTGGCCAAATGGCTGGGCCTTGTGCCCGGTGCTCAGGGGCTGGTCGCCTGGGATGTGTTCGACGCCGTTCTGACGCCGGGCGAACTTATCCTGCTGGCCTCGTGGCGCGACCTGGCTGCCGCGGAAGCGTTCGAAGGCGCGGTCTCATTGCAGGACGGCGCGCGGCTTCGCCGCGTCCGCGTGGTGCGCGACTACGGCATGTTCGACCGCCGCGAGGCGCCGCAGTTCTATCCTGACGCCAAGGGAGGGAAGACCAGGCACGCGTGAGCCTGCGCAAGCACAGGGGTTATGGAGTCAATGCGTTCCAGTAGGAATCCTGCAGATGATCGCGGATTTCCGGAGGAAGGAACCGAAACAGCGGACCGAACGTGCCCAATCCTTTCGCCGACAGGACATCCCCCGACAGAACGTTGTCGAAGGCTCGGGTGAACACGTTTTGTAATTGTCCTGAAAATGCCGGTTCGTCGCCGCCCGGTTGTGAAAGCCGGGTTTCGTCGAACTTTGTGCCGGCGGCGCACTGCAGCACGCGGCCGACGTGACGGAATCCGATCGACGATGGAGCGACGCGCGCGACCATATCGATGCCGTGGACCAGACGATAGGTCACCGCGCCGAGGACCGCATCGTAATCCGTCTTGAACGGCAGACCTCCGACCCGCGGCATGCCGAAACCATACACCGCGCGGGGCCGCTGCGAAGCGTCTGAAGCCTGCTTGGCCGCGAGCGCGGCAAGAGCGGCGCCGAGGCTGTGGCCGGTGACGAAGAATGGCTTTCCGGTCCGCTGGCCACGCGCGACGGCGTCATCGATGTCTCGCCTGGCGGCCTCCGCGGCTATCCGGAAGCCTCGATGAAGGTCGGAGCCTTCCCGGGGCAACGGCGTGAAATCGGTGACAAGATTCTGCCAGACACCGGGGTCGGTCCCGGCGAAAGCCAGGATCACCGCATCGGGCCGCTCACCGATAATTCCGCAGGTCTCGAAACTGCCTTTCCCGGCGACCTTGCCCCTGTTGAAAGCAGAAATCGACGTGAAGTCCCATTTCGTTCGAACCGCTTCGATGGTCTCCGGCCGATGCGTCTCGTAAGCAAGCTGTGAAAACCACATCAACGCCCGAGCATTGGCGATCCTGAAATCGGCCGTTGATGCATCGAAGCGCTTGAAGGCCTCCTTGTCGTATTCCTCCGGAAGAATTTCGACGAAGCTGGTCATGCCGTGTTCACTCCCGCCGCGAAGCCGCCGGCGCGAACATCAAGAACTCACTGAGGTGAGGCCGCCTCCGGTCCGGCAAACATACGTTTGATTGCAACGTTCCTGCAATGCATGATTGCGGTCCGGGCTTGAACACAGGCCTATTGTGCCGGGCATCCAGGTCTTACAAAGTATTGAAGAAAAAGACATGGGATGGCCCGGACGAAGCCCCGCCATGACAACAACGGAGCGGCAATGAGCGGGAATTGGCGGGAACGCGCGGGCACGGTGTTCGATTGCGAAAAGCAGCCGGCCACAGGCAGCCGCGGCATGGTGGTCAGCAATCACCCGCTGGCGTCGGCCGCGGGCGCGCAGATGCTCGCCGCGGGCGGCAACGCCATCGACGCGGTGATTGCGACGCTGTTCGCGCTGACGGTGGTCGAACCTATGATGGTCGGGATCATCGGCGGCGGCATGGCGCATATCCGGCTGAGTGACGGCAGCCATCGCGTGGTCGACGGGCAAAGCACCGTCCCCGGCAGCGTCAGGCCGGACAGCTATCGCTCGAAACCGGGTTCGGCGCATGACGTGTTCGATACGGTTGGCGATGAAAACCTTACGGGTGCGAAGGCGGTGGCTGTGCCGGGCTCGCTGAAAGCCTGGTGCGAGACGCTGCGCAATTACGGCACGATGTCTCTGGCCGACGTGATACAGCCGGCGATCGAGCATGCCGCGCGCGGATATCTCGTCACGCCCTATTTGCACGAATGCATCACCGACGCGGCGGGCGAGATGCTACGGGACAAGCCGATCTCGGCGATTTATTTCCGCAATGGAACGCCGCTGAAGGCCGGCGACCGTGTCGTGCAGTCCGAATACGCCGAAACGCTGACGCTGATCGCGCGCGACGGCGAGGGCGCACTGTATGGCGGGCCGCTCGGCGATATCCTTGCCGACTACATGCAGGCGCGCGGCGGCTTCGTCACCCGCGAAGACCTGGCGTCCTACAGGACAGCGGAGCGCGCGCCGATCCGCGCCTTATATCGCGGCTGGGAGATCGCCGGCCCGCCGCCGCCGGCGGCGTCGGGCGTGCATATCGCGCAGATGCTGAATATTCTCGAAGGCTATGATGTTGCCGCGATGGGATTCGGCACGCCGGAGACGATCCACCTTCTCGCCGAGGCGATGAAGATCGCATTCGCCGATCGCGCCGCGGCGAGCGGCGATCCGGATTACATCGATGTGCCGGTGGACCGGCTGACGTCGAAGGACTATGCGGCCGGGCGCCGCCGTGAAATCGATTGCGGACGCGCGCGGGCCTGGGGCGCGGGTGTCGGACAACTCGAAAGCTCACATACGACGCATGTGACTGTTGCCGACTCCTCTGGCAACGTGGTCGCCACCACGCAGACCATCAACAATCTGTTCGGCGCGAAAATCCTGATTCCGGGATTGGGCGCGATTGCGAACAACTACATGAACCTGTTCGACCCGCGTCCGGGCCACGCGCTGTCGCTGGCGCCGGGCAAGCGGGTCACCACGTCGATGTCGCCGATGATGGCGCTGCGCGGCGGGAGGCTGGTCTATGCGCTGGGGTTGCCCGGAGGAAAACGAATCTTTCCGAGCGCGTTTCAGGCCCTGGTCAATCTGATCGACCACGGCATGAGCTTGCAGGAGGCGGTCGAGGCGCCGCGGGTCTGGACCGAAGGCAATGCGCTGGAGGTCGAAATGGCCGTGCCGGACAACGTGCGCGCGGCGCTGGCATCATTGGGTCATGACGTGGTTGCCGTGGCCACTGTCGGCGGCGGCATGAACGGCATCCAATTCCATGATAACGGCGTGCTGACCGGCGCGGCATGCTGGCGCGCCGACGGCACGCCGATCGGGCTCGCGGGCGGGCTGGCGCGTGCCGGCGTGCGGTTCGGGATCGACCGGTTGCAGGTTTCGTGACGCGCCTTGACGCTTCGCGCGGAGATGCCGATAACATCTTGGCAACAGCAAGAACACCAAGGAAACGCGATGCAGTTGAAGTGGCGTATTTGCGTGGGCGCGGCAACCTTCGCCGGCCTTCTGGCCTCGGGGCTTGCGGTGCAGGCGCAGCAAAAGAGCGAGATCGCGGTCTCGCGCCAGCCCGGCATTCTCTATATGCCGACCCACATCATCGAAAAGCAGAAGCTGATCGAAAAGCACGCCGCGCGGTTAGGGCTGCCCGATGTCAGCGTGCGATGGGTGACGCTGAGCGGCGGCGGCGCGCAGACCGACGCGCTGCTGGCGGGCGGCGTCGATGTATTGTGCACCGGCACCGGCAATTTGCTGCTGCTGTGGGACCGCACCAAGGGTGGCGTCAAGGGCATCGTCGCCGTCTCGGCGCAGCCGATGAGCCTGATCAGCCGCGACGCCCATATCAAGACCATCAAGGATTTCGGACCCAACGACAAGATCGCGGTGCCGACGGTGAAGGTCTCGACCCAGGCCATCGTGCTGCAGATGGCCGCCGCCAAACTCTATGGCGACGACCAGTGGGCCAAATTCGACAGCAACACGGTGCAGCTCGGCCATCCCGACGCGGTCGGCGCGATGTCGAACCCGGCGCATGAAATCCACAATCATTTCACCATCCCGCCCTACACTTTCATCGAATTGAAGAACGTGCCCGGCGCGCATGTGGTGCTGACCTCGACCGAGGTGATGGGCGGGCCCTTAAGCCAGGCGCAATTCTTCACCACGACAAAATTCGCCGACGCCAATCCGAAGATCATCGAGTCCGTGCGCGCGGCGTCGAAGCAAGCGCAGGATCTGATCCGCTCCGACACCAAAACCGCGGTCGATATCTACAAGGAAGTCACCGGCGACAAGACCAGCGCCGAAGACCTGCTGGCCTGGCTCAAGGAGCCCGGCATGATGGAGTGGAATCTTCAGCCGCAGGGCACCATGAAATTCGCCGATCACCTCTACAAGGTCGGCACGCTGAAGACCAAGCCGAAGGCGTGGACCGACTATTATCTGCCGAGTTCGTCCGATCTCAACGGCAACTGACGCAAAAATGTAGGGTGGGTTGAGCGAAGCGAAGCCCACCAATAGCGATGAGAAAGAATGGTGGGTTTCGCAAGAGCTCAACCCACCCTACGAAGTGGAATGAAATGACCGACAACAGAAAAGACCCGGCCTCGCTGCGCAGCGCGCGCTGGTTTGCGCCCGACGATCTGCGCGCCTTCGGGCATCGCTCGCGCGCGATGCAGATGGGCTACGCGCCGGAGGAATGGGCCGGGCGCGCGGTGATCGCGATTCTGAACACCTGGTCGGATGCGCAACCCTGCCACATGCATTTCAAGACGCGTGTCGATGACGTCAAGCGCGGTATCCTGCTGGCCGGCGGCTTTCCGATGGAGTTGCCGGCGCTGTCGCTGTCGGAATCGTTTTTGAAGCCGACCACCATGCTCTACCGCAATCTGCTGGCGATGGACGCCGAGGAATTGTTGCGCGGGCATCCCGTGGATGGCGTCGTCTTGATGGGCGGCTGCGACAAGACCACGCCGGCGCTGCTGCTCGGCGCGACCAGCATGGGATTGCCGGCGATCTATCTACCCGCCGGACCGATGCTGCGCGGCAACTGGAAGGGCAAGACGCTGGGCTCCGGCTCCGACGCCTGGAAATACTGGGACGAGCGCCGCGCCGGGAAAATCTCCGACAAGGACTGGGTCGACGTCGAAGCCGGCATCGCGCGCAGCTACGGCACCTGCATGACCATGGGCACCGCCTCGACCATGACCGCGATCGCCGAATCGATCGGGATGACGCTGCCGGGCGCGTCGTCGATCCCGGCCGCGGATGCCAACCACATCCGCATGGCGTCCGAATCCGGCCGCCGCATTGTCGAGATGGTGTGGGAAGATCTAACGCCGCAGAAGATTCAGACCCGCAAGGCGTTCGAGAACGCCATTACGGTGGCGATGGCGATGGGCTGCTCCACCAACGCCATCATCCATTTGATCGCGCAGGCGCGCCGCGCCGGCCAGGACATCGGGCTGGATGATTTCGAAATCGCCAGCCGCAAGGTGCCGGTGATCGCCAACGTCCGGCCGAGCGGCGACACCTATCTGATGGAGGATTTTTTCTATGCCGGCGGCTTGCCCGGCCTGATGAGCCGCATCAAGGATCATCTGCATCTCGATGCCATGACCGTGACCGGCAGGACGCTCGGCGAGAATATTGCCGATGCCGAGGTCTACAACGACGATGTGATCCGCACCGTTACAAAGCCCATTTATGCCGAAGGCGCGCTGGCGGTGCTGAAAGGCAATCTCGCGCCGGATGGCTGCGTGATAAAACCCAGCGCCTGCGAGCCGCGCTTCCTGAAGCATTCAGGACCCGCGCTGGTGTTCGACGACTATCCGTCGATGAAGAACGCGATCGACGATCCCGATCTCGACGTGACAGCCGATCATGTGCTGATCCTGCGCAACGCCGGACCGCAGGGCGGCCCGGGCATGCCGGAATGGGGCATGCTGCCGATCCCGACCAAACTGGTGAAGCAGGGCGTGCGCGACATGGTGCGATTGAGCGACGCGCGGATGAGCGGCACCAGCTACGGCGCCTGCATCCTGCACGTCTCGCCGGAATCCTATATCGGCGGGCCGCTCGCCCTGGTGAAGAATGGCGACCGGATCACGCTGGATGTCGCAGCGCGCACCATCAATCTCGATGTCCCCGAAGCCGAACTGGCCAAACGCCGCGCTGAATGGAAACAACCCGAGACACGCTTCGAGCGCGGCTATGGCTGGATGTTTACGCGGCACATCAAGCAGGCCAATGAGGGCTGCGACTTCGATTTCCTCGAAACCACCTTTGGTGCGCCGGTCGGCGAGCCGTCGATTTATTGAACGAGCAAGCAATGGCCAGGTTAAGTGACCCAACCCGCGACAAACTGAAAACCATCTCCACCGCGACGGTGGCGACCGCGCTGTTCAAGCGCGGGTTTCGCAGCCAGTGCATTCAGGACGTGCATCCGCTCAGCCCCGACCAGCCGACGCTGGTCGGCGAGGCCTTTACGCTGCGCTACATGCCGGCGCGTGAAGATCTCAACAAGCTCGACGTGTTTCGCGATCGCACCCATCCGCAGCGCAAGGCCATCGAGGACTGCCCGCCCGGCGCGGTGCTGGTGATGGACAGCCGCAAGGATGCGCGCGCCGCGTCCGCCGGTGCGATCCTGGTGACGCGCCTGATGCAGCGCGGCGTCGCCGGCGTCATCACCGATGGCGGTTTTCGCGATTCCGCGGAAATCGCAAAGCTCGGCTTTCCCGCCTATCACCACCGCCCCAGCGCGCCGACCAATCTCACGCTGCATCAGGCGATCGAGATCAATGGCCCGATCGGCTGCGGCGACGCGCCGGTGTTTCCCGGTGACGTCATTCTGGGCGACAGCGACGGCGTGATCGTGATCCCCGCGCACCTCGCCGACGAGATCGCCAACGAGGCGTTCGAGATGACCGCGTTCGAGGATTTCGTCACCGAACAGGTAGGCAAGGGGCGGGGGATATTCGGACTCTATCCGGCGACGGACGAGCAGACGCTGGTGGACTTCGCGGCGTGGCGAAAGGAAAAGGGGCGGTGAGCTGCAGCCCGGATGGAGCGCAGCGCAATCCGGGTTGCTTTCTCCGTCATGCCCGGGCTTGTCCCGGGCATCCACGTCTTGCAGCGCTCGTGAGAAAGAAGACGTGGATGGCCGGGACGAGCCCGGCCATGACGAACGTTTAGTGGCAGAAATGTTGCCCCGGGTTACGCTTCGCTTCACCCGGGCTACGAAATCTCTTCGCCCTCCGCCAGCCCCACCGCCCATAGCGCGAACGCATAGACGATGGCGATCTCGTCGAGCCGGTTGAAGCGGCCCGAGGCGCCGCCGTGACCGGCGCCCATGTTGGTGCGCAGCAGTACCGGCCCGCCGCCGCTCATGGTCGCGCGCAGCCGCGCAATCCATTTGGCCGGCTCCCAATAGGTGACGCGCGGATCGGTCAGGCCGCCCATCGCCAGGATCGCCGGATAGTCCTTTGCCGCGACATTGTCGTAGGGCGAATAGGACAGGATGGTGCGAAAATCCTTTTCGCTCTCGATCGGATTGCCCCATTCCGGCCACTCCGGCGGCGTCAGCGGCAGCGTGTCGTCGAGCATGGTGTTGAGCACGTCGACGAACGGCACTTCGCCGACGATGCCGGCGAACAATTCGCCGGATCGGTTGGCGACCGCGCCCATCAGCATGCCGCCGGCGCTGCCGCCATGGCCGACGATGCGCTTTGCGCTGGTGTACTTCGCCTCGATCAGCGCGCGCCCGGCGGCGGCGAAATCGTCGAAGCTGTTGGTCTTCTTCTCGCGCTTGCCGTCGAGATACCAGCCCCAGCCCTTGTCGGAGCCGCCGCGGACATGGGCGATGGCATAGACGAAACCGCGATCGACCAGCGAGAGCCGGTTGGCCGCGAACGACGCCGGCGTGGCATGGCCGTAGGAGCCGTAGCCATAGAGCAATAGCGGCGCGCTGCCGTCGCGCTTGAAATCCTTTCGGTGCAGGATCGACACCGGCACCCGCGCGCCGTCATGCGAGGTTGCCATGATGCGGGTGGTGACGTAATCGGCGGGATTGTGGCCGGACGGAATTTCCTGCCGCTTGCGCAGCGTTCGTGCACGGCTCGCCATGTCGTAATCATGGATTTCCGACGGCGTGGTCATCGACGAATAGGAGAACCGCAAATTCGTGGTGTCGAATTCATAGCCGCCGATGGTGCTCAGCGAATAAGCCGCTTCGTCGAAGGCGATGGCGTGCTCAGCGCCGCTGTTGAGATCGCGGATCACGATGGACGGCAGCGCGTTGGCGCGCTCCAGCCGCACCATGTGACCGGCGTAGAGATCGAGATCGAGAATGTAGACGCCCTCGCGGTGCGGGATCAGGTCGCGCCAGTTGCCGCGTTTGGGCGCCACAAGCGGCGCGGTGACGATCTTGAAGTCGATCGCGCCGCCGGCATTGGTGAGGATGAACAATTCATCGCCGCGGTCGGCCACCGAATACTGCACGCCCTCCTCGCGCGCCGCGACAAGGCGCGGCTTTGCCGTGTCATCGGCAAGGTCGATCAGCCATTGCTCCGAGGTTTCGTGGTCGCCACCCGCGATCACGCAGAACCGGCCGCTGGCGCTCTCATGGATATGGGTGAACCAGCCGGAATCCTTTTCTTCGTAGACCAGCATGTCGTCCGCCTGCGCGGTGCCGAGGCGATGCCGCCAGACCTGCATCGGGCGATGATTGTCGTCGAGTTTGACGTAGAAGAAGGCTCTGGAGTCGGCGCTCCACACCACGCCGCCATCGGTTTCCTCGACTAGGTCGGTGCTATCGGCGCGTGTCACCCAGTCGCGCACCCGAATCGAAAAATATTCCGAGCCTTTGATATCCGCGCTCCAGGCCTCCAGCCGGTGGTCCGGCGAGTGCCGCGCGCCGCCGAACTTGAAGTAGTCATGATCCGCCGCGAGCTTGTCGCCGTCGAGGATGATCTCGGTCTCGCCGCCGCCGCGCGGCATGCGGCCGAACAGTTCGTGCTGTCCGCCTTCGCGGAATTTGCCCATATAGGCGAACGGCCCGTCCGGCGCCGGCACGCTGGAATCGTCTTCCTTGATGCGGCCGCGCATTTCCGCCACCAGCGCCTTCTGCAAGCCGGCGGTGTGGCCGAGCAGGCTTTCGGTGTAGTCGTTCTCGGCTTCGAGATACAAGCGGATATCCGGATCGAGCACCGACGGGTCGCGCAAGACTTCCTGCCAGTTGGCGTCCTTCAACCACGCGTAGTCGTCGGCAATCGTGATGCCGTGGGCCGTGAAGCAATGCGGCCGGCGCGGTGCCAAGGGGGCGTTTTGCGGCAGACGGCTTTTGGCGTTGGGTCGGTTCACTTAAGGTTCTTTCGCAAATGGGTCCGCGGGTGCGGCCTCATGCCATATACGCGTCATCGCCGTGATTGCCAGAGCTGCGCGCGACGCCGTCCGGCTTGTTGAGCGTTAGATACAACTCGTTCCCTCGTCATTGCCGGGCTTGACCCGGCAATCCATCTTCTTCGAAAGACTCTTGCGAGGATGATGGATGCGCGGGTCAAGCCCGCGCATGACGCTGCTCCCGTGATGTCCTAGCCGTTGCGCAGCCGCGCGCCGGCCCCGGCGCCGAACACCGGAATCCGGTTGACGGCAAGCACCACCGCGAAGGTGATGACCAGCATCGCCAGACCCAGCACCGAGATCGCGGCGAGATCGCCGCTTTCGTTGAGGTCGTAGATCAGCACCGACAGCACCTTGGTCTGCGACGTGAACAAAACGATCGCCGCCGACAGTTCGCGCATCACCCCGATGAAGATAAAGCACCAGGTCGCGATCACGCCGGTGCGCAGCAGCGGTGCGGTGATGTGGCGCAGCGATTGCAGCCGCGTCGCGCCGAGAATCCGGCTGGCATCCTCGAGTTCGGGATGGATGGTTGCGAATGCCGCCTGTAATTGCTGATAGGCCGAGGGCAGGCTGATGGTGAGAAACGCGATCAGCAGGATCCACAATGTCCCGTACAGCACGAAGGGCGGCCTTGTGTAGCTGAGGAACAGGCCGACGCCGAGCACGATGCCGGGCACGGCAATGGGTGCCGTGGCAAGAAATCCGAGCGCGCGCGAGCCCGCGACCACGCGGCGCGTCGTCACATAGGCGATCACCAGCGCGAGAATGGTGCCGATGGTCGCGGTGGCGGCGCCAAGGATCACGGTGTTCTTCAGCGCGAGCTGGGTCGACGACAGTTCGGTGAACACGAACACGATGTTGTGCAGCGTGAAGGTCGCCGGCGTCACCAGGGTGGTCGCATTCGGCGAGAACGCCGCGTTGGACAGCGCGAAATACGGCAGGAACACCGGATTGAGCAGGATCAGAAGGCAGAACGCCAGCGCCACCCAGCGCCAGGCTTTCATTTCGACGCGGCGCGGCGCGCCGTATTTGCCGCCGACCACGGAATAGCCGCGGCGGCCGAGAATGAATTTCTGCGCCTGCAGCAGCACGATGGTCAGCAGCAGCAGCGGGATCGCGGCCGCCGCGGCGAGTTCGAGTTTCGGCGGGTACTGGAACAGGCTCCAGATCTTCGTGGTCATGGTGTGGAAGCCGGCCGGCAGCGCCAGGATTGCCGGCGAGCCGAACAGCGTCATCGCCTGCAGGAACGCAACAAGAGCGCCGGCTACCAGCGCCGGCAGTGCCAGCGGAATCGTGACCCGCCGCGCCGTGGTCCAGGCCTTGCCGCCGAGAATGGCGGAGGCGTCTTCCAGTTCACCGGGCATGTTGTCGAGTGCGTTGGCGACCAGCACAAACACAAACGGGAAAGTGTAGCAGGAGATCACGAAGATGAGCCCGGGCAGCGAATAGATGTTGAACAGATGCGAATCGGCTTCCGCCCCCGTGACCAGGCGATAGAACTGATTGAGCAGGCCTGAGTTGGGCGCCGCCAGCAATTCCCAGGCAACCGCGCCGAGGAACGGCGGCGTCACGAACGAGGCCGTCACCAGCGCGCGGATGAACTGCCGCCCGGGCATGTCGGTGCGCGACACCAGCCATCCCATCGGTGCTGCGACCACGCAGCAGAACACCGCCGATGTCGTCGCGATGATCGCCGTGGTCAGCAGCGGATCGAGGAAGTCCGGGTCGGTGAACAGTTTTACGAAATTCTGCAGCGTCAAATGCCGGTCGCGATCGGTCAGGCTGTAGACCGCAAGCCACGACAGCGGCAGCACGATCAGCACCACCAGGAACGCCGCGAACAGCCACAGCACCGGTTTGGTCCAGTCGATCTTGGCGCGCGGGGTGTCGGTGGTGGTTAGAACAGTCATGGTCCCTCAGTCTCAGACGTCGTCATCCTGAGGAGCCGCGCGTTTGCGCGGCGTCTCGAAGGATGGAAGCAGGCGCTTGTGGCTCATCCTTCGAGGCTCGCCGCGAAGAGCGGCGAGCCTCAGGATGACGGCGGCGTTAAACCCGAAACAGCTTGGCATAGCGCGTCTTGATCTCTTCGGCCGCGGTCTCGACACCGGCGGCGTCTTCCTTCATCAGCTTGAGGTCCGAAATCTTTCGCCGTTCGGGCTTCGACTGCACCTGCGCATGCGCCGAATACTGCGCGGTATAGTCGGCGAAGAACTGCTGCGTCTCGCGGGTATGCAGCCACGCCTGGAACAGCCGCGCCGCGTTCGGATGCGGCGCGGTGGCGAAAATGCCGGTCGGGCCGGAGATTGTCGGCGTGCCTTCGGTTGGATACACCGGCTCGACAGGTTGCCCGGCTTCCTTCAACAGCACCACACCGTATTCGTTGCCGTCGGCCATCACCGCGCGCTCGCCGAGCGCCAGCTTTTTCGGTGGATCGGTCGAGGACTGCACCTGCATCACGCGCTGCTTCGACAGCTTTTCCAGATAGTCCCATCCGAGTTCGCGAACCAGCTGGAAGGTCGCGGTCATGATGGTGCCGCTATAGGCGGGATGGCCTTTGACCATCTTTCCCGCCCATTTCGGATCGAGCAGGTCGGCCCAGCTTTTCGGCGCGTCTTCCGGCTTCACCAGCTTGGTGTTGTAGGCGATCGAGGAGAGATAGATCCGCGAGGTCGCGCTCATGCCGTCGGGATCGCGAAACTGCGGCAGGAAATGCTGCGCGATGTCCTCGGTTACGTACGGCGCCAGCCAGCCATTCTTCTTCCAGGTGATGATGTGCGAGGCATCGGACGTGTTGATCACATCCACCGCGCGGATGTTTGAGGCAAATTCCTGATCGACCCGCTGGAACAGCCGCTCCGAGCCGGAGCGCTCGATCTGCACGGCAATGCCCGGATACTGCGCCTCGAACGCCTTGCCGAGCTTTTCGCCGACCGGAAGGTCCATCGACGAATACAGGATCACCTTGCCTTCCTTGCGCGCGGCGTTGACGAGATCGGGCGTGATCGACACCGGTGCCGGCGCGGCCGCCATCACGCGCGTTGCCAATGCGCTCAAGCCTAGCGCCGCCGAGCCCTTGATGAGGTCGCGCCGGGACAATCTCTTTCGCATCGGTGCAGCCTCGCCTCTCGTCAGACCCGGAACAGTTTCTGATAACGCGCCTTGATCTCTTCGCTCGCCTTCTCGGCGCCCTCGGCGTCTTCCTTCATCAGCTTGATGTCCGCGAGCGGCTTGCGGCCGGCGTGTTCCTTGACCTGCGGGTGCAAGGAACGCAGGCCGCCGAAATCAATGATGATCCGCTGCGCTTCCGGCGTGAAGCAGTAATTCTGGAACAGCTTTGCCGCATTGGGATTCGGCGCGGCCTTGAAGATGCCGTTCGGCCCCACGATGAACGGCGTCCCTTCGGTCGGATAAACGGCTTGCACCGGCTGGCCGGATTCTTTCAGCAGGAAAATATTGTATTCGGTGCCGTCGGCCATCACGCTGCGCTCGCCGAGCGAGAGTTTCTTCGGCGGATCGGTCGCCGATTGCACCTGCATGACGTTCTGTTTCGCCAAGGCTTCGTAGTATTCCCAGCCGATGTCGCGGACCATCTCGAACGTCGCGGTCAGGATGGTGCCGCTGTAGCCGGGATGTGCCTTGACGATCTTGCCCTTCCATTTCGGATCGAGCAGGTCCTTGAAGCTGGCCGGCGCGTCTTCGGCCTTCACCAGTTTGGTGTTGTAGGCGATGGGCGAGAGCGTGGCGCGGAAGCCGGCATAGGTGCCGTCGGCATCGCGGTGCTCGGGCCTGTAATGCTTCGCGACGTCCTCGGGCACGTAAGGCTGCAGGATGCCCTGCCGCTTCCACGCCAGCAGATGCGCCGCGTCCGACGAATTCGCGACATCGACTGCATGGACGTTGCTGGCATATTCCTGGCCGATGCGCTGGAACACCCGCTCGGCGCCGGTACGCTCGACACGAACCTCGATGCCGCCGAATTTTTCCTTGAACGAGGCCGCAATTTTTTCCGAGACCGACAGATCGATCGAGGTGTACCAGACCACCTTGCCTTCTTTTTTCGCGGCCTCGATCAGCTGTGGTGTGATGGCTTCGGCCGGCGGCGCCTGGGCGCGCAGCGGCGCGGCGAACACGGTCCCGAGCGCGAGCGCGGTGGTGCCTTTCAGAACGTCGCGTCTTGAAATCTTGCTTTTCATCGCGGTTCTCCCGTCTCTTTTTGTTATCGGCTCAACGCGCGGCAGCGCTCCGGCGGCAGCGTGAGCCAGACCTCGGCGCCCCTGGGAACAGCATTGTCGGTTGCCGTGATGACCCGCAGCGTGGTGCCGTCCGATGTCTCGACCATGTAGTCGCGGCTGCTGCCAAGAAACACCTGGCGCGTCACGGTGGCCTTGACCGCGTTTTGCGCGGCTTGCGGCGCTTTGGTCGACAACTGGATGTCGTGCTGGCGCACCGCCACCGCCGCATCGCGGCCCGGGTCAAGTTTCGCGCCCGTCACCTGCAAGGTCGCGCCGGCAAACGCCACATGATTGCCGTCAAGCGCATTGCCTTTGATGACATTGCTGGCGCCGATGAAGCGCGCGACGAATTCGGATTGCGGCCGGTCGTAAATATCCTCCGGCGTGCCGAGCTGATCGATCACGCCTGCGTTCATCACCGCGATCAGATCGGCTGTTGTCATCGCCTCGGACTGATCGTGGGTGACGTACACCGTGGTATAGCGGTATTCGTCGTGCAGCCGGCGAATCTCGAACCGCATCTCCTCGCGCAGATTGGCGTCGAGGTTCGACAGCGGTTCGTCAAGCAGCAGCGTTTCCGGCTCGACGATCAGCGCCCGCGCAAGTGCGACGCGCTGCTGCTGGCCTCCCGACAATTCGCCGGGGTAGCGCTGCGCCAGCACTTCGAGTTTTGTGGTTTCCAGAATAGCCTTGAGCTTTTTCGCGATGGTGTCGCGATCGAGTTTCCGCAGCTTCAGGCCATAGATGATATTTTCGGCGACCGTCATGTGCGGCCACAGCGCGTAGCTCTGGAAGATCATCGACATCTTGCGCTGTTCGGGCGGCAAGGTCCGCGCCTTCGACGACACCAGCCGGTCGCCGACATGGATCTCGCCGTCGGACGGTTCCAGAAAGCCGGCGATCAGCCGTAGCGTCGTGGTCTTGCCGCAGCCGGAGGGGCCGAGCAGGCAGACCAGCTGGCCGTGGTCGATCCGCAGCGAGACGTTATCGACGACGGCAAGCTCGCCAAACCGCTTGGTCAGGCCGCGCAATTCAACGGACGCCAATCAGATTCCTCCCTGTATTTGCACCGCTGTCGGCCTGTTATTTATCGCTGGATCAATATAAGCACTAAAAAGCCGGAGCCGGAAAGGCTTGGCGAACGCTTAAGCGCTCACACTTTCGCCTAGCCACTGGATCGCGGCCTCGGTGCCGCCCTTGCCGTGCGGAATACCTAGCGCATTGAGGCCGACCTCGATGACGCCGAGCGTGCCCAGAATCATCGGCGCGTTGATGTGCCCCATATGGGCGATCCGGAACGCTTGTCCTGCCAGTTCGCCGATGCCGACGCCGAGCACGACGCCGCATTTCTGCTTGCAGTAGTCGTGCAGTGCGGTCGGATCGTAGCCGTTGGACATCATCACGGTGGTCACCGTGTCCGAGCGCTCGCTCGGCTCTGCAATGTTGAAGCCGAGCGCCTGGCCTTCCGACCACACATCGACCGCGCGGCGGACGGCTTCGCCAAGCAGGCGATGGCGCAAAAACACATTTTCCAGCTGCTCGTCGAACAGCATGTCGATGGCCTGGCGCAGCGCGAACAGCAGATGCACCGGCGCGGTGCCGGCGTATTTGCGGTAATGCTCGGGACCTTCGCGCTCGCTCCAGTCCCAATAGGGCGTGCGCAGGTTCGCCGTCCTGTGCACTTCGAACGCGCGGTCATTGGCGGCGACGAAGCCGAGGCCGGGCGGTGTCATCAGGCCCTTTTGCGAGCCGGACATCGCCACATCAATGCCCCAGGCGTCCATCTCGAACGGCATGCAGCCGAGCGAGGCCACCGCGTCGACCATGAACAGCGCCGGATGGCCTGACGCCTTGATCGCCTTGCCGATCGCCTCGATATCGTTGAAGGCGCCCGACGCGGTGTCGACCTGTACCGCAAGGATCGCCTTGATCGTGTGATCCACGTCGAGCCGCAGCCGCGCTTCGACTTCAGCCGGGCGTATCGAGCGCCGCCAGTCCCCCTTGAGCACTTCGACCTCGGCGCCCATCGCGGCCGCGGCGTTGCCCCAGCCGATGGCGAAGCGGCCGCTTTCCAGCACCAGGATCTTGTCGCCGCGCGACAGCACGTTGCTCAAAGCCGATTCCCAGGCGCCGTGGCCGTTGGCGATGTGGATGTAGGAGCGGCCCCTGGTTGCGAACAGTTTTGAGAGATCGCGCAGCAGGCTGTCGGTCAGTTCCACCATCTGTTCGGAATAGATGTCCAGCGCCGGGCGATGCATCGCCTGCAGCACTTCGTCGGGCATGTTGGTGGGCCCGGGGATCGCCAGAAACTCCCGGCCCGCGCGAACGACCATTGTTGTTCTTCCTTGTTCGACCTCAGGACCGGCCATGGATGCAGGGTATGGCGACCAAATTCAACCCGTCCGGCCGTTATTTTCCGAGCGCTTTGGTGACCGCAGCCCAGATTTGATCCTTGAGTTCGGTCGCCGGCGGGCTTGGAATCGTCACGGCGGGGCCGTCACGCTTTTTGCACGCCTCGACCAGCCGCAGCACCCAGACCTCGCCGTCGGTGTAATACAGGTCGCCGCCGCCGTTGCGGCCCGCCACGGTCGGGCCGACGCCCGTTACCTGGTATTTTGCGTCCACCATTCCGGCGGTTTCCAGATCGGACGCGAGCAGCGCGCGTTCGGCATCGATATCGGCGCCGATATGATGCGTGACGGCCCCGGTATAACCGCTGACGCCGACGCCGCGGTCGAACGCCGCGTCGCCGAGCCATACCGGCCGGCCCTCCTCGCCCTTGTCCAGCACCTTCCAGAAACGAACGTGATTGCGGCGGTCGGCGCTGCCGCCGACCGGCTTTTCGAACGCCAGATCCTCGCGCCGGCCGAGATAATACAGGTTGCTGACCGGCGCATCCCTGTACTGCCGGTCCAGCAACACACTGCCGACGATTTCGATCGATGAGCGCAACGTGATGGGATCGGCGGGATACCAGCCGGCGGCGTGCATGGCACAGACGACGTCGCGATGGTCGCCGATCAGGCCGACATTGATCGCATCGCCGGGAATGCCCTGGCCGGTCAGCGTCACCATCGGAAGTTTGGCGAGCCCCTTCTGGTGCTCATGATGAGTCCAGAGCGCCGGCAACACGATGTAGGCAAGCAGGCCATAGGCGGCGGCGACGGTCAGGGCGGCCAATGCGACGCGCCGCAGCCGGCCACGCTTGTGCGGGGCTGGCGGAAGCGCGTCATTTCCAATGCCAGCCACGGCGCAATTCTCGCGGTTTCAATCCGCGAGGTTAGCACGGCCAATCGAACGGGTCATTGCGGCTCGTAGATCGCCACCAGCAACGCGGCGAGACGGAAGCCGGCTTTGGCGATCTGGATTCCGGCCTGCTTGCTGGCCCAGTCCTGATAGGATTTGTCGAGCGTCGTCTGCCAGGCGCATTTGGTTGCGCCGCTTTTTTTCTCGATGACCAGCCGGGTGTGAGCGTCCGCTGCGATTGCCAGGCCTTCCGTCGCCCATCGTGTCGGCCAGGTCTCGACGCCGCCTTCGGTCTCCCAGCCGCTCGGCGGCGTCGCCGCAAGTTGCTTGGCGAATGCCTGTTCCTGGCCGGCGACGCCGGCGGCTTCCATTGCCTGTGCGACGGTTGCGCTGTCCCAGAAATAGTGCAGGTCTGAGGAAGGCGGTGGCGCGGCAGCGGACGCGATCAGTGCAATCTTGTTTCCGCCGACCGTTTCCGCAATGGTGCTGCCGATACCGAATTTCGGCGGTGGCTTGCCGGAATTGTTCGGATCGATCGGATCAATGCAGCTCTTGTTGTTGTGGTAATACGGGGCTCCGACATGCAAAGGCTGGTGAATGTCCCCGACCAGATGTGCGATCAGCCACACCGCCTCGGCCTTGGTCAACTTGACGTGCTTCTTGGGCGGCGCCGGGTTGTTGCCGCGCAGCCGCGCGACCGCAAAATCGAGCATACGCACGACATCGATTTTTCTGGTTCCCGCCGTATCGGGCTTGTAGGCGTGCTGCTCGATCGGCACGTCGGTGTAATGATATCTGTCGTGCTCCGGATTTTTCTTCGTGTACGCCTTTTCTTCGCCGGAGGGTTTCCGGCCGCAATAAGACACCTTCTTGGCGCAATCCGCAAAAACCGAGACCTCCCTCAGGCTGCGATGGACGACGTTGCCAGCGGCATCCTTCTTGTCCAGCAGTTCGCTGACGCGTTGGTAAGTCTTGGGATGGTGCTGCTGCAGCACGCTGTCCGCGATCGCGCCGACGATACGATGACCCGGATAATCCCAGGCCATCGTAGGCGATGTCATGGCGAGGAACGTACCGGCGCTTAGCAGTGTTGCCCGAATTGCGTTCCGCATGGCCCCCTCCCGCCGAGGTTAAACTCTTGCGAGAAAAGTAGCCGAATAAAGGTTATGCGCGAGTGCGCCATTTCGTCGCCGCGGCACACGCTCGCATTCAAGCGCCTTCGCAATGCGAAAAGAAATATCCTAGCGCCTGGTCTCGCGGCATCCGGCGGCTTCGGCGTCATCGACCGAGCAGAACCAGCGCGTGCCCTTAGCGACATTCATCTGGATCTTTGCGTACCAGCGGCTGGTCGGCTTGTGATAGATGCATTCGCCGGCGCGGTTGACGTTGCCTTTGATAGTGCAGTCAGGCGAGGGCGCGACCGGTCCCGACGCCGACGCCAGCAGGATTGCACTGGCATTCTGGGGCGGTTTGGCGGCGCCCAGAATAACCGTTTTCTTATTGCGGACGCGCCAGTCCCACGGCGCGATGAACGCGCCTTGCCACATGCCGGCCTTGGCCGCGCGCGCCGCTTTTTCATCAGCTTCGTAATCACGGGAGAAGCGAACGTAGGCCAGCGCCCATCCGTTCCTTACCATCCATTTCTGGATGTCCTCGCCATCGACCTCGCATCGGGCCACCGTCCGGCCGCGCTGGTCGATCTGGCGCACACGGCAGATCCAGGGTTTGTCGCCGACTTTGCGAACGAGTTCGTCGCGGGCGGCGACGCCGCAGGTCCAGCGTTCACCCTTGGTGTTGAGACAAAGCTGATCCGATGACGGCGCGTCGATGCCGCCGAGCCGGATGCGGGTGCCGCCGATCTGGACCTGGTCGCCGTCGCGGATTTTCGGTACGCCCGTGATGTCGGCCGCGCTGGCAAAGGCGGGCAGCAACAACAGCGGAATCGCAAACAGGAGCTTTTTCAAAATATCGGCCATTTCGCCAAGGAATCGCGCCAGCAGATGCGCGGATTGTGCTGAAAATTTGGGCGGCATGCCAGCGCTGGCGTGACCGTGCCTTTCAACTTTACGCTACCATCATCGCCCGCCGCGCCAGCGCAAGGCCCATCAGCACGAATGCCGACGTCACCTCCGGGCCTCCGACCAGGATTCGCGTCGGCGTCTTCATCTTGTTCCACTCATAGGCCTTGTACGGCCCATGCCGCCCGCCCTCGCCGAGATGGCTGACGATGCAGTGCAGCGCCGGCGCAAAACTCGCCGTTTCCGCGCGGAGGTAGCCCAATGCGATCAGCGCCAATGCGGCGTCGAACACGTTCATCTCGGCGGCCACCAGTTCGTCCTGCACATAGGCCAGCACCCGGCGCCGTATGAGAACGAGCGCGCCGCCGGGGTCGATTGCCTCCCGCGCCGCGCGCGGCAGCGTAGAAAATGCGGCATAGCAGCGGCCGAAATAGGCGCAATAGAGTTCGGGCAGGTAATAGATATGCGACCGCGGATCGGTGAACGCGCCGCTTGCCACCAGCCGCCGCTGGAAGCCGATGATCCTTCGTAACGTCTCCAGCCGCCGCGGCGTCTCGACGATCCGCCATCGCGCGCAGTTGCGGAAACTGACTTCGAGAATGTCGAGATTCAAGGTGGGATCGAGGTCGTTGCCGAACGGGCGTTCGCCTTTGAGATTGTCGATCCAGGTGACGACGCCGCCGGCATAGTCGATGTTGTCATTGAGCGGCACGGTCACGCGCGGCTCGTTGACGCCGGCGTTGACCTGATAGCCGGCATAAAGGTCGAGCAGCGGCTGGTCGAGAATGGGATCGCTGGAGCCGGCCTGGGTCGCGGCCGAGAACGAGCAGGCGGTGGTGTCGCAATCCGGCACGTAGATGCCGAAGCCGAGCTCCTGCTTGATCTGTGCAAAGAAGCGGCTGAAACGCGGATGCGGCAGCGGCGCAAGTGCCGTGATGGCGCTGACCGTGCCGCCGTCCAGCGCGCGCACGTCCTCGCGGCTGGTGCTGAGACAGAATTCGACCATCTCGGAGATCGCGCGGCGCGCCGATGCGGCTTGCTCCGATGATGCGAGGCCGGTCTCGATCAAGCTTAGCAGCGCCTCGGTGAAAAACGCGTCGTAATAGGCCGAGCGATGACGGATCTGCATCGGCTGCCACATCGGTTCGGCGATCCCTCGCCATGGCGGATTGATCAGTTCGCCGGCGGGCGAGCGCGCGATGAAAATCCGCGCCAGGTTGAACAACAGCGTCGAATTCTTGTAGCCGCGCGAATTGAGACCGGTCAGCGCCATCAGGAATTCCCGGCCGCGCACATCGGGATCGCCGATCAGGTTGAAGGCCGCATAGGCCGGAATAAAACCGTTGGCTCCGAACGAGCGCAGCAGATGCGCGCCGCAAATGCGGATGATTTTTTCGAGCTCCGCGAGTCCAGGCGCCGGCCCGGGCGCGGGCACGGGTTTTGGGCTGGGGTGCTGCAGGCGGATGGTATCCAGTAGCTCAGCCACCGGCCGGCCGATCGCGGACCAGTCCGGGAATGCGTCGTCGCGCGCTTGCGTCAGCGCGGTCCGCAGCGCCTCGAAACGCGACGGGTCGCGCAACTCGGGCAGCCCCGCGCGCCATAGCAGCGGGCGCAGCGCCGGATTTCCAAGCGCGGTCTTGTAGAATTTTGCCAGATGCGGGTCGCCTTTGCCGGGGCGTAGAAGCAGCGGATCGCACAGGTCGTAGAGGGACGGGCCGTCCTTTGCGGACGTCAGCGCGCGGTAGGCGGCACCGGCGAAAGTCTGAAAAGTCATGGAATTTCTTTGGCGTTTCTTCCCGTGTGCTTGATCGCACGTCCGGCCGCACCATGCCATGAGCTGTGGCCGCCCGCCCTCCTGGAACCTGCCATAACCGCCTCTATGAGCAAGCAAAAACCCAGCTTACGCGCAGCGATGCGAGGTTTTCGGATAAGGAAGGCATGAATTGTTGCACTGCGACCAAGAGGGCGTTAGTAGTTTGTTATGGTGCAGCGCCGCAAAAGGGGCGTAATTGCCGCCCACAGACCCGGCAACCCCTCAAACCTATCTGACGTTGGCGCGACTAACAGGCGCGCGCGAACCACGGCCAGGAACGAAAACGCATGAATCTACGGCAGCTTGGCGTATCCCGCCGCCCGCTCAGTATCGCCGTCGCATTGCTCGGCATGGTGTCGCTGGCGATTGGCGCTCATGCCGCGCTGAACAAGCGGTCCCTGGATGCGGCCAAGGCCGCCGAAGCGGCGCAGATCGCTGAAACCGACAAGCCTTCACGGCTCGCCCTGGTGATCGGCAATGGTCATTATCCCGACGCCAACACGCCGCTGACCCAGTCCATCAACGATGCGCGTGCGCTGACGGCGGCACTGCGGCAGGAAGGCTTCGACGTCGATGTCGTGGAAGACGCCAGCAAGGACGATATGACCCGCGCGGTCGGGCGTCTGAAAGCCAGGATCAATTCCGAGTCCGTGGTGATGTTGTTCTTCGGCGGATACGGCGTTCAGGTGGGCCGCCAGAGCTACATGATTCCGGTCGATGCCGCGATCTGGAAGGAATCCGACGTCCGGCGCCAGGGCGTCAGCATCGAATCGGTGCTGGACGCGGTCAAGGAGCACGGCGCCCGCGCCAGGATCGCCGTGATCGACGCGTCGCGTCGCAATCCCTACGAGCGCCGCTTCCGCGCCTTCTCGCACGGCCTTGCGCCGATCAGTGCGCCGGATAACGCGCTGATCCTGTCGTCGGCCATGCCGGGCAAAGTCGCCGACGATTCCAGCGGCCAGAACAGCGTGCTGGTGACCGAACTCTTGAATAACATCAGTTCGAAAGCGGCCGGCGCCGAAGCGCTCTTCACCAGGACTCGCATCGCGGTGTCGCGCGCATCCGACGGCGAGCAGGTTCCCTCGGTGTCATCGTCGCTAAAGGAAGACGTTCATTTCGCGGCCGACATTGCCGCTGAAAAGGCCGGCAGCTAAAACCATTTTGTCATTCCGGGGCGCGCGAAGCGCGAGCCCGGAATCCATAACCCCTGTATTTGCTTCAGCATCCATACGCCCCCACAGGGGTTATGGATTCCGGGCCTGCGCCAAGTGGCGCATCCCGGAATGACGATATTTACTTCGGATCGGCGCTGGCGGTGATCGGCCGCACCGGGTCGCCCTCGCGAAGCAGCGCTCCCGCCCGCGCCACCACAATGTCGCCCTCGACAAGTCCCTCGCGGATTTCCACTTGCCCTGCCGACATCAATCCCACCTCGACGCGCCGGGTCTCAACCCGGTCGCGCCGTATCACCTGAACCACCGTGCCGCCGGTGCCGTAGAGGATCGCGGTCAACGGCACCGCGACGCCGCAGCTCTGGCCGGTCTTGATCATCGCGCGGGCGGACGAGTTGACCAGCAGGCGCCGGGTCGAGCTCAGCTCGACAAAGACCTGACCCAATTGGGTGTTGGGTTCGACGGTCGTGGCGACCCGGCGGACTTTGCCGTCCACCTCGCCGGCGCCGATGATCTTGACCCTCGCGGTCTGGTTGATCGCGAGCTTCGACAGATCGCGCACCGGCACGAGGCCGACCAGGTCGAACTCGCTGCGCGGGATGATGCTGAACAGCGCTTCGCCCTTGCCGGATGCCGTAGCTCCGATCACCGCCGTTGAGCTGCTGACGAGGCCGGCGACCGGGGCCTGGACCAGGATCACGCCGCCTTCGGGCAGCGTAAGCCGGGCCAGCGTTTGACCGGCGGTCACGGTTTCTCCGGCGTCCACCAGCACGTCGGCCACTTTCAGGCCGATGCGGTCCGGCCGGACCACGGTTTCCTGCTTCGGAATCAGGATACCGGAGACTTCGACGATCGCCGAAAAGCACTGCTTCGCCGCCTTGAGGACGGTGACGGCCGCGCCCTTCGGAGCGTTGGCCTCGTCGGCGGCGAGAGAAGGCTGCGACGCGAAGCAAAACACCGCCACCGCGCCGGTCGCGAATTTTCGGAGAGGACCGCGCGTGGCGAGATGTTTCATCGACATTCAATCCGATTTCAGATCATCGATATCAGAAGGCTGGCGCTGGCGCCAAGCGGGACACGATGCCTTCAGCGCCCGAACAGCTGCTTCATGATGCTGTCCATCGGCGACTCCTGCTCCGGCGGAGGCGGCTTGAGCTGGTCCGATGGTGGAGCAGGCGTAGCCGGGGTCGTGCTGCGGCTGCCCAATCCCTGCTGCAGCAGGTTGCCCAAGGTTTCGCCGAGCTTGCCGCCGAGCGGGTCGGACATGGCACCGCCGCTGCCTGTGCCGAACAGGCCCTTGCCCATCTCCCTGAGTTTTGCATAAGCGGCATCGGGATTATCCAGTATGCCGGCGACGTCGGGATAGATGCGCGGCTCGGCCCACGGACCTTCGATCGCGACGGGAATGCCGAGGCCGGCCGGATTGGCGGCGCTGCCCTGTCCTTGCGTGGTCATCACCAGTTTCGGCTCGACCCGAAATGCCAGCGTCTTCGCGGCCAGGTCCACGGTGCCGGCGCCGGTCATGCGCACCAACGGGCCGACCAGCGTGAGATCGGTGGTGGTGGCCTGCCCCTGTTCGACGCGAAACGAGGCGCTGAGTTGCGCAAGGTCGGTAGTCTGATCCCTGCCTTGCTGCCATCCCGACAGCGTGCCCGACGTCAGCGCCCGGATCATTTTTGCGATGTTGAGACCGCGGATTGCGCCGTCCTGGAACACAACGAAGGCCGTTCCGCCTAGAGCCGCCACGATCGCGCGCTGGCTGGCGCCGCTGGAGCGCAACGCCAGCTTGGCTTGCATCTTGCCGTCGATCTTGTCGAAGTCGGCGAGGCCCGTCAGCAACGGCAACGCGCGCACGCCGGCAAGATCGCTGCGCAGGATGTAGTTCGGATTATTCCCTGACACATCGACGGTAAGTTCGCCGTCGGCTTCGCCGCCGTAGACGCCGAGATGCGAGAATTGCGCCTTCAATACGCCGCCACCAAGTGCTGCATCGACTGCCGCCGGCGCGAAACGCGCATCGCCGACATTGAGTTCGGCCGCCGAAATCCTGATCTGGGCATCGACGTAGTTCAATCCCGCAAGATTGATCGGCTCGTTACTCCAGGGTTTTCCCGGCTGCGACGGTGTGAGCGGACGGCCGCGGGATGGCGTTCCGAGATCGAGGCGCTGGAAGTCGAGGTCGACTTTTACCAGAGGCTTGCTGGAAAGGTCGGCCGAGGCCCAGCCGTTGAATTGCACGCCATCCAGCGTGCCGCTCAGGCCGTTGATTTGCAGCACCGCGCCGTTCGCCCGCACCTGCGCTTTGGCGGACAGCGACCGGCCCAACAGGCCCGGCGAATCGAGCATCAGTTCGACCGGAATATTTTGTCGTTGCATTGAGCCTGCAGGCAAGGCCGCCTTGATGTCGAATTTCAGCGGATGTTCGCCCGATCGCGCGCTGCCTGCGAAAGCGATCTGGCGGTCCGCACCGATCGTGACGTCCGCGTTGATGCCGTCGATGCGATTTTCAACGCGGTCGCGCAGATTGGTGAAGACGACAGTGCCGTCGGTGACGTTCACACGATCGATGGTGAAATCATTTGCGGCGGCGTCGCCGGGCGGGATCGCCGGCCTGGCAGCACTATCGATGCGCACATCGCGCTCGCGCCGCAGCGGGACATACAGAACCGGCTTGTTGATGACGAGTTCGCTGATTTGCGGATTGCCCGACAGCGCGCTTCGCAGTTGAAGCTCGGCCTGCACGCTGCCGATGGTGAGACGGTTTTCGGAGTCGCGGGCCTTGGGGTCCTGCACAACGATGTCGTTCAGCGTCACGTTCAACGAGGGCCAGATCCCGAGCCGGCTCGCGCCGGACACGACGAGCCGGTATCCGGTTTCGCGCTCGACCCGCTCCTGGATCGCCTGCGTCATGAAGCCGGACGGAATCCCGATCATCAAAAGCAGCACGATGACCACGATCACGGCCGCGATGGCGGCGCCGGCGATTTTCAAGGCTCTCATCTCGACATTCCAGTGAACCCGGCAACGCCGTCGCGGACAACGCAGTGCGCGTCGCCGAGGCCGCGACCTTAGCGGCGAAACCGGAAACCCGCTTGGATCAGCCAAAAATAATCCGGGGAGGCTGCAAAGTTGTGTGACTTATG
>CAVPZO010000060.1:0-21847 GCA_963710045.1 uncultured Alphaproteobacteria bacterium | reverse complement strand
CGGCATGTTGATGGTCTTGCTGATCGCGCCCGAGATGAACGGCTGCGACGCCGCCATCATGCGGATGTGGCTTTCCACCGAGAGGTAGCGCTTGCCGACCTTGCCGCAGGGATTGGCGCAGTCGAACACGTTGTAGTGTTCGGCCTTGAGATGCGGTGCGCCTTCCACGGTCATCGCGCTTCACCGTGCACATTGGCGGCTTCGATCTCGCGTTTGGAAAAACCGACGGCGGCGAGACAGGTCAAAATTCGCAGCGGCGATGGCTTCCGGCGCGATCTTCAGCGTGTCGCGCAAAAAGTCCTCGCCAAAGGTCCATTTGTTGAAGGCGAATTTGATGTCGAACGCGGTCGGAATCGCCGCTTCCACCTTCCTCAGTGCTTCGTCGGTAAAGCCTTTTGCTTTCAGCGTGGAGACGTTGATCGCCGGCGCATTGCTCAGCGAGCCATGGCCGACGGCATAGGCTTCGATCTCCGCGATGTCGCTCTCGCGATAGCCGAGCGCGCGCAGCGCCTCGGGCACGGCGCGGTTGATGATCTTCCAGTAGCCGCCGCCGGCAAGCTTCTTGAATTTCACCAGCGCGAATTCCGGCTCGATGCCGGTGGTGTCGCAATCCATCACCAGGCCAATGGTGCCGGTCGGCGCCACCACGGTGGTCTGCGCGTTGCGATAACCATGCAGCTCGCCGAGTTCGAGCGCCTTGTCCCAGGCGGCCTTGGCGTGCTCGACGATGTCGGTCTGCGGTACGCTGGCATAATCCAGCGGCACCGGGTTGACGGCCAGCGCCTCATAGCCACGCGATTTGCCATGCGCGGCGCGGCGGTGGTTGCGGATTACGCGCAGCATGTGCGCGGCGTTCTTCTTGTAGCCGGGGAAGGGGCCGAGCTCCTTTGCCATCTCGGCAGAGGTGGCGTAGCTGACGCCGGTCATGATCGCGGTCAGCGCGCCGCACAGCGCGCGGCCTTCCTTGCTGTCGTAGGAAAGGCCCATGGTCATCAGCAGCCCGCCGATATTGGCGAAGCCGAGGCCCAGCGTGCGGAATTCGTAAGACAGCTCCGCGATCGCCTTGGACGGAAACTGCGCCATCATCACCGAGATTTCGAGCACCACGGTCCACAGCCGGCACAGATGCTCATACTAGCCCCGACGTCGAACTGTTTTGTCCGTGTGTCGTAGAAGGTGATCAGGTTGGCGGAGGCCAGATTGCAGGCGGTGTCGTCCAGGAACATGTATTCCGAGCACGGATTGGACGCGCGGATGTCGCCGGACGCCTTGCAGGTGTGCCAGTCGTTCATGGTGGTGTTGAAATGCAGCCCCGGGTCGGCGGAGGCCCAGGCGGCGTGGCCGATCTTTTCCCAGAGGTCGCGGGCTTTAAGCGTCTTGGTCACCTTCTTGTTGGTGCGGCCGATCAAATCCCAGGTGCCGTCGGTTTCCACCGCGCGCAAAAAGTCGTCTTTCAGCGAGACGGAGTTGTTGGAGTTCTGTCCCGAGACGGCGAGATAGGCTTCCGAATCCCAATCCGTGTCGGAGAATCGGCAAATTGATTTCCTTGTAGCCTTGCCTGGCGAACTGGATGACGCGCTTGATCATGCCGTCGGTGACCAGCGAACGGCGCGCCAGTTTTATCTCGCGGCGCAGCGCAGGGTTCTTCTCCGGGTCGAAGCAGTCGTCGCCACTTCCTTCGCAATTGACGCAGGCTTTCAGGATCGCCTTGAGGTGCTTCTGGTTGATCTTGGAGCCGGTCACGAGGGCAGCGACCTTCTGCTCCTCCTTCACCTTCCAGTCGATATAGGTCTCGATATCCGGATGGTCGGCGTCAACCACCACCATCTTTGCCGCGCGCCGCGTGGTGCCGCCGCTCTTGATCGCGCCCGCGGCGCGGTCGCCGATCTTCAGAAAGCTCATCAGGCCGGACGAGCGTCCGCCGCCGGACAGCCGCTCGCCTTCGCCGCGCAGCCGCGAGAAGTTGGAGCCGGTGCCGGAGCCGTATTTGAACAGGCGGGCTTCACGCACCCACAAATCCATGATGCCGCCCTCGTTGACGAGGTCGTCCTGGATGCCCTGGATGAAGCAGGCGTGCGGCTGCGGATGCTCGTAAGAGGATTTCGATTTGGTCAATTTGTGGGTGAATGGATCGACGTAATAGTGGCCCTGGCCGGGACCATCGACACCATAGGCCCAGTGCAGGCCGGTGTTGAACCATTGCGGCGAATTCGGCGCCACCATCTGCTTGGCCAGCATGTAGCGCAGCTCGTCGAAGAAGGCGCGGGCGTCGGCTTCGGAGCCGCCGAAGTAGCCGCCCTTCCAGCCCCAATAGGTCCAGCAGCCACTGAGGCGGTCGAATACCTGCTTCGAGGACAGTTCGCTGACATAGCGCTCCGACTCAGGCAGCAAAGCGAGCGCCTCGGTGTCCGGCACCGAGCGCCACAGCCAGGACGGCACGGTCTCTTCCTCGACCTTCTTCAGGCGCGCGGCGACGCCGGCTTTGCGAAAATACTTCTGCGCCAGCACGTCGGAGGCGACCTGCGACCAGAACTCCGGCACCTCGACATTCTCCAAGCGAAACACCACCGAGCCATCGGGATTGCGGATCTCCGATGTCGTCATTCTGAAATCTATTGCGGCGTAGGGTGACTGGCCGTCGGTGGTGTAGCGCCGTTCGATTCGCATGGTCGTGCCCCGTTCTTGTTCTGACCGGACCGCAATGCCTGCGGCGCCGGGTGGTTTTCCTTGAGCGAACTCTTGTCCGCGGGTTCAGCCGGTGGACCCGACTTCTGTTTCTCTGTGGAGCATGTCCTGACGGAACGCCGGTTCCGATTTCCAGGCCATACTTTAACGCCTCAACTCACAACCGGAGCCGATTTCGGCCCATTTTTAGCGCCCGGAAGGCCTCCAAATTCAGGGCAACAAAGCCCGTCACCCGGTGCCTCGATCGGCACGGCGGAGTGGTCATTCTGGAACCCTTTTGGGACGACCGGCGGGACTCCAACACACTCGCGCCGAACAGTTTTAAAGCTAGAGCAACTCCCTTGCGCCCGTCAAGCACTAGTACGAGTTCCTGAATCAAATACTAAATATGGTGGAAAGTTGGGAAATCCAAGGGGTCGGGCCGCACCCTGATTGCTGCCAAGTATCAGTGAGTCCTCACGGATTCGGAAGCGAAAAATTTTGTTTTTGAGAGTGAGGATTTCGGCTTCGCCCGCTGTTCACAGGTCAAGTATTTATTGTCCGCGAGGGGTTGCATCGGAAAGACTCAGCCGCCGCGTCGGATGTCCGGGCTGGCATGCCCGCCGGCGATGGCTTCCCGCCCCGATAACCGGCATGGTGCGGCCGATTCCCGCCGGTCATCCAGCCCATGAAAACCCAGAACCAGCCCGCCGCGCGCGCCCGAATTGGGCCCGCAGGCCTCATGTTCCTCGCCATCACCTCGCTGGGCTGGGGCTTTAACTGGCCGGTCACGAAATATCTGCTCAGCGAACTGCCGCCGCTGACCCTGCGCGGCGGCACCGGCGTGATCGGCGCCGGCCTGCTGGCCGTGCTCGCGGTGATGTGGGGGAATAGCCTGAAGGTCCCGCGCGAGCTGTGGCCGCGCCTGGTGCTGGCGGCAGTTCTGAACGTGAGCGGCTGGATGGTGCTGATGGGGCTGGCGCTGCTGTGGCTGCCCGCCAGCGAGGCGGCGCTGATCGCCTATACCATGCCGGTCTGGGCCTCGATGATCGCCTGGCCTGTACTCGGCGAGCGGCCAACGGTGCTGCGCGCGATTGCGCTGCTGATGGCTTTTGCGGGCCTCGCCGCGATCATGGGCGGCAACGGCTTCAGCGCCAGTGTTGAGAAGCTGCCGGGAATCATCATGGCGCTGGCGGGCTCAGTCGGGTTCGCGCTCGGCACCGTGCTGGCAAAAAAGCTGCCGCTGCCATTACCACCGTTCACAGCCGCCGCCTGGCAGATCGGGCTGGGATGTTTTCCGGTGGCGGTGGTCGGCCTGTTGATCGAGACCTCGCACTGGCACGCCGTATCGAATGTCGGCTGGCTGCTGATCATCTATTCCACGGTTGTGCAGTTCTGCATTGCCTATGTCGCCTGGTTCGCCGCACTGACGCGATTGCCGGCATCGGTCGCGGCGATCGGCACCATGGCGGTGCCGGTGATCGGCGTCGTCGCTTCAGCCATCGCGCTGCATGAGCCGCTCGGCCCGGGCCAGATCGCCGCGCTGGTGTTCACGCTGGCCGGCGTGGTGCTGGCGACGCGGTCATGACGAACGCGCATCCCGCCAGCGCACGCGCGCGGATCTCGCCGCTCGGCCTCTTGTTCCTGACCATCACCTCGCTGGGCTGGGGCCTCAATTTTCCGATCATGAAGAACCTGCTCACCGAATGGCCGCCGCTGTCGTCGCGCGGATTGTGCGGCCTTGTCGGCGCCGGGCTGCTTGCGCTGATCGCGGTGGCGAAAGGGAAAAGACTGACGGTGCCGTTGAAGATGCGGGGGCGTCTGCTGCTGGTGTCATTGCTCAGCCTCGGCGGCTGGATCGCGTTTCTGGGCCTCGCGCTGCTCTGGCTCAACGCCAGCGAGGCCGCGGTGATCGGGACGTCGGTGCCGATCTGGGTGGCACTGCTGGCCTGGCCGATCCTGGGCGAACGGGTGTCGCCGGGCCGCGCGGTGGGCCTGACGATTGCATTATGCGGCATCACCTTCCTGATCGGCGGCAACGGTTTTGATGCCAGCCTGGAAAAACTCCCGGGATTGCTGTTTGCGATTGCGGGCGCAGTCAGCGTCGCGCTCGGCACGGTGCTCACAAAACATTTCCCGCTGGCGATGCCGCCGATTTCGCTGGCCGCGTGGCAGATCGCTCTGGGCTGCCTGCCGATCGCGGTTCTCGGGCTTGCGGTGGAGCAACCGCATCTCGCCGCGTTGTCGAGCATCGGTTGGGCGTCGATGCTCTACATGACGCTGATCCTGTTTTGCGTCAGCTATGTATGCTGGTTCGCAGCGCTGGAGCGGTTGCCGGCGGCGACCGCATCGATCGGCACGCTGATGGTGCCGGCGATCGGCGTGCTGGCGTCGGTCGCGATGCTGCACGAGCCGTTCGGCATCAGGGAGATTGCGGCGCTTACGGTGACGCTGGGCGGCATTGCGCTGGCGATGCGGTCATAGGTTTGTCGAAAACAAAAAGGCGGCGCACCGGATGCGCCGCCTTTTTTCGAATTTCAGAAACGCCAATGTTACGGGCAGGGGTGCCGCAGGCCGTCATTGCCGAGATAGGTGCCCGAAGCCACATCGTAGGACCGGAAGCGCTGCCTGCAATAGGCCACGTCATCGCCGCCGGTATCCGGAGCAACCGCCACCGCGCCGTCGTCGACGTATTGCTCGTCATAATAGGCCGGGCCGCCGTAATAGCCGCCATACCCGTAGGGATATTGCGAAGCGATCGCGCCGCCGATCACCGCACCTGCGACTGCGCCGGGAATAAATCCGCCGCCGCGATAGTAGCCGCCTCGGTAACCGCCGCCACGATAAGCGTATCCGCCACCGCCGCCACCGCCGCGATAGATGGCGCCACCGCCGCCGCCGCCACCGGCGCGGAATCCGCCGCCACCACCACCACCGCGGAATCCTCCACCGGGAGGCGCAACGGCTACACCACCGCCGCCACCGCCGGCGCGGAAGCCACCACCGCCGCCGCCACCACCTCCGCCACCGCGGAAGCCGCCACCACCGCCGCCGCCGGCTGCGGCACCGCCACCTCGTCCGGCGCCGGCCATGCCGGGCGGGCCTTGCGCATAGCTCGGCTCAGGCGTCACCAGCGGCAACGCCAGCGCCACAATAGCAGCGGTACTTAAAACCTTGAGATTGATCATCGAAAGCGGCTCCATCTGCGGGACACAGCCCAACCCTCTCAGAGGGCAGACGTTCCCGAGCCTCGCACCGATTGTGCACCGGCAGAGCGTGTCAGATCGCAACTGTATGCGGCATGAACGGATTACGCCGTTTCCGCGACAATCGGTCACGAAATCGCGCGTGCAGCTGCGGCGCAAAGCGTGATCGCAGCGATCCCTGGAGCAACTGGACAATCCACCGCGCCGATGGCATCAGGGTCTTGCGCTTCCCGCATCAATCGGCACGGCCCATGAAACTGTTTTTGCTCAAAATTTTCACCTGGTGGAACGGCCAGACCTTCGGCACGCAATTGTGGACATGGCGGTTCGGCGAGCTGGTCGGCGAGGACGAGCAGGGTAACCGGTACTACCGCACCAAGGGCCGCAAAATCGATCCATCGCTCGGTTTTGAGCGCCGCTGGGTGGTCTACAATGGCTACGCCGAGGCCACGCGCGTGCCGCCGTCCTGGCATGGCTGGCTGCATCACACCGTCGACGTCGCGCCGACGGAGGAAACCTACAAGCCGCATGAATGGGAAAAGCCCCACATTCCCAACATGACCGGCACGCCGGCGGCCTATCGCCCCTCGGGCTCGACGCTGGCCAGCGGCCGCCGCCCCGCGGCCACCGGCGATTACCAGCCCTGGACGCCCGGGCAATAAGCAATCGCTTCCTGGAAACGCGTTTTCGTTGAAGCATTCTGGTGGGAATGCTGCGCTTTGCCCACCATGCTGCCGCAAAAAAGCCTGCTTGCGCCGCCCATGTGCGACCACCTGACATCGGAAGGGGGCGACCGGTTATGCGCAGGATTTCCAATCTTCTCATCGGTGCGGTGGCCGGCGCGGGTCTGACCGTCCTCGCCATTCAGCCTCCGAGCGCGCTGGTCGCCGCGGCCAGGGCTGCCGCCAGCACCGACACCTATTCGCAGCTCAATCTGTTCGGCGATGTGTTCGAGCGGATCAAGGCCGGCTACGTCGAAAAGCCCGATGACGCCAAGCTCGTCGAGGGCGCGATCAACGGCATGATCGCCTCGCTGGATCCTCATTCGCGCTACATGAATGAGAAGGCCTGGCGCGACATGCAGGAGACCACCAGCGGCGAGTTCGGCGGGCTCGGCATCGAGGTCACGATGGAGGATGGCCTGGTCAAGGTGATCGCGCCGATGGACGACACGCCGGCTGCGAAAGCCGGCATCATGTCGGGCGACCTGATCAGCGGAATCGATGACGCCGCGGTCCGGGGGCTCACGCTGGAGCAAGCCGTTGCCAAGATGAAGGGGCCGATCAATACCAAGACCCGGCTGAAAATCATGCGCAAGGGCGCGGAGCAACCGATCGACGTTACGATTGTGCGCGAGGTCATTCGGGTGCGGCCGGTGCGCTACCACACCGACGGCGGCGATATCGGCTATATCCGGATTACCACATTCAACGGACAGACCACCGAGGGACTGAAAAAAGCCATCCGCGACATATCGAACCAGATTCCGCCTGAGAAGCTGGCCGGCTACGTCGTCGACCTGCGCAACAATCCCGGCGGCTTGCTCGACCAGGCGGTTTCGGTGTCCAGCGCGTTCATGGCGCGCGGCGAGGTGGTCTCGACGCGGGGCCGCAAGACCGAGGAGACCCAGCGGTTCACGGCGCGGGCCGGCGATCTGGTCAAGGGCAAGCCGCTGGTCGTCCTGATCAACGGCGGATCGGCGTCGGCGTCGGAGATCGTGGCGGGCGCGCTGCAGGACCACAAGCGCGCGACCGTGATCGGGACCCGCTCGTTCGGCAAGGGCTCGGTGCAGACCATCATCCCGCTCGGCGCCGGCAAGGGCGCGATGGCGCTCACCACCGCGCGCTATTTTACGCCGTCGGGCCGCTCGATCCAGGCCAAGGGCGTCACGCCCGACATCGAAGTGCTGCAGGACGTGCCGGACGAGCTGAAGGCCCGCGCCGATACCAAGGGCGAGGCGTCGATGCGCGGCCACCTCTCCGCTGATGGCGCCGAGCAGACCGGTTCGCAGGCCTACGTTCCGCCGCTCGAGAAGGACGACAAGGCGCTTGGCGCGGCCTACAAATTGCTGCGCGGCGTGACGGTCAATGCGGGCGCGGCGTCTCCCAAGCGGGCGATTCCGAACTGAAGCTGTGCAGCATCGTAGGGTGGGTTAGCGCCGAAGGCGCGTAACCCACCGAGCCTACCGCCAGCTGCGAGCCCCGTGGTGGGTTACGGCGCTTCGCGCCTAACCCACCCTACAGGCCTGAGAAATTTCGCGGTGCTCCGCCTGTTAACAGCGGGGATATTTATTTCCGTATTCTTGTGCTCGCGGCATGATCGCGGTTCAATCGCTCATCTTACGGAGGTGGGAAACCATCGCGTCGGTTCGGGCCGCAGTCGCGACTGCCCCGATTTGCAGCGGCGCCCGAGTAGGACACGGCCGGGACATAGGCCCCCGGTGCGGAGGTCCGAAATCGCCCGTTAATGTGGAGCTGCCGTAGGACAGGAAAGGCCGTTCGGTGCAAACCGGGCGGCCTTTTTCTCGTCATTCCGGGACACGCCCCTTGGCGTGGGCCCGGAATCCATAACCCCTGTGTTCTCGTTCGATATTAAAACGTTGCTACAGGGGTTATGGATTCCGGGCTCGCTCGTCTCACTCGCGCCCCGGAATGACGAGGTTAAAATCCAACCCCTACACAGGCTGATTTATTCGCGCCGCGGCCCGATTGATCGCATCGCCGCGGCTCGCACCCCTCGCAGCAATTCGCTCTTTCGCACGTGCCAGAACTTCCGGCGGCGCGGTGTCAGGCGAGCCGGCGTTGAACGGCGGCGCCGGATCGTATTCGAGCCCGAGCTGGATCGCCTCCGCGGTTTTCCGGTCGGTCAGGATCGACACCACCGTCAGCGCGAAATCGATGCCGGCGGTGACGCCGCCGCCGGTGATGCGGTTGCGGTCGACGCACACCCGCGTCCTGGTCGGGTTCGCGCCGAACGCCGATAAATATTGCATCGCCGACCAATGCGTCGCCGCGTTGTAGCCCTGCAGCAATCCGGCGGCGCCCAGCACCAGCGATCCCGTGCAGACCGAGGTGATGTATTTTGCCGCTGCCGCCTGCGCGCGCAGAAAATCCAGCGTTTCTTCGTCGTTGACGAGGTCATCGGCGCCGGCGCCGCCGGGTACGCAGATCACGTCGAGCTGCGGGCAATCCGCGTAGGTCACTGTCGGCGTCAGCACCAGCACGGAATTGCTCGGCACAGGCTCGATCCGCTTCCAGATCAGGTGGATTTTTGCGCCGGGCAGGCCGGAGAACACCTGCAGCGGCCCGGTGAAGTCGAGCTGGGTCACCTTTGGAAAGACGAGCAGACCGATTTGCAGCGGCGCGGACATGGCGACTCCTCCAATAAGGCTTGACGCAATCATCTTGCCATGATGGCTTGGTGTCTCAAATGCCATATTTCCCTCATTTCAGGACATCGCCCCAGCCATGATCGGCGTGCTGATTTTCCCGGATTTCCAGCTGCTCGACGCAGCCGGCCCGATTTCCGTGTTCGAGATCGCGGCGCGCCTCGCCGGCAAGCCACCGTCGATCAAAGCGATCGCGGTGAAGCCCGGCCCCGTGCGAAGTTCATCAGGCGTTGAAATGCTGGCGCGCGGCATAAAACCATCTGGCGCGATCACCACCTTGATCGTGTCCGGCGGCCCGGGCGTTCGCGCGGCGGCGACATGCGAAAAGACGCTCGCCTTCGTGCGCGGACAGGAGAAGCGCGGCGTCCGCATCGCCAGCGTCTGCTCCGGCGCCTACATCCTCGCCGAAACCGGCATCCTCGACGGCCGCCGCGCCACCACGCATTGGCAGCGCACCCGGCATTTTCTGAAAACCTATCCGAAGGTGAAGCTGGAGCCCGACCGGATTTTCGTGCGCGACGGCAATATCTGGAGTTCGGCCGGCATCACCGCCGGGATCGATCTCGCGCTGGCAATGGCGACGGAAGATTTTGGCGACGAGGTCGCCCGCAAGACCGCGCGGCAACTCGTACTGTATGAACGCCGCGCCGGCGGCCAGTCGCAGTTCTCGTCGCTGCTGGAATTGAAGGCGCCGGCCGGCCGCTTCGCGCCGCTATTGAGCTGGGCGCGCGAGCATCTCGACGCGCCGCTGACGGTGGAAGACATGGCGGAGCAGGCCGGCATGAGCTCGCGGCATTTTACCCGCGCCTTCATCGCCGAGACCGGCGCCACGCCGTCGAAGGCGGTGGAGCGGCTGCGCATCGAGGCCGCGCGGCAGCGCGTGCAGTCATCAAGCGAGGCGATCGAACTGGTGGCGCAATCCACCGGCTTTCGCGATCCGGAACGGATGCGCCGCGCCTTCATCCGCGCCTTCGGCCAGCCCCCGCAATCGCTGCGCCGCGCGGCGAGGGCGGGGTGAGGGCGCGACACGTCAAAACCTATTTCAAGTGCGGGTCCGGATGCCAGCCGAGGATCGCGAGCATCACGAAAAATCCGACGACATAGGCAACCGCAATTGGCCAGCCTTGGGTCACCCAGCGGCCGACCGATTTCGCTTCCGGATACATGTTGGCCAGCGCCACGCCCGCTGACGAGCCGAACCAGATCATCGATCCGCCGAAGCCGACGGCATAGGCGAGATAGCCCCAGTCGTAGCCGCCTTGCTTCAAGGCGAGGGCCGTGAGCGGGATGTTGTCGAAGACGGCGGATACAAAACCAAGGCCGAGCGCGGTCTGCCAGGATGCGGCCGGAAGCTTCTGGACCGGCATCATCGAGGCCGCGGTCACCAGCGCGAGCAGGAAGATCGTGCCCTTGAATGTTTCGGGCATCACGGTCCAATCCGGCTGACGCAACGGCGCCGTTACAAGGATGACCGCCCAGACAGCGAGCCCGAGCACGGGAACTGCGTCGAGCAAGGCGGGAAATTTGAGGTTTGCGGTCACGTTGGCAAGCAGGGCGGCGATGAGGATGGCGGCGACGATGAAGACGCGTGTTGCGTCGATCCTCAGTCCCGTCGGAGGTTTTTTGACAATCGGAGAAAAGCGATGCTGCTGCATCGAAGCCGGCACCGCGAAGATCAGGAACGCGGCGAAGGCAGCGACATAGGCTTTGAGCACGCTGAGCGGACTGACGCCTGCGATCCACATCATGGTGGTCGTGGTGTCGCCGACGACGCTGCCGGAGCCGCCGGCGTTCGAGGCGGCCACGATACCGGCGAGATAGCCGATATGGACTTTTCCCTGAAACACGTGCCGCGCCACCGTGCCGCCGATCAGGGCGGCTGCGATGTTGTCGAGGAAGCTCGACAGCACGAACACCAGCGCCAGCAGCACGACGCCGCCTTTCCAGTCCTCGGGAAGCAGCGCCGGCATCTCATCCGGGACTCTGCTCTCCTCGAAATGCCGGGATAACAGCGCAAATCCCATCAAGAGCAGGAACAGATTGGCCAGCGTGACCCACTCATGCTGCAGGTGCAGGCCGAAGCCGGCGAGCCCGACGCCGGTTTTGAAGCCGGTGAAAGCAAGTTTGTAGATGATGATCGCGGCAAGTCCCGACAGCGCGATCGGCAGGGTGTAATTATGAAAGAGCGCGACGCCGAGCAGGGTCAGCGCGAACAGGATGAAATCGACGGGTATTCCAAGCAAGAGGTTGGGTTCGATCACGATACCTAGCCCAGCGCCTTCAGCCAGGCGCCGATCTCTTTTGCCGCGACGTTGGCCTGCGGCAACAGCTTGCCCATGGTGAAGAAGCCATGGAACTGGCCGGGATAGGTCTTGTAGGTCACGGGCACGCCGGCGTCCCTGAGGCGCCGTGCAAACTCGTCGCCTTCGTCGCGCAGCGGGTCGGCGCCGGCGGTGAGCAGATAGGCCGGCGGCAGGCCTGCGAGATTCTCGACCAGCGCCGGCGAGGCGCGCCAGTCATGGATGTCTTCGGGACCGTTCAAATAGTGGTTCTTGAACCATTGGATCACGGTGTGCGTGAGCAGGATCGAGGTCTCGGGCTCGCGGTGCGAGGGATGCGTCATCCGGAAATCGGTGCCGGGATAGATCAGCACCTGGCCTGCGAGCTTTGGCCCGTTGTGGTCGCGCGCGTGGATGGCGACGACCGCGGAGAGATTGCCGCCGGCGCTGTCGCCGCCGACCATCAGCCGCGATGCGTCGATGCCGAGCGTCATCGCATTGTCAGATATCCATTTCGTCGCGGCGATCGAGTCCTCGACCGCGGCGGGGAATTTTGCTTCGGGCGAGAGCCGGTAATCCACCGCGGTCACGATTAACTCGCCTTCATGCGCCAGCATGCGGCACACCACGTCATGGGAATCGAGATTGCCGATCACCCAGCCGCCGCCGTGGAAAAACACCAGGCACGGCGCCATGCCGTCCTTTTGCCGCAGCGTCTTCGGGGTGTAGACCCGGGCCGGAATGGCGCCGCCGGGACCGGGGATCGCGATCTCCTTGACCGACGCCAGTTCGGGCGGTTCGGGATTGGTGACGAAGCGGCCCTTCAGATAAAGCTCACGCGCCTCAGTCGGCGAGACGGTTTCATAGGGCGGGCGGCCCGCTTCCTGAAAAGCCTTGTAGACGGCGGCGGCATCGGGATCGAGAACGACGGGCATGGTGAGGGGACCTGTTGCTGCTGTTGCGTGACTGGAAGTGTTATGACGTCGTTCGTCCGCCGTCGACGGTATAGGCGGAGCCTGAGACATAACTTGCGTCGTCGGAAGCGAGGAACGCCACCACGGATGCGACCTCGGAGGCAAGGCCGAGCCGCCGCGCCGGCGTCCGGTCGACGATTTTCTCGTTCGGCACCGGCGCGTTGCCGGGATTGCGGCCTTCGACGATCGCGCTCAGCATCCGGCTGTCGATCAATCCCGGGCAGACGCAATTCACGCGCACGGCGGTGCCGGTGCAATCGATCGCCGCGCTCTTGGTCAGACCGATCACCGCGTGCTTGCTGGCAGTGTAGGCGGAGATTTCGGGCGAGCCGATCAGGCCTGCGATCGACGCGGTGTTGATGATGCTGCCGCGGTTCTGCTTCAGCATCACCGGCAGCACATGTTTCAGCCCAAGGAAGACGCCGACCACGTTGACGTCGATCACCCGGCGAAACGTCTCCAGCGAATAGCGCATGATCGGCGTGATATCGCCCTCGATGCCGGCATTGTTGTAAAACACGTCGATGGCGCCGAACCTGTCCATCGCGGCGCGGACGTAATCGGCGACCTCGTCCTCCTGCGTCACGTCGGCGGTCACCGCAAGCGCCTCAGCCTGTGCCGGCAAATCCCGGATCGCGTCCTGCAGCTGCTGCGCATTGCGATCGACCGCGACAATGCGCGCGCCGCGATCGGCCAGCAGTTTGATGGTCGCGGTGCCGATGACGCCGGCAGCCCCGGTGACGACGGCAACCCGGCCGTCCAGACGAATTCGATCGGGCATGTCAGGTGTTTCCCCGTTTGCTCCGGTTGTCCCGGATTCATGGAGACTATTTCATTTGCCGCGCGGCCTGACCAGCCACCGGCTTTGATCCGCGCCCGCCCTTTCCCCGCCGTATTCGCCGTGTTAACCGGGGCATTGCGAGCGGCCGACAGCGGCCTTCCGATCTCCGATACAATGTCGTGAGCCTGATTTGCTTTAGGGTACCGGATGCTTCGAACCATTGCCCTGACCGGGTTTGCGGCCCTGATCGCCGCCGCGACGCTCGCAGCCGCGCCTCCGGCGCGCGCGCAGCTCGGCAATATTTTTTCCGATCCGGCGCCGCGTCCGCCCGGCAATGTTCCGCGCGGCCAGGTCCAGCAGCAGCCGCAGGACGACGACGAGGAAGTGCCGGAACTGCCGCAGGGCCGCATCCTGCCGGCGCCCAACCGTCCGCTGCCGGGGCAGGGCGTGCCGCCGCCGGGCTCGGTGCAGTCGCAGCCATTGGCGCCGCCGCCGGGAACCACCGTCATTCCGCAAAATGCGCCCGCGGGCGTCGCGGTCGCGCCGCCGCAGCCCACTCCGCTGCCGGGATTGCCGCCGGGCCAGCGCCAGCCCAAAAACGTGCCGGGGGCGGCGGCCACCTTGCAGCCCGGCGATGAGGTGGTCACCGAACCGCCCGCCAGCAAGATCGTCAACAAGAAGGCGAGTTTTTCCGGTCTCGACAAGATCACCGGCCGCATCATCAATTTCGATGCCGACATCGGCGAAACCGTGCAGTTCGGCGCGCTGCGGGTGAAGACCGACGCCTGCTATACGCGCCCCGCCACTGAAACCACCAACACCGACGCCTTCGTCGAGGTCGACGAGATCACGCTGCAGGGCGAAGTGAAGCGGATTTTCTCCGGCTGGATGTTCGCAGCCAGCCCCGGCCTGCACGGCGTCGAGCATCCGATCTACGATATCTGGCTGACCGATTGCAAAGGCCCGTTGCAGACCATCGTCACTGCGCAGCCCGATCCGCCGAAACCGCCGCCGCCTCCGGCCGCCCAGAAGCGCGCGCCGCCGAAGCAGGCAGCACCGCGTCCGCCGCAGCAACTGCCGCCGCAGCAGCAGGTCCAGGAGCAGCCGCGGCCGCAACCGCCGCCGCAGCAATCGAGCAACCCGTTCTTCAACATCTTCAGGCAGTAGCTTTCTTACCTCGCCCCGCTCTTCGCGGGGAGAGGTCGGCGCGAAGCGCCGGGTGAGGGGCCGGGCACTGAATCAAACACGATCGAAAGATCCGCGGGTCGTCGAGAGAACTGCTGCGAAGATTCCGACCCAAGAGTCCTTCGATCTTGGCAGCGCACTGCCTTGCCCCTCACCCGAAGCCTTCGCTGCGCTTCGGCTTCGACCTCTCCCCGCGAAAGAGCGGGGAGCGGTTAAGAGCGCCTCGCGATGATGCTCAGCGCCTCCGCGCCGCCGACATCGACAGGCAACCTCGAAAAATCCGCATTCCCCGCGATCGCCTGATCCAGCATCGCGCGGTAGCGCCGCCGCGGCACTTCGATGGCGCCGAAACTGCGCAAATGAGGGGTGACGAACTGGGTGTCCAGCAGCTTGAAGCCGCCGGCGATCAACCGCGCGACCAGATGCACCAGCGCGACTTTCGAGGCGTCGCGGACATGATGAAACATGCTCTCGCCGAAGAAGGCGCGGCCGAGGCTGACGCCGTACAGCCCGCCGGCGAGATCCTCGCCATTCCAGACCTCGACGCTGTGGCAATGCCCGATCTCATGCAGCCCGGTGTAGAGATCGCGGATGCGGCGGTTGATCCAGGTGTCGTCGCGGCCGGGATGCGGTGCCGCGCAGCCGTCGATCACGGCCTTGAAGGCGGTGTCGACGGTGACGCGAAAAACATCCGACCGCACCGTGCGCGCCAGCCGCGAAGCGACGCGAAAGCCGTCGAGCGGAAGCAGCCCGCGGATTTCCGGCTCGACCCAGAACAGCGTCGGATCGTCGACGCTTTCCGCCATCGGAAAGATGCCGCAGGCATAAGCGCGCAGCAGCACTTCGGGGGTGATATCAGACGATGCGGAGTTGCGGGAGCTCATGGCGCAAGAATAGCAGGGTATGACCGCGCGCGCGACGATTTACAGGGGTCTCCGTGACGGGTTTCGCTGCGCTCAACCCATCCTACAATCGTGGTTTATCCCGCCGCACGCGCGGGTCTGGCCGGCGCCGGCGCGTTGATGCGGCGGAAGCGCAGCACGATGCGCGTGCCGGCGTGCCTGGCATCGCGCTCGACGTCGGCGTCGAGCTTCTGCGCCATCGCGGCGACGATGCGCTGGCCCATGCCGGTGGAACGCGGATCGGTCTTGACGTTGAGGCCGACGCCGTCGTCGGCAATCGATAGTTCGAGATCGTCGCCATCGGCGTTGAGAACGATGTGAATTGGGCCGGCGCCGTCAGGATAGGCGTATTTCACCGCATTCATGACCAGCTCATTGACGATGATGCCGATCGCCACCGCGCGGTCGGGGTCGATCTCGATCGGCTCCGCCTTCAGCGTCAGTCGCGACATCTTGTTGCCTTCGGCGGAGCGCCGGAGGTCTTCCAGCAATGCTTCGAGGTATTGATTGAGCAGCACGCTTTTGAGGTCATGCGAGGTGTAGAGACGGCGATGCACCTGTGCCACCGCGGCGACGCGGCCCATGGCGTTGGTCAGGGCCGCCTTGACGTCGTCCTCGCCGCTGGAATTGGCCTGCAGGTGCAGCAGCGAGGCGATGATCTGCAGACTGTTGCCGACGCGATGGTTGACCTCGCGCAGCAGCACCTCGCGTTCGGCGGCGAGTGCCGCGTAGCGGTCGCGCGAGGCATGAACCTCGGCCTCGGCGTCGTCGCGCGCCTTTCGGATCATCGCCTGCTTCAGCGCGCCTTCGACGGCGACGTGGAGCAGGGGGATGAAATCGCCGAGCGTATCCTTCACCAGATAGTCGGCGGCGCCCGCCTTCAGCGCGGTCACCGCGATGCTGGAATCCTGCGACGCGGTGACGAACACCACCGGCGGCGCGTGCGGGATTTTCAGAATCCGCGCCAGCGTCTCCAGCCCGTCAAGGCCGGGCATGTATTGATCCAGAGCGATGACGTCGATGCCGCCCTCTTGCAGGCGCGCCAGTCCCGCTTCGCCATTGTCCGCATGGACGACATTAAAACCCAGCCGCGTCAGGCCACGATTGACCAGCCGGGCGAGCGCCTCGTCGTCGTCGATATAGAGCAGCGTGGATGCGGTGGATGTCATGTGGCGGCTTGCGGGACCTGAATGACGGAAAAGAACAATCCGAGCTGACGAATGGCGTTGGCAAAACTTTCGTAGTTCACCGGTTTGGTGATGTAGACGTTGCAGCCCAGTTCGTAGCAGCGCTTGATTTCCTGCGCGTCGTCGGTGGTGGTCAGCACCACAACCGGCGCGCATTTCAAATATTTGTTTTCCTTGACCCGGCGCAGGATCTCGATGCCGGTCATGTCGGGCAGATTGAGGTCGAGCAAAATCAGCAGCGCCTGTCCCTTGTGCTCGAGACCGCTGCCGTCGCTGCCGAACAGATAGTTCACCGCTTCTGTACCGTTGGTGAACGGAACGATCTCATTGTTGACACCGGATCGCCTGATGTTGCGCTCAATCAGGCGGGCGTGTCCCTCGTCGTCCTCGATCATGATGATGGTGACTGGCTTACTCATGATTCTCTATTCCGGTTGCTGGCCGCCCATGTGAGCGGCAGTGTTATCGTGAATGTGCTGCCGCTGTGAAGTTCCGACGAAACCGACATGGTTCCACCAAGCCGACGCACCAGCGCCCGAACGTGGGCAAGGCCTATTCCCTGGCCCGGCCGGTCCTGTGTACCGGCGCGGCGGAAAAGGTCAAAAATCCGCTGATGATCTTTGGGGTCGATACCCCTGCCGTTGTCGCTGATTTCGAAAATGGCAAAGCCGAGTTTTGTACGGCCCCTAACGGTAACGTCGCCGGGCACGCCGGGCTTTAGATATTTCAGCGCGTTGTCGATCAGATTGGAGAAGATCTGCTCCAGCGCGAGGCGGTCGCTGACGATAGCCGGCAGCGGCTCGATCCTTACTTGCGCGTTCGCCTCGGCGGCCTGATGCGCGACGGTGGAAACGATGCCTTCAATCAGTTCGCGGGTGTCGATCGGCACCGGCTGGAATTCGCGCCGGCCTTCGCGGGTGAGGTTGAGGATGGCACTGATCAGCCGGTCCATCTTGCCGATCGAGGACTTGATGAAGCCGAGCGCTTCGGTGAAATCCTCCGACAACTGCTTGTCGGCGCCGTCGAGAACCGGTTCGACGTCGTCGGTCGCATTGTCCGGAACCAGCGGCGCCGCCGAGGCGTTGCGGTCGAGGGTCGCGATCCGCTTGAAGATGTCGCCGCGCAATTCCTCGAGCTCGCTGGTGAAGCCCATGATATTGACGAGCGGCGAGCGCAGATCGTGGCTGACGATATAGGCAAAGCGCTGGATTTCCTCGTTGGCCTCCCGCAGGTCGGCGGTGCGCTCCTCGATGGTGGATTCCAGATTAAGATTGTTGTCGCGCAATTGCGCCTCGGCCGCGTCCCGCGCCTGCGCCGAGCGCCGCACCAGGAAGATCGAGAGGCCGGCCAGCGCGATCACGCAGCTCGATCCGGCTATTGTCACCGAGGAAGCGAGCACCTGGGTGCGGTCGGCTTTCTCCGTACGCTGCGCGAACAGGCGGGTTTCTTCAGCGAGCATCGCCGTCGCCACATCGCGAATCGAGCCGGTCGTATTGCTGGCCGCAGCCTGACGCACGAGCTCGGTTGCCCTGGCTGGCTCGCCTTGTTTGACGAAATCCATTTCCTGGCCGAACTGCGAGAGCCGCTGCTCGACGGCGGAGCGCAGTTTCGTCATATTGGCGATTTGCACCGCGTTGTCCGATGTGAGCTGCGCGAGCCGATTGACATCCGGGATGATGGTGGCGACGGCAGCTTCATGGTCCGTCAAAAACTGCGGCCACGAGGTGAGAAGATAGCCGCGGGCGGCGCTTTCAGCGCGGCGGATTTCCAGCAAAACGGTGTTGATCTGGTTTTCCACCTCGACGGTGTGCACCACCCAGCGATTGTCGTCGCGGGCCTGGTTGACGAGGATCACCGAGGCCACGCTGATCGCGACCAGCACCAGAAATCCCGCGGCAAGCAGCAGGATCTGGCCAATCGCGCGGCGGCGCGTGGCGTCGGCGGTGACAAGGCTCTTGGCTAGCGAAATCAACAGTCCCCCGCGCGGGCTGGTTCCCGGCACGCCCATAACACCGAGGTCTGCAAATGGTTCCGTGGGGTTACGGGAAAATTACTGATTGAAAAGCCGGCCCGGCTCAGCCGGCGGCCTTGGCCGCAAGATACTGTTCGAGCCAGTGGATGTGGTAGTCGCCGTCGATAATGGCGGGCTCCCGGACCAGCGCGCGGAACAGCGGCAGCGTGGTCTCGATGCCTTCCACCACCATCTCGTCCAGCGCCCGGCGCAGCCGCATCAGGCATTCGCCGCGGGTCTTGCCGTGCACGATCAGCTTGCCGACCAGGGAATCGTAATAGGGCGGAATCACATAGCCCTGATAGACGGCGGAATCGATCCGCACGCCGAGTCCGCCCGGTGGATGGTATTGCGTGATCTTTCCCGGCGACGGGCGAAAAGTTTCCGGGTTTTCGGCGTTGATGCGGCATTCGATGGCGTGGCCGATGATGGCGATCTCGCTTTGCGTCGCCGGCAGGTCGCCGCCGGCGGCGATCCGGATCTGCTCCAGTACGAGGTCGATGTCGGTGATCATCTCGGTGACGGGATGCTCGACCTGGATGCGGGTGTTCATCTCGATGAAATAGAACTCGCCGTCCTCGTAGAGGAATTCGACGGTGCCGACGCCGAGATATTTCATCTCGCGCATCGCCTTGGCAACGGTCTCGCCGATCTTGTTGCGCGCGGCGGCGGCGAGGACCGGCGAGGGGCCTTCCTCCCAGATCTTCTGGTGACGCCGCTGCAGCGAGCAATCGCGCTCGCCGAGATGGATCGCGCCGCCGCGGCCGTCGCCGAGCACCTGGATTTCGATGTGGCGCGGCTTCTGCAGATATTTTTCCAGATACACCGAGGCGTCGCCGAACGCGGACTTGGCTTCGTTGCCGGCGGTGGACAGTGCCATCATCAGATCATCGGCGGTCTGCGCCACCTTCATGCCGCGGCCGCCGCCGCCGGCGGCCGCCTTCACCAATACCGGAAAGCCGATCGCTTCCGCGATCGCCATTGCGTCATCCTCGGGGCCGACCCCACCATCTGAGCCCGGCACCACGGGAATGCCGAGCTTCTTCGCGGTTTTCTTGGCCTCGATCTTGTCGCCCATCAGGCGGATATGCTCGGCCTTGGGACCGATGAACTGCAGATTGTGTTCGGCGAGGATTTCGGCGAAGCGGGCGTTTTCCGACAGGAATCCGTAGCCGGGATGCACCGCGTCGGCGCCGGTGATCTCGCAGGCCGCGAGCAGCGCAGGAATATTGAGATAGCTGTCCTTCGACGGCGGCGGGCCGATGCAGACGCTCTCGTCAGCGAGCCGCACATGCATGGCGTCGGCGTCGGCGGTGGAATGCACCGCCACGGTTGAGATGCCGAGTTCCTTGCACGCGCGCAGGATGCGCAGTGCGATCTCGCCGCGATTGGCTATCAGGATTTTGTCGAACATCGCGGCGCCTGAGTTGGACGAATTCTATTCAATGATCACCAGCGGTTCGCCGTATTCCACCGGAACGCCGTCATCGACCAGAATTTGCGTTACCGTGCCCGCGCGCGGCGCCGGGATCTGGTTCATCGTCTTCATCGCTTCGATAATGAGCAGCGTCTGGCCGACCGTGACCTTGGTTCCGACTTCGATGAACGGTTTTGCGCCGGGCTCGGACGCCCAATATACCGTGCCGACCATGGGCGAGGGCACCACGCCCGGATGTTTGGCGAGATCGGCAACGGGCGCCGGGCCTGCTGCGGCCGCCGGCGCGGCGGAGGCCGCATAATGCGACGGCACCGAGGCTGCGATGCTGACGTTGCGCGCCACCCGCACCCTTAAGCCCGCGCGTTCGATCTCGATCTCGGTGAGATTGGTTTCATCGAGCAGCAGCGCCAGTTCGCGAATCAGCGCGCTGTCTCCAGACTTCTCGCTCGGTTTGGATTTCGCGGCGGTGGTGTCTTCAGGCTGGCGCGCCATGATCGTGATCCGAAACTTTCTGTTTGAACTGTTGCCGCGTCAGGCTTTCGCCCTGGCGCCGATTTCTTTGGCGCCGATTTTGGCGGCGAGGCCGTTGATCGCGAGCCGGTATCCATCGATGCCGAAGCCGCACAGGGTCGCGAACGCGGCCTTGGCGGTGAAGGAGTGATGCCGGAAACCCTCGCGCGCGTGTATGTTGCTGATGTGAACTTCGACGGCTGGGATTTTCACCGCCACCAGCGCATCGTGCAGCGCAATCGAGGTGTGCGAATAGCCGCCGGCGTTGATGATAATGCCGGCCGCTTTCTTTGCATGCGCCTCGTGCACGAAGTCGATCAGTTCGCCCTCGCGGTTGGACTGGCGGCAATCGGCCGCAAGACCGAACTGCGCGGCGGTCGCCTTGCAGAGCTTTTCGACGTCGGTGAGCGAGGCATGGCCATAGGTTTCCGGCTCGCGGGTCCCGAGCAGATTAAGGTTCGGACCGTTGAGCACGTAAATAGTTTTGGCCATCCAGATCCCGGCAATGCTGCTGATATGCCGGGGTTATAGGTAACAACGGGCCGAAGGGGAAGCCTGAAGGTACTGCCAGCCTGCCTCCAAACGCCTCATCCAATTCGGAAAAAGCCGCTCGAACCTGCTAAACCACCCGTTAACCAATGTTAATGATGAGGCGGCGCCGGCGTTGATGAACGGCATGGCCCCGCCCCACCACGGAATGTGCGCACAAAAAAGGGGCGGGCACCTGGCCCGCCCCCTGGGTCGAATCTGGATCGATTACGCGTCGATGACCGCAACGATCTCGAGCGTGCGCGGGTTCACCACGACGATCTGGTCATTGACGAGGAAGAACTCGTATCCGCGCCAGTCCGGGTAGACCGTAACGATTTGCGCCGGCAGCGGATGGAATCCGACGTTACGCGGAACGCGGGTACCGACCGAAATCGAGAAGTTGACGTTGGTCACCGGCCGAACGTTCTGCTGTTTGATCACGGTGGTGATCTGGGTGCGCTGTTCGGCCGAGAGTTTTGCGCCAGCGCCGGCCTGACCGGTGGTGGTGGTCGACGACTTGGCATCGGCGGCGCCCTTGGTGTCCGCATTCATCTTGCCGTCACGGCTTTCGGCCTTCATGTCCTTGGGGGCGGTGCCCTTCTCGCCCCTCATGTTGTCCTGGGCGGATTTTTCACCCTTGGGGGCCATGTCCTTGGACTGGGCCGACTTCGGGGCCTCGGCCGGCGCGCCGCTCTGCGAACTATCACGATTCATCGGCGTTGCCGCCGAACCGCGTTCCGACGGTGGCGCGCTCTGCTGCGTGGGTGCGGCACCCGCCGACGGCGCTTCAC
>CAVPZO010000059.1:0-188681 GCA_963710045.1 uncultured Alphaproteobacteria bacterium | reverse complement strand
TGCAACGGAGGAACCAACATGCGACACTTGGCGAAGAGCAATGGTCGTGCGACCAGAACTCGTTTTATGACCATGACAAGCGCTGCGGCGCTGATCGCGGCTTCGGTAACGATGGCTGCGCCTGCGGTTGCGGATGATGCAACCTCCCAACGATGGATCGACAGCGAATTCCAGCCGTCGACCCTTTCCAAGGCCGACCAGTTGAAGGAACTGCAGTGGTTCGAAAAGGCCGCGCAGCCGTTCAAGGGCATGGACATCAACATCGTGTCGGAAACCATCACGACGCATGAATACGAGTCCAAGACGCTCGCCAAGGCCTTCACCGAAATCACCGGCATCAAGATCAAGCACGACCTGATCCAGGAAGGTGACGTGGTCGAAAAGCTGCAAACCCAGATGCAGTCCGGCAAGAACGTGTATGACGGGTGGATCAACGATAGCGATCTGATCGGCACGCATTCGCGCTATAACCAGACGGTGATCCTGTCGGACTACATGACAGGCGAGGGCAAGGACGTCACAAACCCCGGCCTCGACGTTAACGACTTCATCGGAAAGTCCTTCACCACGGGTCCGGACGGCAAGCTCTATCAGCTTCCCGACCAGCAGTTCGCCAACCTCTATTGGTTCCGCTACGACTGGTTTTCCAATCCGGAGTACAAGACCAAGTTCAAGGCCAAGTACGGTTACGATCTCGGCGTTCCGGTGAACTGGTCGGCCTATGAAGACATCGCCGAGTTCTTCACGAACGACATCAAGGAGATCAACGGCGTCAAGGTCTACGGCCACATGGATTACGGCAAGAAGGACCCGTCGCTGGGCTGGCGGTTCACCGACGCCTGGCTGTCGATGGCCGGAAATGGCGACAAGGGTATCCCGAACGGCAAGCCCGTCGACGAATGGGGCATCCGCATGGAAGGCTGCCGTCCGGTCGGCTCGTCGGTCGAGCGCGGCGGCGATACCAACGGTCCCGCGGCGGTCTACTCGATCGCCAAATATCTCGACTGGATGAAGAAATATGCCCCGCCGCAATCGCAAGGCATGACCTTCTCCGAAGCAGGTCCGGTACCGGCGCAAGGCGCGATCGCCCAGCAGATCTTCTGGTACACCGCCTTCACCGCCGACATGGTGAAGCCCGGCATTCCCGTAGTGAACGCGGACGGTACGCCGAAATGGCGCATGGCTCCGTCGCCGCACGGATCGTACTGGAAGGAGGGCATGAAGCTCGGCTACCAGGACGCCGGCTCCGCGACGCTGCTCAAGTCGACCCCGGCGGACCGCCGCAAGGCGGCCTGGCTCTATCTGCAGTTCATCGTCTCCAAGACGGTGTCGTTGAAGAAGAGCCATGTCGGTCTCACCTTCGTGCGTGAATCCGACATCTGGGACAAGTCGTTCACCGAGCGCGCGCCGAAACTCGGCGGGCTGATCGAGTTCTACCGCTCGCCGGCGCGCGTGCAGTGGACCCCGACCGGCAACAACGTGCCGGATTATCCGAAGCTGGCGCAACTGTGGTGGCAGAACATCGGCGATGCGTCGTCCGGTGCGAAGACGCCACAGGCCGCGATGGACGCGCTGGCGGCAGCGCAGGACTCGGTGCTCGAGCGTCTGGAGAAATCCGGCGTGCAGGGCGCCTGCGGTCCAAAGATGAACAAGAAGGAGAAGCCGGAGTACTGGTTCGCCAAGTCGGAGAAGGACGGCAATATCGCGCCCCAGCGCAAGCTGGCGAACGAGAAGCCGAAGGGCGAAACCGTCGACTACGACGCGCTGATCAAGTCGTGGCCGGCCACCCCGCCGAAGCGGGCGTCGAACTAAGCTAATCGTCATGGCGGGCTTGACCCGGCCATCCACGCTCTTTGCAAGACGTGGATGCCGGGCAAGCCCGGAAGACGGAACGCAAAGGCCGGGAGCGATCCCGGCCTTTTGTCATTGCGAGCGAAGCGAAGCAATCCAGAGCAACACGCACAGACTGGATTGCTTCGTCGCAAGTGCTCCTCGCAATGACGAACTACTGCGCCGCCTGCAGCGAATCTCCCAACACCGGATAATCCGTATATCCCTTCGCGCCGCCGCCGTAGAACGTCGCCTTGTCCGGCGCGTTGAGCGGCGCGCCGCGTTTCAGGCGTTCGACCAGGTCGGGATTGGCGAGGAACGGCTTTCCGAACGCGATCAGGTCGGCCTCGTTCGCAGCCAGCACCTTGCTCGCAAGATCGAAATCGTAGCCGTTGTTGGCGATGTAAGCGCCGCTGAAACGCTTGCGCAACGACGCGTAGTCGAACGGCGCGATGTCGCGCGGGCCGCCGGTGGCGCCCTCGACGACGTGGATGTAGACGAGCTTCAGCGCGCTGAGCTGGTCGACGATATAGTCGTACAGCGGTTGCGGATTGCTATCGGAGATGTCGTTGGCCGGCGTCACCGGTGAAATGCGGATGCCGGTGCGATTCGGTCCGGCTTCCGCCGCCACCACCTTAGCGACCTCGAGCATCAGTTTCGCCCGGTTCTCGATCGATCCGCCGTAGGCATCGGTGCGCTTGTTGGTGCCGTCCTTGGCGAACTGTTCAAGCAGATAGCCATTGGCGCCATGCACTTCGACGCCATCGAAACCGGCTGCCAATGCATTGGCCGCGCCTTTCCTGAAGCTCTCGATGATGCCGGGAATTTCCTGCAAGCTCAGCTGGCGCGGCTCGGACACATCGGCAAACGTTCCGCCGACGAACGTCTTGCCCTTGGCGCGGATCGCCGATGGCGCGACCGGCGCCTGATTGTTCTGCTTGAAGGCTGACATGCGAAATGCGTCCGACATGCCAGAGCTGAAGAAAGATGCGGCCGCCGCGCTGATGGACGCGGTCCGTCACCTTGCGCCAGCCGGCAACCTGCTCCTTGGAATAGATGCCGGGGGTGTCCTGATAGCCCTGGCCTTGCTGCGAAACCTGGGTTGCCTCGCTCACCAGCAGGCCGGCGGAGGCGCGCTGGCCGTAATATTCGACCGCCAATGGATTGGGTACCAGGCCGGCCAGCGCCCGGTTGCGGGTCAGCGGCGCCATCACCAGGCGATTGGGAAGCGTCAGGGGCCCGAGTTTGTAGGGCTCGAACAGTTTGGTCGCAGTGCTCATGTTGTTGGTTTCCGGAAAATTGCGGGTACTGACGAATTGGGCACGTCGCGCTTCCAAAAGACAATGCCGCGAGCCATTCGACTTTGCAGACTAGCCTCGCACGATCCCCGCCATATGGCCGCCATCGATGAACAGCGTGTGCGCGTTGACATAGGACGATTCATTCGAAATCAGGAACAGCGCAGCATAACCGACCTCCCAGCCGGTGCCCTGGCGGCCGAATGGCACCGTCAGCGCCCGGTCGGAGCGGCGGCGGCTGGCGTCGCGGCCCATCGGCGTGTCCATGAATCCCGGCGCAATCACATTGGCGCGAATGCCCTTGTCCTCGCCGGCCCGCGCGATGGCGCGGCCGAGCGCGATTTGCGCCGCCTTGGAGGATTCGTAAACCGGGTTGCGGCCGTCCGCGCGCTGGCTCGCCATCGAGGACATCAGCACGATCGCGCCGCCCGGCGACATCATTTCGAGCGCCTTCTGCGCGAACAGCATGTGGCTGCGCACGTTCACCGCGTAATCCCTGTCCCAGGCTTCCGCCGTCATTTTCGGCAGCGACAGCCCCGACGAAATTCCGACATTCAGCGCCAGCCCGTCGAGGCCGCCGAGCTGTTTTGCGCAACGCTCGCGAGCGCCGGTGCGATGGCGGAGACGTCGCTAGACATCGACAACGTCCGTGAATGCCTTGCCGCCTTCGGAAATAATCTGCGCGACGGTATTGTCCGCAGCATCCTTGTTCACATCGATGCACGCGACATGCGCGCCTTCGCGCGCGAACAGCACCGACATCGCGCGACCGTTGCCGATCGGCGGATCCTCATCGATGATCCTGCGTTGGCCTGCGCCGACCACGACGATGCGGCGGCCGGCGAGGCGGCCGTGGGATTTTGCCTGGCCGAGCGTTTCGGGGTGAATCGAGGCGGACGGATCGAGGTGTTTTGGCGCGTGGGTGGTCACGGACATCGGGCACTTCCTCCTTCGTCATTGCCGGGCATGTCCCGGCCATGTCTTAGGGCCGCAGACCCGAAAGTCAGAGGCCCTGCATAATGTCTGGCATGACGGGTTCGCGCGAAGGCGCGCCCCGGAATGACGATCTCAACTCACCCCGAGAAAATCCCGCTTGCCGATCTCGACGCCGTTGTGGCGAGGATGCCGTGGGCGGTGGCGGCATGGAAGTAGAAATTCGGGAATGCGAAATGGCTGATGAACTGCTGGCCCTTCAGGGTCATGGTCTTGTCCGGCCCTGCGGGAAACTTGACGTCGCGGCCCTCCGCGCCGTCGAACTGGGCGGGCTTGAAACCTTTCACATACTCGATGGTCTTCGCCAATCGCTGCTGCAACTCGGCAAAGGTTTTTTCGGTGTCGGGTGTCGACGGCACTTCACTGTGCGTCACCCGCGCGCAGCCCTTTGCAGCGAAATCGGACGCAAGCTGAATTTGCTTGCTCAGCGGCAGCATGTCCGGATAGAGCCGCGCCGACAGCAGCACCTCGGGCTGGATGTTTTTCGCCGCGCAGTGCGCCTCGGCCTTGCTGAGAATGCCGGAGAGGCTGTTGAGAATCTGCAGGAAAGCCGGAACGGTCGCGTCATAGAAGGACATGGATGCTCTTTCGTGTGAACAGAAACAGAGGCCTATCATGTGGATGGGCGCGCGCCCGCCCGCAACCGGCCGACGACGCCGGCCGGGAAGAAATACACGCTGAAGATAAACAACAGGCCGAGCCATAACAGCCAGCGGTCCGGATGCAGCAGCCCGGGCAGCAGCGGCAATCCGGCGTCGGCGGCCGCGTTGGACGCGACGCTCATCAGCGCCTGCAGATAGTTCTGCGCCAGGATGAAGATGGCGGCGCCGACGATCGCGCCGTACATCGTGCCCATGCCGCCGATCACCACCATCAGCAGGATATCCAGCATGATCGCAAAGCTCAGCGACGTATCGGGGCCGGCATAGCGCAGCCACAGCGCGTTCAGCGCGCCGGCGCAGGCGGCAACCAGCGCCGCGATGCAATTGGCGTAAGTCAGATGAAACACCGTGCGGTAGCCCAGCGCTTCGGCGCGAAAGCGGTTTTCGCGCACCGCCTGCAGCACCCGGCCGAACGGCGAATTCACCACGCGCAGCAGGCCCAGGATCATCGCGGCGCATGCGATGAAGATGATGTAATAGGTCAGCGTGCGCCCATTGACGGCAAAACCGAACCAGTCCTTCGGGATCAGGACGGTGCCCGGCCGCAGCAATTCCGGCAGTTGAAAGCTGCGGCCATCCTCGCCGCCGGTCAGCCATGACAATTGCGACGCCAGCACCAGAAAGGCGGACGCCACCGCCAGCGTGATCATGGCAAAGAAGATCGCCTCCACCCGCAGCGAGAACAGGCCGATGCAGAGCGCCAGCAGCGCCGCCAGCGGCAGCCCGATCGCTAAGCCAGTCGCGACCGCGGCCCAGTTCGGTCCCATCGAATACAGCGCGATCGCGATGGCGTAGCTGCCGATGCCGTAGAACATGGTGTGGGCGAACGACACCGAGCCGGTATAGCCGAGCAAGAGATCGTAGGACGCCACCAATGCCGCGAAGATGCAGATTTTCGTGGCGACGTTCATCGCCTTGGCGCCGGGAAACACGAACGGCGCCACCGCCAGCGCTGCGATGATGACCACCAGCAGGATGCTGAGCGCGCGGCTGCGCGGCGGATCGCCGGAGAGGATCATCATCGGCAAACCTTCATCGACTCGTCACCGCATAAAGCCCGCGCGGCCGCCACATCAGGATCGCGACCATCAGCAGGATGTTGGACACCAGCGCCAGTTTCGGCACCAGGAAGCCGCCGTAATTGGCGACCATGGCGACCAGGATCGCGCCGATGAAGCAGCCGCCGATCGAGCCGAGGCCGCCGATGATGACGACGATGAACACCAGCACGGTGAGCTCGTCGCCCATCGAGGCGTGAACCTGTTCGCGATACAGCGCCCACATGATGCCGCCGAGACCGGCGAGCGCCGAGCCCGTCATGAATACGCCGAGAAACAGCCGGCGGATGCGATAGCCCAGCGCCTCCACCATCTCGCGGTTCTCGACGCCGGCGCGGATCAACAGGCCGATCTTGGTCCGGTTCAGTACCAGCTGAATGCCGAGGAATACGGCGAGGCCGACCAGCATCGCCAGCAGCCGGTATTTCGACATCGCGACGTCGCCGATGATGAAGGAGCCGCGCAGCGAGGTCGGCAGCGGCAGCGGAATGATCTGCGGTCCCCACAACGCATACAGCGCCTGCTCGGCGACGATCAGCCCGCCGGTCGTCATCAGGATCTGCTTGAGGTGCTGGCCGTAGACGGGGAGGATCAGCACGCGCTCGACCACAAGCCCGAGCGCGCCGGATACCGCCATCGCGGCCAGCGCCGCCGGCGCCAGCACCGCCAGATTCGTCAGCCAGCGAGTCGGCCTGCACCCAGGCCGCCAGCGGCAGCAGCACCAGCGTCGCGATATAGGCGCCGACCGCGATGAACGCGCCGTGGCCGAAATTCAGCACGTCCATCAGGCCGAACACCAGCGTCAGCCCGGACGCCATGATGAAGAACATCATGCCCATCGCGAGGCTCGCCACCGTCAGCGTCACCCATGAGCTGCCCGATCCGATCAGCGGCGCCACCGCCACTGCCAGAATCACCGGCAGCAGCACCGGCAGCAGATCGCGCTTCGGTTTCGGCAGCGCATCGGTTGCGGCAAGCTCGGTCACTGATGCGCCTCCAGGCTCAATCCAAGCAGGCGTTCCTGCAAGGCTGTATCGTTCGCCAGCGCTGCCATGTCGCCGCGATGAATGATTTTTCCGTTGTCCATCACCAGCACGGTGTCGCCGATCTGTTGCGCGACATGGAAATTCTGTTCGACCAGCAGGATGGTGGCGCCGCGGCGTTTTATTTCGGCAAAGCATTCGATCAGTGCCACGATGATCGCCGGCGCGAGCCCCTTGGTCGGCTCGTCGATCAACAGCAGCTTGCGCGGCTCGACCACGGCGCGCGCGATCGACAGCATCTGCTTCTGCCCGCCGGACAAGCAGCCCGCGCGCGACAGCCAGAACCGCTTCAGCGCCGGGAAGAATCCGAAAATCCATTCCAGCCGCGCGTCGTCCAGCGGCCCGTCGCGCGCGGCGAGGACCAGGTTTTCCTTCACCGTGAGATCGGAGAACACCGCCATGCTTTCCGGCACGTAGCCGACGCCGAGCCGCGCGATATCCGGCGTCGCGCGCTGCTCGATGCGTTGGCCGGCAAGCGTGATCTGTCCGGACGAGGCCGGCCACAGTCCCATGATGGTGCGCAGCGTCGTGGTCTTGCCGGCGCCGTTGCGGCCGAGCAGCATCGTGGTCTGGCCCTCGGCAACGCCGAGATCGACGCCATGCAGGATGTGATAGCGCCCGATATGGGTGTGCACGCCGGAGAGCGTCAGCAGATCGGTCATGCCGCGCTCTTTCCCGGTGCGATGCCGAGATAAGCCTCCTGCACGATCGGCGAGGCGATCACTTCGGCCGGCTTGCCGTCGGCAACCAGTTGCCCGTTATGCAGCACGATGATGCGGTCGGCGAGCGAGCGCACCACGTCCATCTTGTGCTCGACCAGCAGGATGATCTTGCTGGTATCCTGCTTGAGTCTCGCAATCAGGTCGAGCACGACAGGTACTTCATCGACGCTCATGCCGGCAGTGGGCTCGTCGAACATGAAGACCTTCGGCTCCAGCGCCATCATCAGTGCGACTTCGAGCTTGCGCTGGTCGCCATGCGACAGCACCGTCGCAGCCACATTGCGCCGGCCGCCGAGCGCGACGCTGTCCAGAATGGCGTCGGCGCGCTCGATCAGGTCGCGGCGCGTCATCCATGGTCGCAGCATGTCGTAATGCACGCCGCTGGCCGCCTGCACCGCGAGGCGGACGTTCTCTTCCACGCTCAAATTCGGAAACAGATTTGTCAGTTGAAACGCGCGGCCGAGTCCAGCGCGGGTGCGCAGCGGCGCCGACAATTTCGTGATGTCGGCGCCGTCGAACAGGATGGTCCCTGAACTCGGGCGCAGCTGTCCGGAGATCAGGTTGAAATAGGTGGTCTTGCCGGCGCCGTTGGGGCCGACGATGGCGGTGAGTTCGCCCGGCCGAAACGCGCAAGAGACACTGTTCACCGCGACGTGGCCGCCGAAGCGGATGGTCAGCTCGCGGGTTTCGAGGGAGAGGGTCATGGGCTTATCTCAATGCGGCACACTCGTTCCCCGGACGCAGCGCAGCGCGTAGCTCTTCGCGAAGCGGTGCGCTGCAGAGCCGGGGTCCAGCTTGCTTGCAACTCGAAGAAACGCGGGGTCCCGGCTCTGCGAAGCGGCATGAAGAATGCCGCATCGCGCCCGGGACACGTATCATCCTCACCGCTTGTTGCGGATCGGGATGTTCATGTCCTCGATCTTGAGCTCGCGCACCGGCTCCAGCACCGCCCAGGCGACGTTCGGATCGACCTTGACCTTGAAGTGATACATGCTCTGCAGCGCCTGATGGTCCTCCTTGCGGAACATCATCTTGCCCTTCGGCGTGTCGAACTCCATGCCTTCCATCGCGGTGATCAGCTTTTCGGTATCGGTCGATTTCGCCTTGGTCACGGCGGCGACCGCCGCCATCGCCGCGGAGAAACCGCCCGCGGTGAAGAAATCCGGCGGCGCGTTGAAGCGCTTCTGGTGCTCGGCGACCAGCCAGTCGTTCACCGGATTTTTCGGAATGTCGTAATAGTAGTAAGTGGCGCCTTCCATGCCGGGCAGCCGCTTGTAGGCGGCGAGCGCGGGCAGGATGTTGCCGCCGGTGGACAGCTCGATGCCGTAGCGCTTCGGATCCATGTCCTGCAGCTTGGTCAGCGGATCGCCGCCGCCGGCCCAGATCACCCAGATGATCTTGCGGCCCGGCTTGTCCTTCAGCGCGTCGAACAGCCGCTGGCCGGCCGCGGTGAAGTCGGTGGTGGTGGTCGGCACGTATTCTTCGGCGGCCAATGTCGCGCCGGTTTTCGCCAGCGCTTCCTTGAAGGCGGCGACGCCGTCGCGGCCGAAGGCATAGTCCTGACCCAATGTTGCGATGGTGACGCCGGGCTTGCCGATCGCCACTGCGTTGGAGATCGCGTCCTGCGACGAATTGCGCCCGGTGCGGAAGATGTAGCGATTCCACTTCTCGCCGGTAATCTGGTCCGCGACCGCGGGCTCGACGATCAGGATTTTCTTGTTTTCCTCGGCGACGGGAAGGTCGGCCAGGGCAGCGGCCGACGACGAGGTGCCGATCGCAATGTCGACCTTGTCGTCCTGATAGGCCTCTGCCAGAGCGGCTTTCGACAGATCGGGCTTGCTCTGATCGTCCTTGGTGATGACGACGATCTTGCGGCCATCGACCGTCATGGTGCCTTTGGTGGCGTACTCCAGTCCCATGCGCAGGCCGGTCTCGGTCTGCTTGGCATAGGCTTCGAGCGGGCCGGTCTTGCCGTAAATCAAGGCAATCTTCAAATCGTCCGCATAGGCAGCGGTCGCCGATAGCGTAATGGCGGCAGCAGCAAGAATCTTAAGTTGACGCACGAGAGTCCCTCCAGGGTTTTGTCGCAAAACCCCTAGAGCACTTTTTCCGCGCGGTGGAAAGACTATTAGCGAGGCACTCCGGGCACACCGCGCAGCCGCGCCAGCAATTCGGCGGTCGGCCAGGAATCGGCCGGCAATCCGTATTTGATCTGCATCGCTTTTACCGCAGTTCGGCTCAGCTGGCCCATGATGCCGTCGATCTTGCCGACATTGAAGCCGGCGCGCACTAATAGCTGTTGCATCTCGCGCAGTTCGTTGAATTGCAGTTGCGCGACGGGCGCAGCAGGCTGCCGCATCGGCGGCGCACCTGCGATGCGGGTGGCGAGATAGCCCGCGGTGGCGGAATAGATCAACGAATTATTCCATTCGGTATAGGCCGCGAAATTCGGATAGGCCAGGAATGCCGGTCCGGTGCGTCCCATCGGCAGCAGCAGCGATGCCGGCAGATTGTCGTTCGGCAGCGCGCGGCCGTCCGGGTAGGTCACGCCCCATGCCGCCCATTTCGAGCGCGGATGCTGGATGGTCAGGTCGGCCTGATCCCATTGCAAATTCTGCGGCGCGTGCACCTCCTGCAGCCACGGCTCGCCGCGCCGCCATTTCAGGCCGGTGGCGATATAATTCGCGGTCGAGCCGATCACGTCGGCGGAACTGCGCAACAGGTTGCGATGGCCATCGCCGTCGTAATCGACGGCGTAGTTGAAATAATGCGTCGGCAGGAATTGCGTCTGTCCGAGTTCGCCGGCCCATGAGCCGACCATCTCGGGTGGGCTGAGATCGCCGCGATCGATGATCTTCAGTGCGGCGATGGTTTCGTCCGCAAACATTTTCGAACGCCGGCAATCGTAAGCCAGCGACACCAGCGAGCGCAGCGTCGGCAAATTGCCCATATTGGCGCCGAAATCGCTTTCCAGTCCCCAGAACGCCGCGATCACTTCCGGCGGCACGCCGTATTGCTTTTCCGCGCGCGCGAACGCCGCCGCGTTGGCCTTGATGCGGGCCTGGCCGTGCTGCATGCGGGAGATCGCCGCCATGCGGCCGGCGAACACCGTGAACACCTGCCCGAACACGCGCTGGCCGCGGTCGCGGTTGACGATGCCCTGGTCGTAGACGAGATACGGCGCGGCCTCAGCCAGCGCGCGCTGCGAGACGCCGGCGGCGACCGCCTCCTGTTTCAGGCCGGCCAGAAATTGATCGAAGCTTTTGCCGCCATGACAGGACGCGCCGCGTGGGCTCGGTGACGCAACGCCCTGTTGGGTCGGCGCCAAAGCAGGCCTGGCCGGCGCTAGCGCCGGTCTCGCGACAGTTGGCCTGATGGGAGCAGCAGCCGGTTGAGCTGACGCCGGCATCGGACCAGACAAGATCGCCGCCAAGACTATGCCGACAAAAAATCGCGCGGTAGAAAATCGTTGCATGCGGTACCCGGTGGGAGTTCGTAGCCCGGATGGAGCGAAGCGAAATCCGGGACTGTGCTTCACAGCAGACAGCCTTCGTAAAATCAAGCCGATCTGCATCAGCGCTCTGTGTGGGCTTGCCCCGGATTGCGCTTCGCTCCATCCGGGCTACGAAAGTCTGCAGGTCGTCGTTCACGAACTTGTGAATGTATACCTATCCCCGTCCTCAAGACCTCGCTTATCCTCCTCACGTCCTGTCCGGTGAGGGAGCGCTTTCTAGAAGCGATTCTTCAGCGGACAGAGCGAAAGCTGGCCGGACCGGGGCGCCCCGGAACGGTCGATGGCCTGGTGGCCGGTGGAGCGCTGGGAGGCGCTGCGCCTAGCCCTGGGCGCGCGCGGTCGCCTTGCCGCGCGAGGTGGGTTCTTACCCCCCGCCTCAAGGGTGCCTCGCAAGCATCCTGGCGCCTCCCACCGCTCCATCCCCTCGCGCGGTTCGCGAGGGATTGGCAAACCTCGGACGCTTTGCGTCGCGAGAACGCGGAAGCTTGGCTGTTTGAAATTTGAATTGGAAATTTTCGCAAGGCGCAACCACATCCTCAGCGTCGTCCCCGCGCAGGCGGGGACCCATACGCCGTGTCGCAAATGTTCTGGTTGGCGTTAGTATTCTTGTTGAACCATCTCGCGCAATCATAACCGCCAGGGGTTATGGGTCCCCGCCTGCGCGGGGACGACGTCTTCGATTGGGAGCAGCGCAATCACAATTCCCGCGCATTGCTGAACGCAAACGAACTCACCCGCCGCGTATTCTCATCCAGGATCAGCGTCCGCGTGATCGGCGGTTCGGCGCGCTGGCTGCAGTTTTCGCGCTCGCAGAGCCGGCAGTTGACGCCGATCGGCGTGCCTTCGGCTTTCTCCAGGTCGATGCCGGTGGCGTAGACCAGCCGCGAGGCGTGACGGATTTCGCAGCCCAATCCGATGGCGAAGCGCGGCTGCGGCTGCGGGTGCGGCGCGACCGGCCGCCGCACCATCTGCGCGATCGAGAAATAGCGGCTGCCGTCGGGCAGTTCGATCACCTGTTTCAACAAGCGATCCGGCGTGTCGAAGGTCGAGTGCACGTTCCACAGCGGGCAGGTGCCGCCGAATTTCGAAAATGGAAAGGTTCCGGAAGAAAACCGTTTGGAGACATTGCCGGCATTGTCGACGCGCAGCATGAAGAACGGCACGCCGCGCGCGTTCGGCCGCTGCAGCGTGGTGAGGCGATGGCAGACCTGTTCGAAGCCGGCATTAAAACGCTGCGCCAGCACGTGGACGTCGTAGCTCAGCGCTTCCGCGGCGCTATGGAATGCCGCATAGGGCATCATCACCGCAGCCGCAAAATAATTCGCCAGCGTGATGCGGTAGAGCCGGCGGGGAGTGTCATCGAGCGCGCCGGCGCGATTGACGATGGTCTCGAAGATGCCGCTGCATTCGGCCAGCCCAACCTGGAATGCGAGCTGAAACGCGCGGCCGGGGCCATCGACCAGTTCGGAAATCAGCAATTGCCGGCGGTGGCGGTCGAACCGACGCAGCGTTTCGCGCATCACATCGACCGGCATGATGCGGGTGACGATGGAATGTTTTTCACGCAGGCGCGTGCCGAGCGCCGCGAACAGATCCTGCGAGGCGACATCGATTTCGTCGCGCAGGGATTTTCCGCAGCCTGCTCCAACTCCGGAAAATAATTGCGGTTGGCCTCGATCAGGTCGCGGATGCGCTCGATCGGATTGGCTTCGAAGCGCGAGCCTTCGTCACGGTCCGCCATTTGCGCGGCCACCAGCGTCTCGCCGCGCCGGGCCTCGGTGTAGGCTGCATACAGCCGTTGTAATGAATGCGTGACGCCCGGGCACAATTCGGCAAGATCGCGCAGTTCCTGCTTCGGCAGGTCGATCTGCCGGAACAGCGGATCGGAGAAAATCTCGTTCAACTCGGCGAAGAAGCGGTCCTCATCGGCGCTGGCGAGGTCGCGCAAATCGAGGTCATAGGTCTGCGCCAGCCGCATCAGGAGCTGCGCCGTCACCGGGCGCTGATTACGCTCTATCAGGTTGATATAGCTCGGAGAAACGCCGAGGCCTTCGGCGATCTGGGTCTGCGACAGGCCGAGTTGCTGCCGGATCCGCCGAAAGCGCGGGCCGACAAACAGCTTCTTCATTCTCCCGCCATCGTAGCTCCAGCCGTTTGTGACAAAATTTACAAAATTACATATACGACAAGTCGTTATGTTACATCACATCACCATTTGAAGACAAGTCACCTGTACGAAATTATCTTTTTAGCGTTTAGCTCTTGGCACGTTTCGCAACGCATTGTCACGAATGTCGATAGATGGATTTGTCGTCACCGAAGGGATCATGGACATGAACTTCCAGCCGCGTGGGATCAGCGATCTGGCCATCCAGGGGCCAGCCACCTATCAAAGCGAAATCGAAGCGGCTGAAGCCCTTCTCAAGGACAAGGACACGTGGAATGGCGTCAACGCCGAAGCCGTGGCCCGCATGCGCTTGCAGAACCGCTTCAAGACCGGCCTCGATGTCGCGCGCTACACGGCCGCGCTGATGCGCGCCGATATGGCGCGCTATGACGCTGACAGCACGAAATACACCCAGTCGCTCGGTTGCTGGCACGGCTTTATCGCCCAGCAGAAGCTGATTTCGGTGAAGAAGCATTTCGGCACGACCGATCGCTGCTATCTGTATCTCTCCGGCTGGATGATCGCAGCGCTTCGCTCCGAATTCGGACCGCTTCCCGACCAGTCCATGCACGAGAAGACATCCGTGCCGGCGCTGATCGAAGAACTCTACACCTTCCTGCGTCAGGCGGACTCCCGTGAGCTCAACGACATTTTCCGTTCCCTCGACGCAGCCCGTAAAGTTGGCGACAAGGCGAAGGAAAAGGCGCTGATCGAAAAGATCGATAATTTCCAGACCCACGTCGTGCCGGTTATCGCCGACATCGACGCCGGCTTCGGCAATGCCGAGGCGACCTATCTGCTCGCCAAGAAGATGATCGAAGCAGGCGCATGCGCCCTGCAGATCGAAAACCAGGTCTCCGACGAAAAGCAGTGCGGTCACCAGGACGGCAAGGTGACCGTGCCGCACGAGGTGTTCCTGGCGAAAATTCGCGCCTGCCGCCACGCCTTCCTCGAACTGGGCGTCGAAGACGGCGTGGTCGTGACCCGTACCGACTCGCTGGGCGCCGGTCTCACGCAACAGATCGCTGTGAGCCACAAACCGGGCGACATCGGCGACCAGTACAACAGCTTCCTCGATTGCGAAGAAGTCGATGCGTCGAAGATCGGCAATGGTGACGTCATCATCAGCCGCAACGGCAAGCTGCTGCGCCCCAAGCGGTTGCCCAGCAACCTGTATCAGTTCCGCGAAGGCACCGGTCAGGATCGCTGCGTGCTCGACTGCATCACCTCGCTGCAGAACGGCGCTGACCTGCTCTGGATCGAGACCGAGAAGCCGAATATCGAGCAGATCGCCAGGATCGTCGATCGTGTTCGCGAGGTGATCCCGAACGCTAAGCTCGCCTACAACAATTCGCCGTCGTTCAACTGGACGCTCAACTTCCGTTGGCAGGTTTACGATGCGATGAAGGAAGCCGGCAAGGATGTCAGCAAGTACAACCGTGCCGAACTGATGAAGGCGGAGTACGACTCAACGCCGCTGGCGATCGAAGCCGACGAACTGATCCGGACCTTCCAGGCCGATTCAGCCAAGCGCGCCGGCATCTTCCATCATCTGATCACGTTGCCGACCTATCACACGGCAGCGCTTTCGACCGATAATCTCGCCAAGGAGTATTTCGGCGAGCAGGGCATGCTGGGCTATGTGAAGAATGTTCAGCGCCAGGAAATCCGTCAAGGCATCGCCTGCGCGAAGCATCAGAACATGGCCGGCTCGGACATCGGCGACGAGCACAAGGAATACTTCGCCGGTGCGGCCGCCCTGAAGGCCGGCGGCGCCCATAACACGATGAATCAGTTCGGCTAACGGTAACAGCAGGAGGCATTCATGCCAGGCAGCAATTTTTGGGTTATTGGCGGCGAATTCGGTTCGATGAACTTTCACAAGCTGGTGGAAGGTTCGGCCCAGGTGCAGGGTCCGTTCAAGACGCGGAAAGAGGCGGAGGACGCCTGGAAAGTCGTCTCAGAAGAGAACCGTCACAAAGCAGGCGTGCGCTTCTCGATCGTGGAAGAGCCCAGCCGCGTCGTCGCCTGAAGCGCCGGCTTCCAGTATCAACGGCCAGCGGCCTCACCCGATTCCTCGGGTGGGGCCGTCGTCGTCCGGTGCAAGTCATTGTTAATAAAGGGCCTTTGCGCCGAACCTGGTTACTGATAAGTTAATCGCGGCAAACCCTCAAGGAGCAGGCGTCGCGATATGTCCGACATGCCAAATTCCGCGACCGACCCTGCGGCTGAAAAGCCGATGCGGCTGCGCGATGCGCTGCGCCAGGCGCGGATCGAGGCGGCGGATCGCACCGGCGTCGTGGTCGATCTGCGCGACGCCGAGGTGGCCCGGCTCGAGATTCTCAACGAGGCGCTGGATCCGCTGTTCGCGCAGATCCCGGATCGGGTCGATCTGTTCGATCGCGGCATCAGCCAGGGCGAAAACCCGCGGCTGTGGATCGATGTGGTGGCGCATGTCGCGATGGGCCGCGACAAGCGCATCTATCGCTTTGTGCAGGACACCCGTTTCGGCCGCATGGTGATCGCGGAATCCCACGAGGTCGCCGCGATCGTCGACGCCGTCACCGACTATGTCGCCCGCCGCATGGTCGAGCGCGAACATGCGCTGGTCGCGACGCCGATGCCGGAGCCGGCGTCGGTCGAGAAGCCGCGGCGCAGCGGATTCTGGACCTTCGCGCTCGGATTCATCCTCGGCGCGCTGGCGCTGTTCGGCCTCGCGCTGTTCGCGACGCTGCGGAATATGTGAGCCTGTCATTCCGGGGCGGGAGCGAAGCGAGCGAACCCGGAATCCAGCAACAACCTCTGGATTCCGGGTCCGCGCTGAAGAAGCGCGTCCCGGAATGACGGCGTTTAGGTGAGGCGCACCCTTCGCAACTCCCGAACCTGCGTCCCATCCTCAAACCCGCGCACGGTCTGCTCGCAGCGCCACGCATCGCCAACGCGCTCAATTGAAAACAGATTGTAAGCGGCAGCGGGATAACGCCCGTGCGCGATCGCGGAAGCCGACGGCACGCCGATGGCGGGAATGCGGCCGCGCGGGCCATCGAACCACATGGTGGAATGAATGTGGTCGTGGCCGTGCAGGATCAACTCCACGCCATGGCGCTTCAGCAGCGCAAGCAGCTCGTCCGAATCGGTCAGGCGTTTGTGCCGTGAGCCTTTTTCGGAACGAAGCGGATGATGGATCAGCAGCACCCGACAACTCTGCTCGGCCGACAGGTGCGACAGCAGGCGGTCCAGCGCATCGCGCTGGGTTTGTCCGAGCCATCCCGTTGCCATGAAAGGCGGTGTTGGCGCCGCTGAGGAGACGCCGATCAGCGCCAGCGGGCCGCGCCGCCGCACAAACGGAAATGTGATGGGATCAGCTGTCACCGCGCCGTCGCCGCGCAGATAGTCTCCCCAAATTTCAGCGAAGCGCTGCTGCGTGGCGCGGACATAGGCGTCGTGATTGCCGGGTACGACGGTGACATGCTCGGGCGTGCCGACGCTTTGAAGCCACGCATGCGCCGGCGCGAATTCCGCTTGCAGCGCGATGTTGACGAGATCCCCGGTGACGGCGATGTGGTCGGGCCGTTGCGCCTGCAGGTCCCCGACCAGTGCGTCCAGCACCTCGCGCCGATGAATTCGAAAGCGATTGCGGGTCCAATGGAGATATCCCGTCGCACGCTTGCCGATCAGTTCGCGCAAGCTCGGCGCCGGCAGCGGCGCAAGATGCGGATCGGACACATGCGCCAGCGTGAATGCCGCCATCAAAAGGTCCCTGTAAAAGTTGCGGTTGTTTTGGCAAGGTGTCCAACCCAACGCAAGCAGCAAGGCTTCAGCCGTCATGAATTTGCAAAATGTACGGCGGACCTTCGAACCGGCGCTGCGCCGCGTCCTTCATCTGTATTGGCGGTTTGCCCGGGGCATGACATTGGGCGTTCGCGGCGTCGTGCTGGACGGCGATAACCGCGTCTTTCTGGTGAACCACAGCTATGTCTCGGGCTGGCATCTGCCGGGCGGCGGCGTCGAGGTCGGCGAGACGTTTCGCGATGCGCTGGCGCGGGAATTAATGGAGGAAGGGCTAATCGAGTTGACAGGCGAACCGGCCTTGCATGGCGTGTTCTTCAATAGCTACGCCTCCCGCCGCGACCATGTCGCGGTCTACGTGATCAGGCATTTTCGCCAGGACCGGCTGCCCGAACCGAATCGCGAAATCGCCGCCTGCGGCTTCTTTAGCCCCGACGCGCTGCCGGCCGATACCACGGAAGGCACGCGCTTGCGGATCGCGGAAGTGCTGGAAAACCGCGAGAAGATCGCCACCTGGCGTTAGAGATCGTTAGCGTTCGGTCCTTATGATCGACGGTCGAATGTTAACGACCTTTAAGGATTGGCGATGAGCGCCGCTCGGGACCTCAAGCCTGCGCTAAAACTGCGCGGCGACCTTGCCGGCATGGCGGAGGCGCTGGCGGAGTTTGCGAAAACTGAATTCCCGCAAGTAGAGACAGCGCAGCCGCGCGTCGCGGTACTGGTACCGTGCTTCAACGAGGAGGCCGCGGTGGCCACCGTGGTCGCCGATTTTCGCAAACACCTGCCGTCGGCTGAGATCTACGTCTACGACAACAATTCGTCGGATCGCACCAAAGCCATTGCGGTGGAGGCGGGCGCAGAGGTGCGCAGCGAACGCCGCCAGGGCAAAGGTCACGTGGTGCGGCGGATGTTCGCGGACATCGATGCCGACATCTATGTGTTGGTCGATGGCGATGCGACCTACGATGCCGCCAGCGCGCCGCGCATGATCGAGACGCTAAGGTCCGATCATCTCGATATGGTGGTGGGCTTGCGTGTCGATCAGGCGGAAGCCGCCTGGCGGCGCGGCCATCGCACCGGCAACTGGATGCTGACCCGTTTTCTGTCGTCGGTATTCGGCCAGGAATTCAAGGACATCCTCTCAGGCTATCGCGTGTTCTCGCGGCGTTTTGTCAAAACCTTCCCGGTACTGTCCGACGGGTTTGAGATCGAAACCGAGTTGAGCGTGCACGCGCTCGAACTGGCGCTGCCGGTCGCCGAGATCGAGACGCCGTACTACGCGCGGCCGCAAGGCTCGTTCAGCAAGCTCAACACCTGGCGCGACGGTTTCCGCATCCTCGGCACCATCCTGAAACTCTACCGGTCGGAAAAGCCGCTGCGGTTCTTCACGGCGATCGGCTGCTGCCTGGCGCTGGTATCGGTCGGACTCGCGATCCCGGTGATCGTGACCTACCTCGAGCAGGGTCTGGTTCCCCGATTGCCGACGGCGGTTCTGTCGATGGGCCTGATGATTGTGGCGGTGCTGTCGGTATCTTCCGGGCTGGTGCTCGATACGGTGACACGGGGACGGCGCGAGATGAAATTGCTGGCCTATTTGTCCCAGCCCGCGATGAACAAAAGCTGATGCGGCTGGCGAGCCGTCGCAGCGATGGACCCCGTTTCAGTCAGATGCTATCCCGCATCCCGATATGAGCGATCTTTCTCTCACCATCCTGGCGGAGACCGCAGGCGACGCGCAGGCGGTCGAACGGCTGCATGAGCGGACCTTCGGGCCCGGCCGTTTCGTGCTGAGCGCGTACCGCCTGCGCGAGTATGTCGATCACCTCCTCGATCTGTCGTTTACCGCGCGGATCGGCACGCTGCTGGTCGGCTCGCTCCGGCAATTGCCGATTGTGATCGGCGACACGCCGGCCCTGTTGCTGGGGCCGCTGACGGTCGAACCGCCGTTTCGCGGCCGCGGGGTCGGCCGCGCGCTGCTCGATCGTGCGCTTAATGATGCGAAGGCGAAAGGCCATCGCCTGGTGCTGCTGGTCGGGGATGAAGCCTATTACGGCCGCGTCGGCTTCAAGGTCATTCCAAAAGGCCGCGTGAAGATGCCGGGGCCGGTGGACTACGCACGCCTGCTGGTCGCCGAACTGGTCGATGGCGCGTTTGCCGATGTTTCCGGTGCGATCCGGCCGGACTGGAGTTTTGCGAAGTAGACGCACGCAGTCTTTCCGTAGCCCGGATAGAGCGCAGCGCAATCCGGGAGAGACCGGCCTCCCGGATTGCGCTACGCTCCATCCGGGCTACAGCAGTTAGAACTTGAGATTCGCAAAAGCCCGCACGCCGATACCGGGCAACAAGACCTCGTCCTTGTTGTACGAAACCGAGTTGCGGATGTTCTCGTTCAGCAGATTATTGCCGACGAGCCCAACCATCATCTCGCGCGCGCCGAACCAGCTGGCATCGAGCCTGGTCTTGTAACTGATCTCCGCTTTCAGCAGGTTGTAGCCGGGGGTCGGCGTCTCGGCGATCACGGCGACATCGTTCTGGGCGAACGCGTGCAGCAGGTTGACCCGCATCAGCCAGTTGGCGTCACGATAGAACACGCCGCCTCCGAGCCGCTGCGGCGGAATCCGCGGTACGTTGGTCCCGTCTTCGAAGGTCGCGCGAACGATGTCGTATTGTCCCTCGATCCCGAACAAACCGTTCCAGACCGGCAGCACATCGTACTGGAACTGGAATTCGCCGCCGCGGAAGGTCGCATCGCGCTGCGAGTAGATCGCCTGATTCAGTTCGAGACCTGGGCCAATCTGGCACACGCCGTCCTCGCATGTGTTGCCGTTCAGCCGCCGGAAGATGAATCCGTTGAATTTCGTATAGTAGCCGGTCAGTTCGAATCGCAGGGGTCCTGTTGCTCTCCGCAATCCGGCTTCGACCGATTGGGCCTTTTCGATACTCAGATTTGGATTGCCGATATCGAAAGTGGCCGTGGCATCGTGTGCGCCGCGCGAAAACAGTTCGGCGGGTTTGGGCGCACGCTCGACATATTGACCGGTGATGCTCGCGACCAGATTCCAGGGAAGATTCTGGATCAGGCCAATGCTCGCGCTCTTCGGCGTGAAGTTGAGGTTGCGCGGTGTTGCGGGACCGATCGCGTTGGGATCGACGTTGAGGTCGAACTCCTCCGGGACAAAAGCTGGCGTCGTTCCGCTCAGATTGGCATGCTCGATGCGACCGGCAATCTGCGCCTTGGTGGTGTCGGTGAATTTCAATTCGTTGAAGATATATCCGGCGACCTTCGTGTTCTTGTTCGGATCCCACAAACCGTTGATCGGACTGCCGATATCGTCGGGGCTCGGCGCCGTCAGTTCCTGATGCGACGCCTGAACGCCAACCGCGGTGGTGAGAGCGGCGAAACGGATGTTGAACGGCGTAAATTGCACTTCGACGCGGCCTTCCTGCTCCTTGTTGGTGAAGGTCTGCCGTACGCCGAGCGTCGTCAGATCGGCAGTGTCGGCCAGCCCGATTTCGTTGTGCCTATAGTCGGTTGCACCGGCCCAGAATCGCACGGCGTCGATCGCCGCCGCATCGGGCCGGTATTCGCCCTTGGCGGTGGCCTTGGTTTGATGCGCGTCAATGCGGGTAAGGTGATCGGCGCCGTCGAGACCGGGGATATGATAAAGCGCATCGGTCTGCGTGATCGCCGCACCAATGAAACCGCCATCGAAGAAATAGGAACCGCCGATCGATGCCCCGGCGGCCTGGGCCGCGGAATTCGGCTGGCGTCCATTGAATGGCTTCGTCGGGATCGAACAGATATGGATAGCTCGGAATATTATAGTCGCTGGATTTGCGGCCATAGGCGTCGGCATGAACCGCAAAATTGCCGCCTCCGGCATCGAGCAGAATGCCGCCTTCGACGCCACGATCGACAGAATTGACCGCGGTACGCGTCTCGGCCGTCACGCAGCCCGCAGATCCGGCATTTGCGAGGGGGGCCTTCACCGCAAGCCCATACGTTCGAAACGGCGCGGCAGCGCAGGAGGGCAATGCGTCCGGAATGCGATTGTTGCTGGCGCTGACCACGCCGCCGATCGATGTGGACCCGTAGCGCAGGGTGGCGGGTCCGCGAATGACTTCGACCTGGTTGGTCGCAATCGGATCGATAGGCACGAAGTGATCTTCGCCCAGATCCGACGCGCCGTTGGCGCCAATTCCGTTCTCGACGATCCCGACGCGATTGACGTCGAGGCCCCGGATGATAGGCCGGCTGGACGCGCCGGGCGCAAATTCCGAGCCGGTGATGCCGGGCTTGGAAAACAACAGATCGCCGAGCGTCCCGCCGCCCTGCCGGCGGATTTCCTCGTTCGGCACTACCGTGACCGTGGCAAATTGATCCGTCACGATCGGAAGCACGCCCTGTTGGGCCGTGGCGGCGGCAGGCGTCGGTTGCGGCTGCGGCGCCGGCGCGGGATTGCGTCCGCCGGCGGTCCGGGTAACGCGGACAGGTTTAGGTGAGGGAACGAGCCTTCGCCTCACGATCGGACTTGGTGCCGTCACCGTGATGCCGGGAAGCGCCGTCGCGCCTTCGGCCCCGGCGGGTGCTTGCGAATCCTGGGCTAACCCCGTGCTGCAGAAAGCGCACAGCAGCAGCGACGCCGAACTTGAGGCGAGCAACGCACGTCTTGATGAGAATGACATTGTCCTGATCCTGCCAAAGCCGAATCCGCTTACGTCATCGACGAATTAGGATTGCGGCTTGCCGTCGATATCAGACGGACTGATTTGGATTGGATCTCGAAAGACCGGCCACGCGTGACGCGGCGATCCCTGGAGATCATCAAACCATCGATGTCAGGAGGCGGGAGGAGCGCGGGGCTGGAACGCGACGCTTTCATGGTTCAGATGGACGAATTCGGCGTCGGTGGTCAGGTACAGGAATTCAACGGCCTGCGGCAGCAGCAATACCGGTGGAGTGGCGAACAGCGCCGCATTGGCCAGCGCCATGACGGCGCAGATCGCGCAGGGGTCCGTTGGCCGATGATCGGAATCCTGATGGGAGGGAGCTTGCTGGCTTGCTTGCTGGATCGCAGGTGCGGCCTGTGCGGCGATCCCGTGAAAATGTCCGAACGACAGCACAAACTGAATCGCCAGCGCCAATAGCGCCAGCCGCGCCTCACGTTTGATGTTCGATCGGAACCAGTTCATGCCGATACGCGCCTTGCATCGGAGCAGCCAAGGCATCCCGGCCGCGCGCGATGTTACACTGTAACATCGCTGGCAAGGACCGATGATGTCAACGGCCGCCGGGCTGCCTGCCGAACTGAAATCGCGGGTGTGGGATTAGCGCAACGCCCGGCTCAGCGTCCCTCGCGCAGCCAGGTCGCGGCGAAGGCGCCGAGCAACAGTAGCAGGCCGATCAGTCCGGCAAAGATCGGCAGCACGCCGACGCCGCGCACCACGCTGGCGTCGCGCATTTTCACGCCCATCCAGCCGTCGCCGCGAAATATGCTGGATGCGCGCACCGCAACGATGCGCGGCAGGTCGATGCTGGAGCCGTCCACAACGCGCCGGGCGTCGCCGCCGGTCGCCTGCGCCAGCGGCTTCAGCAGTTCGGTGGTGGAGGTGACTTCGGAAAATTCCTTCGGATTGATCGGGCCGACATTGATCAGCGCTTTCAGGGTGCCGTCGGTCGCCTGCCACAAGCCCAGTTCGTCGGCAGGCGTAGCCGAACGCCACAGCCCGGGCTCGTTCAGGCTTAACGTCAACTCGCGGGTCTTGCCGGAAGGCGAGGTCACCGTGACCGGCGTGACGCTGTCCGACATGGTCTGGCGCAGCACCGCCAGATCCTTACCCTGGGTCTGCAACCGCAGCGCCTCTTCATCGAGGTCGGGTTGCTTCATCAGCCAGTGCGACATCCGCCGCAGCAAATCGAGATGCGGGCCGCCGCCCTCATAGCCGCGCGCCCACAGCCAGATATGGTCGGACAGCAGCAGGGCGACGCGGCCTTCGCCGTAGCGCGACAGCAGCAGCAGTGGTTTTCCATCCGCGCCGGTCATGACCGGAGGGCCGACCGCGTTGCGGGTCTCGACGGTGCGGAAGAACCGGCTCCAGCGCGGCGGTTCGCTGGCCGAACCCTCAAGCCCGCGCGTTACCGGGTGACGTTTGCCGGCATCGCTGAGATGCGCATAATAAGGTTTCTCGGTAACGCCGACGGGCTCCGCGGGCAGAACCGAATCCAGCGGGGTACGCCAGATGCTGGTCGTGGACGCGTAGTCGGGACCGGCCGAAACCAGCACCGCGCCGCCGGCGCGCACGTATCGTGCCATATTTTCGAAATAGGGGATCGGCAGCACGCCCTGTCGAGCATAACGATCGAAGATGATCAGCTGAAATTCGTTGATCCTCTGCTGGAACAGTTCGCGGGTCGGAAACGCGATCAGCGACAATTCGTTGATCGGCGTGCCGTCCTGCTTCTCGGGCGGCCGCAGAATGGTGAAGTGCACCAGATCGACGCTGGCATCGGATTTCAGCAGGTTGCGCCAGGTGCGCTCGCCGGCATGCGGCTCGCCGGAAACCAGCAGCACCCGAAGCTTGTCGCGTACGCCGTCGATCGCGACCACCGCGCGGTTGTTGACCAGCGTCAACTCGTTCTGCAGCGCAGAGGCCTCGATTTCGACGATGTTGGGTCCTGCGTGCTTGATGTCGATATCGATATTGGCGGTCTGGCCGCTCAGCAGCGTACGCTCGTTGATCACCTCGCCGTCGCGGCGCACCACGACCTTGGCGCGCTCGCCGCTGACGCCCTGATCGTCGAGCCGGTAGGTGATGGTCTGGGTCTGTCCGACGATGCCGAAACGCGGCGCCGCCGAAATCGCGATGCGGCGATCGCGTTCGTCCTTGCGTCCGGTGACCAGCGCATGCACCGGCGCGGTGAATCCGAGCGCAACCGCATTGGCGGGGATATCGTGGACGCGGCCATCGGTAATCATGAACGCGCCGGCGACGCGATCGGTCGGCACATCCGACAATGCCGACGATAGCGCGCCGAACAGTTTGGTGCCGTCGGTTTCGCCGTCGGCCTGTCCCGCCTCGACCACACGAACCTCGAGCCCCTTGATCTGCTTGAGGCTGCTGACCAGCGCCTCTTGCGCCTGCGCGGTCTCGCGGGCGCGTTCGCCGAAACCCTGGCTGGGGCTCTTGTCGATGACGACCGCGGCCACCGACGACAGCGGCTCGCGTTCCTCGCGGGTGAAGGACGGATTGGCCAGCGCCAGCAGGATCAGCGCCAGCGCCGCGACGCGCACCGCCGCGCCGCGCGAGCGGCCGAGCAGCAGCAGGATTGCGATCGCGACGATCGCGGCGAGCGCGATCCACAGCACGAGCGAAGGGACCAGCGGGGTAAATGCGATGCCGTAGCTCATGGCACTACTGTCCCAGCCGTTCGATCAGCGCCGGCGCGTGCACCAGGTCGGCCTTGTAGTTGCCGGTCAGCGTGTACAACACGATGTTGACGCCGGCGCGGAAGGCGAATTCGCGCTGCCGCGGTTCGCCCGGCGTCAGCGGCAGCATCGGCTGGCCGTCGGGCCGCAGCGCCCAGGCGCCGGCCAGATCGTTCGAGGTGATGATGATCGGCGAGACGCCATCGCCGCCGCGCGCGGGTTTCGAGGCGGCCTCATCGTCGGCCTCGCGCGGCAGTGTCTCAACCCAGGTCTGGCCCGAGTTGAAGCGGCCGGGGAAATCGCGCAGCAGATAGAAGGTCTTGGTCAGCACATGCTCGCGCGGTACCGGCTCAAGCTCGGGGACCTCGAGCGAGGAGAGGATGTTGCGCAACTCGATCATCCCCGGCGTTTGAGATTCCCCGTTCGGTCCGGGCGGCGCCTCGATGGCGTCACGGGTATCGAACAGCACCGTGCCGCCCTGCTTCATGTAGGCGTCGATGCGGTTGAGGGCATCCTGCGGCGGTTTCGGCGCGCCCGGCACCACCGGCCAGTAGATCAGCGGAAAGAACGCGAGTTCATCGCGCGCGGGATCGATGCCCACCGGATCGCCGGCTTCAAGCGCGGTGCGCTGGGCGAGGAACAGGGTCAACCCGGCCATGCCGGCCTTGACGATGGAATCCACGTCGGCATTTCCGGTGATGACGTAAGCCAGATGCGTTTGCGCGGCCGCCTTGATGGCGAAATCATCGTTGGCATCGGCGCGCAACGGCGTCGGTATCGCGGAAAGGGCGAGTGCGAATGCAAGTGCTGCCGGCACGGCGCGCCGCCGCAGCAACGCGGCGATGCCGCCGCCGAGCAGCGCCACAATGATGGCATCGATCAGGAACAGCGCCAGCGATGACGACAGCAGGATTCCCCTTAAGTCGCGCGGCTCGGCGTTGGTGTAGCTGGCACGGCGCGCCTTCAGGGCAGACGTGTCCAGCGGCGCGATGCGATCCGCCGCCGCCAGCGTATTGACGGCGAGAGGCCCGTCTGAAGGTCCATAGAAGCCGGGCGGATGGTCGATCGTCGCGCGGTCGCGGAAGTCGGCGCGCAGCGGCTTTGCGGTGGAGGGCGGCGGTCCGAATGCGCCAAAACCGTCCAGCGTGCGCAGCGGCGCCACGGTTTCGACGCTCGCTTCGCCGGCGACGCCAGCGCCGGGAGTCGACGTGTATCCGGAGATATCGACGATTCGCCTGAGCATTTCGACAAAGGTGCCAGACATTGGCAGGTCCGACCAGCGCATATCTGCGCTGACGTGAAACAGGGTGACCAGTCCCTTGCCGCGATGTTCGCCGGTGACCAGCGGGGTACCGTCGACCAGCGAGGCCCAGCTCTTGGTGGCCAGCACGGCGTCGGGCTCGGCCAGCACCTGGCGGCTGATGGTGATGTCCTTCGGCACGGCGAGGCCGGCGAACGGCCCGTCGGCGGCGAACGATGCCAGATGCTGCGGCTTTTCCCAGGTCAGGCTGCCGCCGAGGCTGCGTCCGCCGCGCCGCAGCTTCACCGGCACCAGATCGTCGTCGGCCTGCGCCAGCCGGGGGCCGGCGAAACGCACCAGCACGCCGCCTTGTTCGATCCAGGCGCTGAGCCTCTCGCGAATCTCCGGCGACAGCGTGCCGACGTCGGCCAGCACGATCATCGGCAATTTCTGATCGAGAAATTGCCTGATCGTCTGCTGCGCCGCGCCCTTGTCGCCGAGCCGCACGTCGGCGAATGGCGCCAGCGCCCGGGTGAGATAGAACGTCGATGCCAGCAATGGCTGCGCGGTATCGTTGGTCGATCCTGAGACGATGCCGATAGCGCGGCGGCGCCAGCGCTTGTCGAGCAATTGCACCGCACCCGCGGAACGTTCGCCTGCGATCTCGAGCCGCGCGATATCGTTGCGCAGTTCCACCGGCAGATCGAACGCGGCTTCGGTCTCGCGGTCTTGCGGCGCAAAGGTATAGCGCGCCTCGCCGATCGGCGAGCCCTTCTGGTCGAGCCCGCGCACGATCCCGGTATCGATGGCGATGCTGCCATTGGCGCGGAGGACTTTCACCGTCATTTTCGCCGCGGCGTTTTCAGCCGCTGCCAGCGCATGCGCCGGTGGCGCGCCCTCGTAGATCGTCAGCGTGCGATCCCCGATGGTTTTGCTCAACCCCTCGAGGAATTCCGGCCCGCGCCCGGTATCGACGCCGTCCGAGAGCCAGGCGATCTCGCTGTCGCCGGTGGCTTTCAGGAAGCGCTCGATGGCGGGCAGGGTTTCGACCCGCTCGACGGCATAGGGTTTTGGCGCGAACTGACGCAGTGCGACGCGTGCCGTGCCGCCCGTCATTAGGGTAATGTCACGGGCAGGCTCCGACAGCGGAACAAGCGCCACGCCGCGGCGGTCATTGTCGGCGTTTGCGATCAACTCGTCCGCAGCCTTGATCCGCGCGTTCCAACTGGCGGCGGCGCTCCAGCCGTCATCGAGCAGGATCACCAGCGGCGCATTGCTGCCGGCCACACCGGTCTGCGGGTTCCAGATCGGCCCGGCGGCTGCCAGGATCACCAGCGCCGCGGCCGTCAGGCGCAGCAGCGTTAGCCACCATGGCGTGCGCGACGGGGTTTCTTCCTTCGGTGCGATGTCGAACAACAGCCGCGTCGGCGGAAATTCGATGCGCCGCGGCCGCGGCGGCATCACCCGCAGCAGCCACCACAGCACCGGCAGGCTGAGCAGGCCCAGCAGCAGCGCGGGTTGGGCAAAGGAGAGAGGAATTCCGAAAATCATCCCGTTCGCCCCGCTTTGACGGTGGCGGTGCGTACGCTGCCCTTGTTGACCATCATGCCGCTGTGCAGGAACAGCAGCAGTTCGGCGGCGGAGCGGCTGGTGGTGTGGGTCGAGAACATCCAGTCCAGCTTGTTGGTTTCGGTGCGGATTTCGTCGCGATGCCTTGCGACGCGCGCGACATAATCGCCGGCCCATTTTTCCGCGCGGCCCGCGGTAATGACGCCGCCGCCCTCCGGCTCGACGAATTCGATGCGCCCGGAATAGGGAAAACTTTCTTCCGCGGGGTCGACGATCTGCACCAGCACGCCGTGCGCGCCGGATGCCGACAACCCGGCAAGCATGGTTTTGATCTCTGATATCGGCGACCAGAAATCCGACAGCACCACGATCTCGGCCAGTGCCGACGGCACGAATGACGGCGGAAGGCTCAACCGGGTGGCTTCATCGTGCAGCATCGCCTGCGCAATCTTGTCGATGACGGTGCGGCTCGCGGTCGGCGTCATCAGGCCGGGAATGCCGACGCGTTCGCCGCCGGAAACCAGCAGTTCGGCGAGCGCGAAGGTCACGATCAGCCCGCGCTCCAGCTTGCTGTCGCGCGCCTGCTTCGACGCGAACGCCATCGACGGCGAGCGGTCCGGCCACAGCCACACCGTATGCGCGGCCTCCCATTCCTGCTCGCGGACATAGAGATGATCGTCGCGCGCCGAACGCCGCCAGTCGACGTTCTGCGAGGGCTCGCCCGACACGAAGCGGCGGTACTGCCAGAAACTTTCGCCCGATCCGGCGCGCCGCCGGCCGTGCAGGCCGTGAATCACGTTGGCGGCGATGCGGCGGGCTTCGAGTATGAGACGCGGCAGCGATGCGGCGAGCGTTCGGCTTTCGCCATCGGCGCGTCGGACTGCTGTGATTTCCTGTTTCGCGTGCTCTTCCGCCAGTGCCATCAACCGATCCGTGTCTTCAATTGCCGGATCACGTCGGGAATGGTGCGGCCTTCGGCGCGCGCCGAGAACGTCAGCGCCATGCGGTGCTTGAGGATCGGCTCGGCCAGATCGAGCACGTCGTCGATCGACGGCGCCAGGCGCCCATCGAGCAGCGCGCGTGCGCGAACCGCGAGCATCAGCGACTGGCTGGCACGGGGACCCGGTCCCCACGCGATCAGCTTGCCGGATTCGCCGCCTTCCGGACCCGGCCGCGCGGAGCGCACCAGCGACAGGATCGCTTCCACCACCGAATCACCGACCGGCAGCCGCCGCACCAGCCGCTGCGCGGTGATCAGCACGTCCGCCGACATTGCGGTCTTGGCGAGGGTTTCCTCGGCACCCGTGGTCTCGAACAGGATGCGCCGCTCGGCGTCGCGATCGGGATAATCGACGTCGATCTCCATCAGGAAGCGATCCAGCTGCGCCTCCGGCAGCGGGTAGGTGCCCTCCTGCTCCAGCGGATTCTGCGTCGCCAGCACATGAAACGGCTTTGGCAGATCATGCCGCGCGCCGGCGACGGTGATGTGCTGTTCCTGCATCGCCTGCAGCAGCGCGGACTGGGTGCGCGGGCTGGCGCGGTTGATTTCGTCGGCCATCAGCAGCTGCGCGAATACCGGACCCGAGATGAAGCGGAACGAGCGCTTGCCGGAACTGCTTTCGTCGAGCACCTCGGCGCCCAGGATATCCGATGGCATCAGGTCGGGCGTGAACTGGATGCGCTTGGCATCGAGTCCGAGCGTAATACCCAGGGTTTCGACCAGTTTGGTCTTGGCAAGCCCGGGAACGCCGATCAGAAGAGCGTGACCGCCGGACAGGATCGTCACCAGGGTGTTCTCGATCACCCGGTCCTGACCAAAGATGACGGTCGAGATCGCATCCTTCGCCGCGCGAATCTGCCCCGCGACCTGCTCGGCCGAACGGACGATCACGTCTTCAAGTTTCTCGACACTGTCTGCGCCAGCCATCCGTCACTCCTTCTCGAAACGCCGCCAATTGCGTCGTCATGTCACGAACCCCATGCTAAACTTAAGCGAAGGCCATGTATTCGTTGAATTAAACTATCCCCACATTATCGGCATTCGGGGCTATGAACGGCATCACGATGTGGCGACTGGTCCGGGGATTTCACCCCTCGGACGACCTGCACCAATCGTGCCAAATCGAGGCGATCAAACTCAAGGTAAACAATGGCGAAGCAAGGGCAGACCTCAAACCAGAACCTTGACGGGCTTACCACGGCCGCAAGGGATGCTGCCGCCGGCAAGGGGCTGCCGCCGGTGCATTTGTGGAATCCGCCGTTTTGCGGCGATCTCGACATGCGAATCGCTGGTGATGGCACCTGGTTTTATCAGGGTACCCCGATCGGCCGGCCGGCGCTGGTCCGATTGTTCTCGACCATCCTCAAACGCGAGGACGGCAAGCACTTTCTCGTGACCCCGGTGGAGAAGGTCGGCATTCGCGTCGATGACGCGCCCTTCCTTGCGGTGGAAATGCTGAAAGAAGACGAGGCGCGCGGGCGGCTGCTGCGCTTCCGGACCAATGTGGACGATTGGGTCAATTGCGATTCCGCGCACCGCCTGCGGTTCGAGGCGGCGGCCGATGGCGGCCTGACGCCCTATCTTCACGTCCGCGCCGACCTCTGGGCCAAGGTCACCCGGGCGCTGTATTACGATCTGGTTGACATGGGCGAGGAGCGAGTGGTCGATGGGCGCGCCATGTTCGGAGTTGCCTCCGCGGGCGAATTCTTTGCAATGGCGGATGCGGAGCAGGCGAGGGAAGCGCGTTGAACGAACCGATGCTCAAGACAGACGCCCGCACGGCGGACATTGGTTCGGCGGAATTTTTCGACCGCGCCCGCGCGCGGCTGCGCTTCGAGATTCCACCGGGCTTAAGCGATGCCAGCATTATTCCGATCAGCGGCGATCCGGGCAACGACCGCATGCTGCAGATCATTGCGCAGGAACGGCCGATCCGTCCCGCGGCGGTGTTGATCCCGATCGTGGATCATCCGCAGCCGACAGTGCTGCTGACGCAACGCGCGGCGCATCTCAACGATCACGCCGGACAGATTTCGTTTCCCGGCGGCAAGATCGATGCGACCGATGCCTCGCCGCTCGATGCCGCGTTGCGCGAGGCCGAGGAAGAAATCGGCCTGGGCCGCGAATTCATCGATCCCGTGGGTTATCTCGATCTGTACGCGACCGGCTTCGGCTTTCGCATCCTACCCACGCTGGCGCGCGTCAGGCCGGGTTTCAAATTGCGCATCAACGAAGACGAAGTCGACGACGCCTTCGAAGTGCCGCTGGCGTTCCTGATGGACCCGGCCAACCATCAGCTGCACAGCAAGGAGTTTCGCGGCATTGAGCGCTCGTATTACGCCATGCCGTTTGCCGAACGATATATCTGGGGTGCTACGGCGGGAATCCTGCGCGTGCTGTATGAGCGGGTCTATTTGCCATGATCCGTCCGGTTTTGACCGAGATCGGAATTTTCCTGATCCCGTTCGCGGTCTATGCGCTGTTTCTGGTCGCAACCCGCTCGGGCGTGATGCTTCAAACCTCATGGCCGCTGCATGTGATCGCCAAGCTGGTGCTGGGCTCGCTGTTGCTCGTCATCGTCAGCTTCATCCTGCTCGCGCATTTTTCCGGCGCGCCGCCGAATTCGACCTACATTCCCGCACACATCGAGAATGGCAAATTCATTCCCGGGGTGGAGAAATGAGCGGTGGCCGCGTGCTGCGCGATGCCCCCTGGCTCGGGTCCGGTCCCGCCGCGCGCGTGCTCGAACTGCTGGGCGGCAATGGCGAGGAGGCGCGCGTGGTCGGCGGCGCGGTGCGCAATGAGCTGTTGAACATCCCGATCGGCGATATCGACATCGCGACCACCGCGCTGCCCGACGAGGTGGTGCGCCGCGCCAAAACCGCCGGCATCAAGAGCGTGCCGACCGGCATCGCGCACGGCACCGTGACCTTGGTCGTCGAAAGCCAGCCATTCGAGGTCACCACGTTGCGCGAGGATATCGAGACGTTCGGCCGCAAGGCGAAAGTCGCGTTCGGCCGCGACTGGGTCCGCGATGCGCAGCGGCGCGATTTTACGATCAACGGATTGTCGGTTTCGTCTGATGGCACCGTGCACGACCATGTCGGCGGACTCGACGATATCGCGGCCAAACGCGTGCGCTTCATCGGCGATCCGGATCAGCGCATTGCCGAGGATTACTTGCGCATTCTCCGTTTCTTCCGCATGCACGCCGCCTTTGGCACGGGCGAACCCGATCGCGATGGGGTTCTCGCCTGCATTCGCGGACGTCCGGGCCTTGCCGGCCTTTCCGCCGAGCGGGTGCGGATGGAAATGCTGAAGCTCTTGGTCGCGGAGGGGGCCGCCAAGGCTGCTGTCGCGATGGAAGATGGCGGGCTGCTGCTGGCGCTGTTCGGCGGCGTGGCCTATCGCGGGCCGTTGATGGCCATGATCGCGGCGGAGCGCATGCTTGGGCTGAAGGCGGACCCGATCCGCCGGCTCGGCGCGCTCGGCGTCGCCGTCACCGAGGACGCTAAACGCCTTGCGATCCGCTTGCGGCTAACCAATGGCGAAACCAGGGCGCTGGATTCCATGGGCCATCGCTGGTGGCGGCTGGCCGGAATGGACGAAGCGGCCGCAAGGCGGCGATTGTACCGGCTGGGCGAGGCGCGCTACCGCGACCGGCTGCTGCTGGCGTGGGCGCGGGCGGGCCGGGATACCGATTCTGTGCCGTGGCGGCAGCTTGCAACGCTGCCGGAGCGCTGGAGTGCGCCGAAATTTCCGCTGAAGGCGGCCGATTTCAAAGCCCGCGGAATCGCGGACGGTCCCGCGCTCGGGCACATGCTCGCGCTCGCCGAAGACGCCTGGCTTGCGGCGGATTTTCCGCTGGAGAAATCCGAGTTGGCTGCGATCGCCGATCAAAGCGCGGCGCGCTTCGCCCGCGATCACCGGCTGTGAATATCGTCTCCGGCTTTGCCGACATTTCGCTGCTGCAACTGGTACTGGTTGCTGGCGTCGCATTGTTCGCCGCCGTGGTCGGCGGCCTGGCAGGTTACGGCACCGGCGCGCTGATGCCGCTGGTGCTGGTGCCGCTGATCGGCGCCGAACCGGTGGTGCCGATCATCGCCATCTCGTCGATTTTCACCAATTTTGGACGTGCCGCGGCCTATTTCCGCTATGTCGATTTCCGCCGTACACTGATCGTTGTGCTGGCTGCAGCGCTGACGACAGCGCTCAGCGCCTACGGCTACACGCGGCTTAGCAATGCCGGTGCGGCGCTGGTGATTGGCACCATGCTGATCCTGAGCGTGCCGTTGCGGCGGCTGCTAAGGCGTCGCGATGTCAGGATCGGTGACGCCGGATTGGGTGTTAGCGCCGTCGGCTATGGCGCGGTGGTCGGCGGCACGACGGGCTCGGGCGTGATCCTGTTGTCATTGCTGATGGCGGTGGGCCTGGAAGGCGCAGCGGTGATTGCAACCGACGCGACGATCTCGATGGCAATCAGCCTGATCAGGATTTCCGTGTTCGGTTTGAGCGGCGTCGTCACGGCACAGGTGCTGGCTTTTGCGCTGTTGATCGGCCTCGTCGCGCTGCCGGGGGCATTTCTTGCCAGGACGTTTGTCGAGCGCATGCCGGTGCACATTCACACCGCGATCCTCGACGTCGCGGTGATCGCGGGCGGGCTTGTCATGATTGTTTCAGCTGCGCGGCACTTATTCTGATCGCCCTTGCCTGAGCAGACGTTCGAGATCGGGGCCAAGGCCGACGCTATCGAGCGCGGGCGGCGGGGCGGGACGCCGATTTGCCTGCGCCGCCGCGGCAATCGCCGCGCGCGTGCCGGCCTCGACCGAGCACAGCACCGGAACCTGCACCGACGGTTGAATGCGCGCGGCAAGGCCGGCCAGTGCTGCGCCGCCGAGGATCACCACATCCGCGCCGTCTTCCACAGCACACGCCGTGCAGGCCGTGGCGAGCTCGGCGAGCGCGGCCTCGGGATCGCGCGCGATCCGGTCTCCGGTCGGCGCAATGGTCCGAACCGCCGCAAGCCGCTCCGCCAGTCCCAGCCACGCCACGAACTCCGTCAGCATCGGCCCCCACAACGCGCCGCCGGTGACGATGGCGAAGCGGCGTCCGCGCTTGCAGGCTTCCAGGCACGACGCCTCGGCCATGCCGATCACCGGCACCGGCGAGATTTCCCGCAATGCGGCGAGTCCGGGATCGCCGAAGCAGGCCAGATAAACGGCGTCGCAGCCGGCGATATGCTGCGCCAGCGCGTCGAGCGCGGCATGGCCGGCAATCGCGGCCGCGGCGCGGGTTGAAATGTACCTGGCGCCGAAGCGGCCAGTGACTGGAACGAAGGTGGCCGCATCTCCGGCGATGGTACGCGCGTGGTCTGTCACCAGAGCGGTGACGGATTCGGCGGTGTTCGGGTTGATGAGCAGGATACGCAAAGCTGTCGGCCTTTCGCCGGATCGCAGATCTATGGCCACTTCACCTCGGGCGGCATCGACGACAGGATGGAATCGACATTGCCGCCGGTCTTCAACCCGAAGATGGTGCCGCGGTCGTAGAGCAGGTTGAATTCCACATAGCGCCCCCGCCGGATCAGCTGTTCTTCGCGGTCTTCCGCGCTCCACGGCGTACCGAAATTGCGCCGGACAATTTCGGGATAGATTTTCAGCAAGGCGCGGCCGACGTCCTGCGTGAAGGCGAGGTCGGCGTCCCAGTCGCCGCTGTCGTGCCAGTCGTAGAAGATGCCGCCAATGCCGCGCGCTTCCGCGCGATGCGGCAAATAGAAATACTCGTCGCACCATGTCTTGTATTTGTCATAGGGCGCGATTGCCGAATGCGCGTCGCAGGCGGCCTTCAGCGCGGCATGAAACGCGATCGTATCGCCGTCCTGTTGCGTCCGCCTGCGATCCAGCACCGGCGTGAGATCGGCGCCGCCGCCGAACCACGCTTTGGTGGTGACGACGAAGCGGGTGTTCATGTGCACGGCCGGCACGTTCGGATTGCGCATATGCGCGATCAGCGAGACGCCCGAGGCCCAGAAGCGAGGATCGTCGGCGGCGCCGGGAATCTGGGCGCGGAATTCCGGCGCGAATTCGCCGTGCACGGTCGAGCAGTGCACGCCGACCTTTTCGAACAGCCGCCCGCGCATCACACTCATCACGCCGCCGCCGCCGGGCTGGCCGGTATGATCGGTGCGGTCCCACGGCGTGCGCTCGAAACGCCCGGCAGCACCGGGATAGAGTTTTGCCGGCGCCTCATCCTCGAGCGCCTCAAACGCGGCGCAAATGTCGTCCCGCAGGTGCTCGAACCACGCCCGCGCCCGCGTCTTTCGATCTTCGATCGTCATTGCCCGCGTATCCCCATGTCCCGCGATCCTGTTTGCCTGATCGCCTCGCCGAGCGCCATCGCCGCGGCCATGGCGACGTTGAGCGAGCGCAGGCCCGGCGCAATCGGGATCACCAGCCGCGCGTCGGCGGCGGCAACCACGTCGTCGGGAACGCCAGCGGATTCGCGCCCGAACAGCAGGATATCGGATGCCGTAAAGCGATGGTCGAGATAGGGCAGGGCGCCTTTGGTAGAGAACAGGATCAGCCTAAAACCCTTCTCGCCGCGCCATTGCTCGAATTTCGGCCACGAGTCGTGACGCATGATGGTGACCTGATCCAGATAATCCATGCCCGCCCGGCGGAAGTGCCGGTCCGACACCGGAAATCCGGCGGGTTCGATAATATGGGCCTCGACATTCAGGCAGGCACAGAGCCGCAGAATCGTTCCTGTGTTCTGCGGGATGTCGGGCTGGAACAGGGCGATACGCATTCGGGGCTAGACTTCCGGATTCCAGGGACGTCGAGCGGAGTGTCGAATATGGATGATCCAAACGTCGGCATCTTCGACACGGTAATGAATGCGGTATGGGTATCGTGCGACAAGACGGCTGCGCAACTCCGGAACGGTCGCGTTGCGAAGGCCTAGATGAGGTCGCATGGCGATGAGTTTACCGGCGTCCAGGAACGCCAGACGTAACCGATCGGCGGCAGCCGGATTGTCTTTGGCTATGTATTCCAGAATGTCCCGGAGGTCGTTACCAGCGCGCCGTGTAAACCGGAGCGTCATCGACCACCCGGCTTGAGCAGCGCGGCGATCTCATCTGCCGATACAAACTCGCCACGCTTTGCCTGCGCCAGTCCCTCCTCGATCGCAGCCAATTCGTCGTCGTCGGGGTGATAAAACTCACCCTCCTGCGCCTCCAGCGCGAGCAACAACTGCGCGGCATCTTCCTGGCGCTCTGGCGGCCAGGTCAAAACGCGGTCGAGAACCTCTTTTACCTGCTCTTTGGTCATGGCCAAGCATATGCCAGAAGGCGCTTTGCGTATAGACGGCACCCCGACGGCCGGCCTGGCTATATGTGGCCGCGGCCCATTCGGGGCGTCATGAAATCGCAAGAAAATTCCGTTCTCTGGACTGTTTTAGTGCATTGCACGCAAGTCTGCCGCTCGCGGGCTTGCGCTCGTCCGGCAAGGGTGCCAATAGAACGATTCTGGACTGTGTGTTCCGCGCGTTTGGCCGGGACAAGTGGTCGTTCTGCCGCCGCGGGGGTCGCGGGCGCCGGCAGCCTCTCCGGGCCGTTCGCATCAAGGGCTGCCAGGGGCGGTTCCACCGGCTGCAGATGAGAAAGGGCTTGGAACGTGACGACAGCGTCTTCGGCGGATGATCATCCCACGCGCCGTGATTTCCTCTTCGTTGCCACCGGAGCTGCGGCTGTGGTTGGCGGTGCGGCCGCGGTCTGGCCGCTGATTGCCCAGATGAACCCGGATGCCTCGACGATTGCGGCCGGCGCGCCGATCGAAGTCGATCTGACGCCGATTGCGGAGGGGCAGGACATCAAGGTGTTCTGGCGCGGCAAGCCGATCTACATCAGCCACCGCACCAAGAAGCAGATCGAGGAAGCCCAGAAGGTCAACGTCGCCAGCCTGCCCGACCCGCAGCCGGATTCGGCGAGGGTCAAGGAAGGCCACGACCAGTGGCTGGTCGTGATCGGCATCTGCACCCATCTCGGCTGCATTCCGATCGCCCATGAGGGCAGTTACAACGGCTTCTTCTGCCCCTGCCACGGGTCCGTATACGATACCTCGGGGCGTATTCGCCAGGGTCCCGCTCCGACCAATCTCCCGGTTCCGCCTTACGCCTTTCTCACCGACAGCAAGATCAAGATCGGCTGAGGCTGCAAGGTCAAGGCTGAACGCGTCGCTTCATCTCCTCAGGATCGCATCATGAGCGGACCATCCACCTACCAGCCGCAAAACTCCGTCATCGCGTGGATCGAGCGGCGGCTGCCGATCTTCGGCCTCGTCCACTCCTCGTTCGTGGCCTACCCGACGCCGCGCAACCTGAACTACTGGTGGACGTTCGGCGGCATCCTGTCGTTCATGCTGGCGGTTCAGATCGTGACCGGCGTCATCCTGGCGATGCACTACACGCCGGAAGCCACCATGGCGTTCAATTCCATCGAAGGCATCGTACGCGACGTGAATTACGGTTGGCTGCTGCGCAATCTCCATGCCTGCGGCGCCTCGATGTTCTTCGTCGCCGTCTACATCCACATGTTCCGCGGCCTGTATTACGGGTCCTACAAGGAGCCGCGCGAAATCCTCTGGATCCTCGGTGTGATCATTTACCTGCTGATGATGGCCACGGGCTTCATGGGCTATGTGCTGCCATGGGGCCAGATGAGTTTCTGGGGCGCCACCGTCATCACCAACCTGTTCTCGGCGATCCCGTATTTCGGCGAAAGCATCGTGACGCTGCTGTGGGGCGGCTATTCGGTCGGCAACCCGACATTGAACCGCTTCTTCTCGCTGCATTATCTGCTGCCGTTCGTGATCGCCGGCGTGGTGGTGCTGCACGTCTGGGCGCTGCATGTCGCGGGCCAGAACAATCCGGCCGGCGTCGAACCGAAGACCGAGAAAGACACAGTGCGGTTTACGCCGCACGCGACCATCAAGGACGCGTTCGGCATGTCTTGCTTCATGATCTTCTACTTTTGGTTTGTTTTCTACATGCCGAACTACCTCGGCGATGCCGACAACTACATTCCGGCCAATCCCGGCGTGACGCCGGCGCATATCGTGCCCGAATGGTACTATTTGCCGTTCTACGCGATGCTGCGCAGCATTCCGAACAAGCTCGGCGGCGTGGTCGTGATGTTCGGCGCGATCCTGATATTGGCGTTCCTGCCCTGGCTCGACACCGCCAAGACCAAATCGTCCAGATATCGCCCGCTGGCCAAGCAGTTCTTCTGGATTTTCGTCGTCGTCTGCATCCTGCTCGGCTGGCTTGGCGGCAAGCCGCCTGAAGGTATTTACGTGATCGCCGGGCGGATACTGACGTTCGCCTACTTCGCCTATTTCCTTATCGTGCTGCCGATCCTGAGCCGGATCGAAAAGCCGCGGCCGGTGCCGAATTCGATCGCCGACGACGTGCTGGCCAAGACCGGCTCGTCGAAAACGCCGATGGTCTCCACGGTGATCATGCTGGCGGTCGCCGGTGCGCTGTTCGCCGGAAGCACCGGGAATGCCCGGGCAGCAGATCATGCCGAAAACCCGCCGTCGCTGAAATGGTCGTTCGCCGGCCCTTTCGGTAAATACGACCGCGGTGCGCTGCAGCGCGGCTACAAGGTCTACAAGGAAGTCTGCGCCACCTGCCACTCCATGAACCTGCTGTCGTTCCGCAATCTCGCCGATCCCGGCGGGCCCGGATTCTCGGCAGCGCAGGCGTCGGCCGTCGCCTCGGACTTCAAGGTCAAGGACGGGCCCAACGACGCCGGCGACATGTTCGAGCGGCCCGGCCGGCTCGCCGACAGGTTTCCGGCGCCGTTTGCCAACGACAATGCCGCGCGCGCCGCCAACGGCGGCGCATTGCCGCCCGATCTGTCGCTGATCGCCAAGGCGCGTTCCTACCCGCGCGGCTTTCCGCAGTTCATCTTCGACTTCTTCACCCAGTTCCAGGAGCAGGGACCGAACTACATCGACGGGCTGCTGCAGGGCTACATCGATCCGCCGCCGAAGGATTTCAAGCTGCCGGAAGGGTCCTACTACAACAAGTATTTCCCCGGCCACGCCATCAAGATGCCGAAGCCGATCTCGGACGACCAGGTCACCTATGACGACGGCGCGCCGCAGAAGCTCGATCAATACGCCAGGGACGTTTCGACCTTCTTGATGTGGGCGGCCGAGCCGCACATGGAAGCCCGCAAGCGGATGGGACTGCAGGTGATGATTTTCATGATCATCTTCGCGGGGCTGCTGTATTTCACCAAGAAGAAGGTCTGGGCCAGCGCGCATTGAGCCGTCCTTACCTCGCCCCGCTCTTTTGCGGGGAGAGGTCGGATCGCATCGTCAGATGCGATCCGGGTGAGGGGCGAGGCACTGCGGCTAACGAGATTGCAGCCTCCCGGGTCGGACCGACATCATTGGCACGACCGGTCCGCTACCGTTCCGACCCGCAAGTCCTGAAAATGAATTTAGCGCACTGCCTCGCCCCTCACCCGGAGCCTTCGCTGCGCTGCGGCTCCGACCTCTCCCCGCAAAAGAGCGGGGCGAGGTTAAGAACGCGCGTCGCCGCGACCCAACCGATTGCGTTCTCGTTATACTGTGGACAAAATAGCCTCCAACAATCTCACATCATCCGCGGAGGAATCCCATGGGCACCCACATCACCTTCAAGCGTCCCGACGGCAAGGATGCCAACGGCTATCTCGCCAATGCCGCGCGTGGCAATGCGCCGGGAGTGGTGGTGATCCAGGAATGGTGGGGCTTGTCCGAGCAGATCAAGGGCCTGTGCGACCGCTTCGCGGTGGCCGGCTTCGACGCGCTGGCGCCCGATCTCTATGACGGCAAGGTGGTGCCGTATCACGACACCGATGCCGCGGGTAAGGAAATGAACTCGCTGGATTTCATGGACGCCACCACGCAGACGGTGCGGGGCGCTGTGCAGTACCTGAAGCGGAACGGCGCCAAGGTCGGCCTCACCGGCTTCTGTCTCGGCGGCGCTGTGACCATCATCGGCGCCACCAAAATCTCCGAACTGACCGCGGGCGTGGTGTTCTACGGCATTCCGCCGGAGCAGGCCGCAAAACCCGCCGACGTGAAGATTCCACTGCAGGCGCACTTTGCAAACAAGGACGACTGGTGCACGCCGGCGCTGGTCGATGGTTTTGAGAAAGCGATGAAGGCTGCGGGCAAGTCGCTGGAGCTGTTCCGCTATGACGCCGAGCACGCCTTCGTCAACGAGCAGCGGCAATCGGTGCACGACCGCGCGGCGGCCGAGCTCGCCTGGGGCAGGGCGACTGAGTTCTTCAAGAAGCATCTGGGGTGAGGGCTGTCAGCCCGCGCCGCGATTGATGTCATCCCACCACGGGCATGTACCCGGCAACAGGCGGTAGTTGCCGTCCGCGACCTGAACCGGAGCCCGCAGTCCGGCTTCCGCCGCGCGCATCCGCATCTCGCGGGCCACTTCGCGGTCGGCGGGCGGCAGCCATACGCGCTCATGGCCCCACAGGCTTGGGCCGTCCATCAACTCGAACGGCTGCCACCTCGATGGGTCGATCTCGCGGCCGCCCCATCCGCACTCGATCATGAACGACGACGGAGTCTTTGCGTAAAACGAGGTCATGAAATCGTTGGTATGGCGGCCAAGCGTGACATTGACGCGGTCCTGCTGGCTCAAGGCGATGTCATAACACTGGCCGACGTCGTCGAGCGCAAACAGTTCGACCATCAGATGGTGCATGCCGTTGCGGCCGGTCTCGATCAAAGCGAGGCTGTGATGCCGCGCGTTGATGTGGAAGAAATAGGCGCGAAACGGCTTCTGCATGTAGTCGCTGAGCGCAAAGCCCAGCACGCCGACATAGAACGGCATCACCGCGTCGATATTTTCCACCGTCAGCACGGCGTGGCCGAGCCCGAGCGGGCCGGTGCGAAAGCCGGAAATCGAGCGGCCGGGAAGGAACGGCGAATCGTCGATCTCGGCGCCGTAAAATGCCTCGAGGCGATTGCCCGCGGGATCGCGAAATGAAATCAGCCGCTTGACGCGCCTGTTGTCGGCCAGCGTGCCGGGCTCAGAGGCGACTTCGATTCCGGCCTGTTCGAGCTTGGCTGCAAGCGCATCCAGCGCCGCCGCGTCGGCGACCTCCCAGCCGAAGAAGCGCTCGCCTTCGCCAAGCGACCGGTCGATGACAATGCGCTGCTTGCGGTCGTCCATCCGGAACGCCAGCAACGACGAGGAGCGCTCGACCGCCTGCAGGCCGACCAGCCCGGTCCCGAACTGCCGCCAGTCGTCGAGATCAGATGAACCGAACCCGACATATCCCAGGGCTTGCAATGTCATCCGGCGTCTCCGCGGTAGCGTGCGCTGAATATCTGCCAGTGACCGGCACGTGGTCAATATTATCGAAAACGCTTCAACGCGTCGTCCCGGCGAAGGCCGGGACCCATACGCCGTGTCGTCTCGTTTCGGCACTGGGGGTAAAAGCCTTCTGCAACGATCAACGCCAGGGGTTATGGGTCCCGGCCTTCGCCGGGACGACCCGCGGAAAGGCACTGCGCGTCACTTGACATCATCTCCCTTGGATGATGTCTTGCCGCCCATGAGCACCGTCGTCCGCAACACCCGTCTCTGGTGGCGCAGCTTGTAAAAGCTGGCCGGTGCGATTTCTATTCCCTTAAATCGTCGAAGGCCGTCATCGCAGCGCGACGGCCTTTTCGTTTGTCCTGTGTGGCGTTCCCTCGGCAAGTTTCGTAAGAGGATGCCATGAACAGGACCGTTTTCTCGCTTCCGGAGCACAGCGAATACCGCACCAATGGCGGCCTCGCTGTCGCGCGCGGGGTGGAGCAGTTCACCGGCCATGCCGACAGGCTCGACGACCTGATCGACCTGCTGGACCGCCGCCGCGGCGTGGTGCTGTCGTCGGGCACCACGGTGCCGGGCCGTTATGACAGTTTTGACCTTGGGTTTTCCGACCCGCCGCTGCGGCTGGAAACGGTGGGATCGAAATTCTCGCTCGAAGCCCTCAACGCCCGGGGCGAGGTACTGATCGCCTTCCTCGGCGATACCTTGCGCGAGCCCTGCGTCGTCATCGACGAGAGGAACGCCACGCGCCTTGCCGGGCATATCCTGCGCGGCGAAGCGCCGGTCGATGAGGACCAGCGCACCCGCCGCGCCAGCGTGATGTCGCTGGTGCGCGACCTGGTCGCGGCACTCGGCGCCAAAGACGATGCGCTGCTCGGCCTGTTCGGCGCGTTCGCCTACGACCTCGTCTTCCAGATGGAAGATCTCAAGCAGAAGCGCGCGCGGGAGAGCGACCAGCGCGACATCGTGCTGTATGTGCCGGATCGCCTCTTGGCCTACGACCGCGCCACCGGGCGCGGCGTGATCCTGAGCTACGATTTTGACTGGAACGGAAAATCCACCAGCGGCCTGCCGCGCGACACCGCCGAAAGCATCTACGCCAAGACGCCGCGGCAGGGTTTTGCCGATCACGCGCCCGGCGAATATCAGGCGACGGTGGAAACCGCCCGCGCCGCATTCGCGCGCGGCGACCTGTTCGAGGCGGTGCCGGGGCAACTGTTCGCCGAGCCCTGCGAGCGCTCGCCGGCGGAAGTGTTCCAGCGGCTATGCCGGATCAATCCCTCGCCCTATGGGGCGCTGATGAATCTCGGCGACGGCGAATTCCTGGTGGCGGCGTCGCCGGAAATGTTCGTGCGTTCCGACGGGCGGCGGGTGGAAACCTGCCCGATTTCCGGCACCATCGCGCGCGGCGTCGACGCCATCGGCGACGCCGAGCAGATCCGGCAACTGTTGAATTCGGAGAAAGACGAATTCGAACTCAACATGTGCACCGATGTCGACCGCAACGACAAGGCGCGGGTCTGCGTTCCCGGCACCATCAAGGTGCTGGCGCGGCGGCAGATCGAGACTTACTCAAAGCTGTTTCATACCGTCGACCATGTCGAGGGCGTGTTGCGGCCGGGCTTCGATTCGCTCGATGCGTTTCTCACCCATGCCTGGGCGGTGACGGTGACCGGCGCGCCAAAACTGTGGGCGATGCAGTTCGTCGAGGACAATGAGCGCTCGTCGCGGCGCTGGTATGCCGGCGCGATCGGCTGCGTGAATTTCGACGGCAGCATCAACACGGGCCTCACCATCCGCACCATCCGGATGAAGGACGGTCTCGCCGAAGTACGGGTCGGCGCCACCTGCCTGTTCGATTCGGATCCCGCGGCGGAAGACCGCGAATGCCAGGTCAAGGCGGCGGCGCTGTTCCAGGCGCTGCGCGGCGATCCGCCAAAACCGCTGTCGGCGATCGCGCCGGATGCGTCGGGCTCCGGCAAGCGGGTGCTGCTGATCGACCATGACGACAGTTTCGTGCATATGCTGGCGGATTATTTCCGCCAGGTCGGCGCCACCGTCACGGTGGTCCGTCATGTGCACGCGCTGGCGATGCTGAAGGCGCAACGCTACGATCTGCTGGTATTGTCGCCGGGGCCGGGCCGGCCCGAGGATTTCGGCATTGCCAAAACCATTGATGCTGCGCTGGACAAGAAACTGCCGATCTTCGGCGTCTGCCTCGGCGTGCAGGCGATCGGTGAATATTTCGGCGGCCAGCTGGGGCAGCTCGGGCAGCCTGCGCATGGCCGGCCGTCGCGGGTCCAGGTGCGCGGCGGAAAGCTGATGCAGAACCTGCCCAATGAAATCGTGATCGGCCGCTATCATTCGCTCTATGTCGAGCGCGACAGCATGCCCGACGTGCTCGATGTGACGGCGAGCACCGAGGACGGCGTGGCGATGGCGATCGAGCACCGGACGCTTCCCGTGGGTGGCGTGCAGTTTCACCCGGAATCGCTGATGTCGCTCGGCGGCGAGGTGGGGCTGCGGATTGTGGAGAATGCGTTCCGACTGAAGGCGCTTGCGAGCTAGAGTGAATCAAACGCGAATGGTAAGTGGTTTGCGTCATTCCGGGGCGCGAGTGAAACGAGCGAACCCGGAATTTAGAGACGAGTGCACGCGGCTGGATTCCGGGTTCGCCGCTGCGCGGCGCCCCGGAATGACGACATTTTTGAAAGAGACCGATGACCCCTGAACTTGAGCATGACCTGAAAGCCGCCGTCCGCACCATTCCGGATTATCCGAAACCGGGCATCCTGTTTCGCGACATCACCACGCTGCTCGGCGACGCGCGCTCGTTCCGCCGCGCGGTCGATGAACTGGTGCAGCCCTGGGCCGGGTCGAAGATCGACAAGGTCGCCGGCATCGAAGCGCGCGGCTTCATCATCGGCGGCGCGGTAGCGCATCAGGTCTCCGCCGGCTTCGTGCCGATCCGCAAGAAGGGCAAGCTGCCGCACACCACGGTGCGGATCGCCTATTCGCTGGAATACGGCCTCGACGAGATGGAAATGCACGCCGACGCCATCCATCCCGGCGAGCGCGTGATCCTGGTCGACGACCTCATCGCCACCGGCGGCACCGCGGAAGGCGCGGTCAAGCTGTTGCGCCAGATCGGCGCCAATGTGGTGGCGGCGTGTTTTATTATCGACCTGCCGGATCTGGGCGGAGCCGCCAAGTTGCGGGGGATGGACGTGCCGGTGCGCACGCTGATGTCGTTCGAGGGGCATTAGGTTGCGTGTCCCGGGCGCGATGCAGCGCTCTTCGCGCTGCTTCGCAGAACCGGGACCCCGGTTTCTTCGAGTCGCGAGCAACCGGGACCCCGGCTCTGCAGCGCACCGCTCCGCAAGAGCTGCGCGATGCGCTGCGTCCGGGGCACGGGCATCAGCGCTGCGGCACCAGGCTCAGCTCGATCTCGCGAAAGCTGAAATAGTTCTTGCGGATCCACTGATGCAGCTCGGTCGATGAATCCTTTTCCGCGCGCAGATAGCCGGTGAAGGAGAAATTGAGCCGGTCGATATAGGTTTTCAAAAACACCGGCAGCGCGGCAATGGCCAGCACACGGCCATATCCCATTGCCTCGGGCAGTTCGCCGCGCACCACGAATTCATTGTCGATGGTGAGCAGTGCGTGGGGCGGGATTTGCTGGGTCAGCATGTCGTAGCCGCGCGCCGAGGCGCGGTCGGTGTCGGCGACGAACGCTACCTGCGGCGCGATGCCGCGCCGCGCGGCCTCCTTCATGAAGCCGATTTCCTCGGACATCTTGAAGAATTCGTCGAAGGCGTGAAAGCCGAGATCGATCACCTTGGCGATGCCGTCGTTGAGGATCAGGCGGTCCATCAGCTGCATCTTGCCGAAAGTATTGTCGACATCGGCGGTTTCGGTGAGTTTTGGCAGATAATCGAGCAGCGACGGTTCCTTCAGATTGATGTCGAAGGCGATCACTGCGCCGCGCTGCAGCGCCAGAAATTCGCTGAGCAGCCGCGCGATCAGCGTCTTGCCGACCAGCGGGCGGGGCGAGCAGATGATGTAGACGGGCGTGCGGCGCATCGGCGCAATATCGGATGAAGTAGGACGGCCGGTCAAATATACTCGTCATTCCGGGGCGCGAGCGAAGCGAGCGAGCCCGGAATCCATAACCACCGCCGGGAGTATGGATTCCGGGCCTGCGCCAAGTGGCGCATCCCGGAATGACGGTGTTATTTCTCGCCGCCGCCGCGGGACGCCTTTTCCTTGGATTCCTTGGAGCCGACGATGTCGGTCAGCTTGATGCGGTCGAACTCGCTCCAGACCGCGGCCAGCCAGTGCCGGACATAGCCGCGCAGCACGAAGGAATAGTTCGCGGCCTCGTCGCTGACGCCCTTGTTGGCGACAAATTTGAGGAACGGCACCGAGGCGACCTCGACCTGCTCATAGGCCATTTCGTTCAGCTTCGGGATGGTCAGTTCGGTGGCGTCCTTGATGCGGTGGAAATAGGAATTGTAGGTGGCCTGGTCCCATTCGAAGAAGCTGGTGTTGTTGATGAAATTCTTCACCAGGAAATATTTCGCGCCCTGCATGTAATTCGCGGTTTCGGCGATCTCATCCAGTGATGCGATCGAGGGGCCGAGGATATGGAACACGGCGAAGGTGATTTGGCCGGATTTGGCGGCGTCGAGAAAGCCGATGTCGCGCAGCGAGGCAAGCGTCGGCGACAGCAGGCCGGCGCGGACGTCGATCACGGTGACGCTGGTGCTGGCGGTATTCAGGGTGTCGAAAATCTTCATCTGGTCGGATGTCGAGGTCACGTCGACGATCTCGGTGACATCGGGGTGAAAGCGCTTCAGCGTGCCGCGCGGAAACTCGGTATCGAAGGCGCGGGTCGGCACATTGTTGGCGCTGAAATAATCGAGCACGGTGCGCGAGACCGTGGTCTTGCCGACCCCGCCCTTGTCGGCGCCTACGACGATGACTGCTGGCTTCGCCATGAAAACCCCTTGCGCAAGCTGCGTCCGACCGGAAGGCCGGTCGAAGCGTCCCCGCCTGCTTTGGGCGCGAACATGGCAGAAACAAGGGGTAATTCAATTCATTAACGTGGCGGCAGGGTTAATCCTGCGAAATTCGTTAACGGCGGGACATTGTGTCCCGGACGCGGTGCGGCATTCTTCATGCCGCTCCGCAGAGCCGGGACTTATCGCGATGAAAGCTGGACCCCGGCTTAGCAGCGCACCACGCCGCGAAGGGCGGCGCGCTGCGCAGCATCCGGGGAACGCAGTTACGTAGATTTGCCCCAAGGGCCTGCAGGCTTGGACCAGGGGCCCTGAGACGGTCCGGCAGGCGCATTGGCATCGTTCCAAGGGCCGGATGGCGGCGGCAATTGCTCGGGATCAACCTGCGCGTCGGTTGTATCTTCCGTATCCGGCGGCAGCGCGAGCGGGCCGGGATCGTGACCGCCCGCGAATTTCACCAGCGCCGCGACGCGCGAATCCACCGAAGGGTGGGTCGCGAACAGGTCAACAAAGCCCTCGCGCGGATTGTCGATGCACATTTCCATCACCGCCGAGGTGGCGCCGGGCAGTTCGCCGCGGTTCTCGATCTTGCGCAGCGCCGAGATCATGGCGTCCGGATTCTTGGTCAGTTCGACCGATCCGGCGTCGGCAAGCAATTCGCGCGACCGCGACAGCGCGAGCTTGACCACCTGGGACAACAGCCAGGCCAGCAGGATCAGCGCCACTGCGATGATGACCACGATGATCGCGCCGCCGCCACCCTTGCTGTCGCTGCTTGAAGATGAGGATGATGACGAGGATGACGAGGATGACGAGGATGACGAGGATGACGAGGATGACGAGGATGACGAGGATGACGAGGATGACGATCTGCCGCCGCCGAAATTCCAGTTCGAGTAGAAAAACATCCGGAAGAACAATTCGCCGAAGAAGCCGACCACGCCGGCAATGACCACCGCGATGACCATCAGCTGCACGTCGCCATTGCGGATGTGGGTCAGCTCGTGGCCGAGCACGGCCTCGATCTCCTGATCGTTGAGCGCGTTCAGCAGGCCAGTGGTGACGGTGACGGAATATTGCCGCCGGTTGAGCCCGGCCGCGAACGCGTTCAGCGCCTCGCTGTCCATCACTTTCAGTTTCGGCATGGGAATGCCGCGCGAGATGCAGAGGTTTTCAAGGAGGTTATACAGCCGCGGTTGTTGCTGCCGGGTCACGTCCTCGCCGCCCGTCACGGCGTCGATGATATTTTGATGAAAGAAATACGCGATCGCGACCCACAGCGCGGCGGCGATGGTGGCGTAAGGAAACGCCCTGATCAGGTCGCGCATCGCCGCGGCGAGGTAATAGTCGACCGAGCCGTCGCTGTTGATGATCACTTCCGCGATCAGCGCGCCGGCGAACACCAGCACGTAGATCAGCAGGAACAACCCGGCAAGCAGCAGCATCGAACGGAATTTGTTCGAGGCGATATGCGTGTAGAGACCGTACGCGGCCATGAAGCAAGATTCCGCCCTACTTGGTCGTCATTGCGAGGAGCACTTGCGACGAAGCAATCCAGTCCTCGTGCGTTGCTCTGGATTGCTTCGCTTCGCTCGCAATGACGGCATACACGTTGGAGCTCTCGGTCAGAACTTCACCGTCGGCACCTGCTCGACTTCGGTGCGGGTGGCGCCGAGATCGAAGAACTCCTTGCGGGTGAAGCCGAAGGTGCCGGCGAACAGCGCGGCGGGCAGCTGCTGGATGCCGGTGTTGTATTCCTGAACCGCGTTGTTGAAGAAGCGTCGGGCGGCGGCGATCTTGTTTTCCAGATCGGACAGTTCGCTCTGCAATTGCCGGAAATTGGCGTTGGCCTTCAGGTCCGGATAGGCTTCCGACAGCGCGATCAGTCTGCCGAGCGCGCCTGACAGCTGGTTCTCGGCGGCGCCGACCTGCGCCGGTCCCTGCGCCGACATCGCGGCGTTGCGGGCTTTCACCACGTCGTCCAGCGTGCCGCGCTCATGCGCGGCGTAGCCCTTCACGGTTTCGATCAGGTTCGGAATCAGATCATGGCGCTGCTTGAGCTGCACGTCGATGTCGGCAAAAGCCTGGCCGACGCGCTGGCTGAGCGCGACCAGGCGGTTGTAGACCGCAAAAGCGAAGAGCGCGAGGACGACGATGACGCCGAGAACGATCCAGCCGGTCGACATTTGGAAGAACTCCTGATGGGACGAATGCGGGGCAGTTTAGACAAAAAGCCAGCCGAGCGGCAGGCCGCCACGAACTGGGCTTACCTTGGTCGGACGCAAGACGCCATACGTTCAACAGGCACCACCGTCATCCTGAGGAGCCGCGCTCTTGCGCGGCGTCTCGAAGGATGGTCACCTGCGCTTGCGGCCGATCCTTCGAGGTTCGCCGCGAGGGGGCGGCGAGCACCTCAGGATGACGAGGTGCTTGCGGAGGTGCTTGGCACATCAACCACAGCATCGCCCCAGCGCCAGCGCCGGGCGCGCGCGTAGTCCGCCTTGGCGCGGCGCGGGATTTTCGCGATCACGAGACCGTCGGGCGCGCAGAGTTTTGCCGTCACCTCGACCTTGCCGACCTCCGGCTGCGCCAGTACGCGGGCGGGATGCCGCTCCACCGGCGCGCGGGTCAGCGCGAGATAGGCGAATTTTTCGTCCTCGAACGGAAGTTCGGCCTCCTTGAGTGCCTTATGCGCGCGCGAGCGCGGCAGGCGTTGCGCAAAATGACACCAGTCCGGCGCGATCAACGGGCATTCGCCATCGTGCGGGCAGGGTGCCGCGACATGCGCGCCCAGCGCGATCAGTTGCCGCCGCAGTTCAATGATACGCGCATATCCTGCCGGCGTGCCCGGTTCGACAATGAGCAGCGTGTCCGATGTCCTGGCCCACATCAGGCCGGCCAGTGCGGCGCGTTCAGTGTCAATCATCTCGCCGAGGAGATAACTGGCGACGATCAGGTCGGCCGGCTCCGCATCGCTGAGAACAGCGCGGGCTTCGCCTTGCGTGTATTGGAGTTTTGCGAGACGCGAGCTTTTATCGAACAGATCGAGCGCCAAGGTTCGCAAGGCGGTGTTGGCGTCGACCGGCGTGAAATCGGCGAGCGATGAAAACGCTTCGGCTGCGGCCCATGTCGCCGTTCCCGGGCCGGCGCCGATGTCGAGCAGGCGCTTTGGCGCAAAGTCAGGCCGGATCCCGCACAGCGCGTTCAGGCTTGCGGTGACGGCGGCATAGGTCGCGGGCATCCGCGCCAGCGCGTAAGCCAGAGCGTCGGCCCCGCTGCGGATCGCCGCCGAGCCGCCGCCGCTGCGATAGGTTTCCGATATTCTCGCCGAACGCTCCGCGGCATCGCTGCGCGACAGCCCGTGCAGTTTTGCCTCGAGCGCGGCTTTCAACTCAGTGGGAAGGTCGGGGGAGGTCATATCGCAGCGTCGTCCCCGCGAAGGCGGGGACCCATAACCCCTGGCCTGAATTCAGGTTTCGAACGATCGCAACGGTTAGAACAACAATCGCCGTGCTCTTCATTGGCGACACGGAGTATGGGTCCCCGCGTTCGCGGGGACGACAAATCCTCACGCCACGTTCTTGTCGAGAATCTCCACCGCGCCTTCGAGATCGACCGAGACCAGTTGCGACACGCCGCGCTCGGCCATGGTGACGCCGAACAGCCGGTTCATCCGCGCCATGGTGATCGGGTTGTGGGTGATGATGATGAAGCGGGTGTCGGTCGACGCCGTCATCTCATGCAGCAGGGTGCAGAACCGCTCGACGTTGTGATCGTCGAGCGGCGCGTCGACTTCGTCCAGCACGCAGATCGGCGAGGGATTGGTGAGGAACACCGCGAAGATCAGCGCCAGCGCGGTCAGCGCCTGCTCGCCGCCCGAGAGCAGCGACAGCGTCTGCGGCTTCTTGCCGGGCGGTTTTGCGATGATCTCAAGCCCGGCCTCCAGCGGATCGTCGCTCTCGATCAGATGCAACGCGGCCTCGCCACCGCCGAACAGTTCGGTGAACAGACGCTTGAAGTGGCCGTTGACCACCTCGAACGAGGTCAAGAGCCGCTCGCGCGCCTCGCGGTTGAGGCTCTGGATGCCCTGGCGCAGCCGCTTGATGGCCTCGACCAGGTCGTCGCGCTCGGTGGTGAGCGCGGTGTGCTGGGTCTCGACCTCGCGCAGTTCTTCCTCGGCGCGCAGATTGACGGCGCCGAGCCGCTCGCGGTCGCGCCGCAGCTTTTCAAGGCTTTCCTCGATCTCGGCGAGCGGCGCGAGTTCGGCGCCGGGCTTGATCTCGGCCAGCGCCGCGACGCCACTGGGCTCGACTTCGAGCATGTCGCGGATTTCGCGCTCGATGTCGTCGAGGCGGCGTTTGGCGCCGTCCATGCGCTCTTCGGCGCGGGCGCAGGCCTCGCGCGCGCTCGACAGCGCCTCCAGCGAGATTTTCGCGGCGCGGTCGGTCTCCGCCATCACGTTTTCGGCCGATGCCAGCGCGTCGGCTGCGTCCCGGCGGTCGCTTTCGGCGTGCTCGATCTCTGAGATCAGCGCGCTGCGCTTTTCCGCGAAGATCGCCGGCGCGTTGTCCAGTTCGGCGCGCTCGGCTTTGACCTCGGTGACGCGGGCCTCGATGGTCGATATCTGCGAGGCCGCGCTCTGCTTGCGGTTCTGCCATTCGCTGCGCTCGGCCAAGATCGCCTGTACCCGGCGGTCGGCCAGTTCCGCCTCGCGCGCCAGCGCCTGCGCCTCGGCGCGCACCTGTGCCGCGAGCCGGCGATGGCCGTCGATATCGGTCCGCACCGAAGCGAGCCTGGTTTCGGTGTCGAGGCTCGGCGGCAATTCGCTTAAGTTTGCGGTGGCGGATTCGTGTGCGCCATGGGCCTCGGCGCGATCCGCCGTGAGGCGGGAGTGCGCTTCGGTGAGCGCCGATTTGCGCGCGGCGTGACGGTTGATCTCGCGCTCGGCGTTGGCGTGCTGTTCGCGTGCAGCATCGACGTCGCGGCGCGCGGCGCGCAGGGATTCGCGGGCCGCTGTCTCGGCGGCGGAGGCTGCTTTCAACTCGGCTTCGGCCGACTCCAGCGCCTGACGCTTACCGGTCGCATCGACGCGGGCCTGTTCTAGCTCGGCTTCGATGTCGACCAGGCGCGCGCGTTCGGCGAGCCGCCGCGCCGCACCGGTGGGCGCATGCGCCGCCGCGACAAAGCCGTCCCAGCGCCAGACGTCGCCTTCGCGCGACACCAGCCGCTGGCCGGTCTTCAACTGCGACACCAGTTCCGCGCCGCGCTCCTTGGGCACGACGCCGATCTGCGCCAGACGGCGCGCCAGTTCGGACGGCGCCTCGACATGGGCGGCGAGCGATTCGACGCCGTCGGGCAGGGCAGGATCGCCTTCGCGAACGCCGGCATCGGTCCAGCGCATCGGCGCCGACGGATCGACGGGCGCATCGAGATCGTCGCCCAGGGCTGCGCCGAGCGCCTTTTCATATCCCTTGGCGACATGGACGCCGTCGATGATGGGCGGCCACAGGTTCTTGGTCTCGCCATTGACGATCTTGGAGATCGTCCGCGCCTCGGTCTCCAGCCGCTGCACGCGCTTGTCGGCTTCGGTCAACGGCGCGCGGGCGGCTTCCAGCTGCTGCCGGGCAGCGACATGGATCGCCTCGGAAGTCTGCGCGGCGGACTCGGACTGCGCCAGAGCTTGCTGCGCGGTCTCCACGGCGCCGGCGAGCGCATTGAGATCGCCGAGCCCGCTGGTCTGCTGCGCGAGCCTTTCGACTTCGCTCTGGACGCCCTCGATTTCCTGATCGAGCCGCGCCACGCGATCGCGATGGGTCCGCACGCTGGTTTCAAGCTGGTTACGTTTAGCGGTGAGGTCGGCCAGCGCCGTGGTGAGTTCAGCGAACAGCCGCTCGGCGGCCGCCAGTGTCGCCTCGGCTTCGGATGCGCGTTCGTCGACACCGCTGCGCTTCTCGACGCGCGACTTGATTTCCTCTTTCAATTCAGCATCTTCGGCATCGAGCCGATGCAGCGCCACGTCGGCGTCGGAGGATTGCTGCTGCTCGCGCGCGATGTCGGAGGAGAACTGCGTCAGCCGGCGGTCGAGCTCGGCGACGCGCTCGCGGGCGCGCTCTTCCTCGCGGTCGAGCGTCTCGCGGGCGTTGGTCAGCCGCGTGAGCCCGGCGGCGGCGCGGACCTCGGCCTCGCGCAATGCCGGCAATTCCGAAGCGCGGATCGCCTGGATGCGGGCGGCTTCGGCCTGCTCGCGGGTGCGCTCGGCAAGTTCGCGGACGTTGAGGTCGTGGGTGTGGCCGGCCTCGGCCACGTCGGAATTTGCTTCCAGCCAGCGCAGGTGAAACAGCATGGCCTCGGCCTTGCGCACCTTGGCCGCGACTTCGCGGTAGCGGATCGCCTGCCGCGCCTGCTTCTTCAATCCGTCGATCTGTCCGGCCAGTTGCCCGATCACATCCTCGACACGGGTGAGGTTGGTTTCGGCGGCCCTGAGGCGCAATTCGGCCTCGTGGCGGCGGGCGTGCAGCCCGGCGACGCCGGCGGCGTCTTCCAGCACGCGGCGGCGCTGCTCCGGCTTGGCCTGAATGATCTCGCCGATCTTGCCCTGGTGCACCAGCGCCGGCGACCGCGCGCCGGTGGCGGCATCGGCAAACAGGATCTGCACGTCGCGCGCCCGTACGTCGCGGCCATTGATACGATAGACGGAGCCTGCTTCGCGCTCGATCCGGCGCGAGATCTCCAGCGTCTCGGAATCGTTCATGGCGGAAGGCGCCGAGCGGTCGGAATTGTCGATCGTCATCACCACTTCGGCGTGATTGCGCGACGGGCGGTTGCCGGAGCCGGCGAAAATCACCGCGTCCATGTCGGACGCGCGCAGCGATTTATGCGAGGTTTCGCCCATCGCCCAGCGCAGCGCCTCGACCAGATTGGACTTGCCGCAGCCGTTCGGCCCGACCACGCCGGTCAGGCCCGGCTCGATCATGAAGTCGGTGGGTTCGACGAACGACTTGAATCCGTGCAGGCGAAGGCGCGTGAGTTTCATAAGTGATGCTCTGTTGGCAGGGCGCGAATCTCTTAGCCGTCACAATACCATAGATGGCATTGTCATGCTGGCGGAGACTCGCGGACCGCGGCTCTTGGGGCCGGACAATGGCGAGGCTGGGTTAAGAGGGCAACGGGCGGCCGGGGCTTTTCCAGAGTCTTTTGCGGGGGTTATGCAAACTGCAGCTCGTAGCCCGGATGGAGCGCAGCGCACTCCGGGAAAGCGGTGCATATCTCCCGGGTTTCGTTTCACTCCACCCGGGCTACGGAAGAAATCAGCTCTTCAGCAGCGGCTTGATCACCTTGTCGAAATCTTCGAACGTGACGCCTTTGACGGCCTCGCCATTGATAAAGAAACTCGGCGTCGAATTGACCTTCAACACGTCGCTGGCGTATTTCTGGTCGGCCGCGATCTTGTCGAGCAGGGCCTGGTCCTTGAGGCAGGTCTCGACCGCCTGCTCGCTCAAGCCCGCCTGCTTGCCGATCCGCTTCAGCGTTTCGGTGGTGTTCTTCAGCACCCAGTCGTTCTGCTGCCTGAACAGCATGTCGATCACGGCAAAATATTTACCGGAGTTGTCCTTGGCGATGCAGCGCGCCAGCATCGAGCCCGCCGCGGCCTTGATGTCGAGCGGGAATTCGCGGAACACGTAACGCATCTTGCCGGTGTCGATGTATTCCGACTTGATCTTCGGAAACACGGTTTCGTTGAAATGCGCGCAATGCGGACAGGTCATCGAGGCATATTCGGTCATGGTGACGGTGGCGTTGGCAGGGCCGAGCGCCATGTCCGGCAGCGACACCGGCTTTGCGACATCGGCGGCGGTCGCCTTCTGCGCCAGCGCGTCCGATATCAGGCGCAGCGGCGAGAGGCCGGCGAGAGCGGCGAGCCCGGTCAGCGACAGGGCGGCGGTGAAGGCGCGGCGCGTGATGATCAACGGCTTGCTCCAGATCGGCGCGGGATCACGCCTTGACAAAAGGGCTGGTCATGCCCGGCCTCGTGCCGGGCATCCACGTGTTTCTTTCTTGCGACTTTGCAAGACGTGGATGGCCGGGACAAGCCCGGCCATGACGGACGGCGTTCGTTCGCTAGCTTGAAACCGCAATTGTGGCAATGGCAGGCCGCGGTTCCGCGGGCCGGCAAAAGGCTCAATTTCGCTTGATCGAGGCGCCGAGCCGCGCCAGCGCGATGCGCAGTTCCTCGTCTTCCACCGAGGACAGGGTTTTGGCGAGTTCGGCCACATCGGCCGCGTCCGGCGCCCGCGAGGTTTTGGGCCTGTCCCGGCGCACCAGCGGCGCCTGCCGCAGCGCCAGCCGGCCGACCGCGCTCCAGCCGAAGAAGCGGTTGACCCGCTGCAGGATCACGTCGGAGGCGTGCTGGATTTCCAGCGCCATCGGACCCTCCACCCGCAGCACCAGCGTGGCCGGTTCCTGCGGCTGGCCCTCGACCGGGCGCGGCCACTGGATTTTGAGCGGCTCGGAATGGGCGGCGACCTCGGGGCCGGCGATCTCCGCCCAGCGGGTCACCAGCTCGCGCGCGGCAAATCCCTGCTTGGCATAGGCGTCGGAAAATACGTCGCTGAGCAGGACGGACAGCGGTTTTGCGGAGATCGGCCCGGGCTTGCTCATGGGGAAACGCTTTGCGACCATATCCACATGAGTCTATCAGGCGCCGCCGCCAGACGAAAGAAAGTCCCGTCCTCCAATCGCGAAGAAGCCGCCGCCCGTCCGGCGCTGCTGCTGGCGTGGTACGACCGGCACCGCCGCCGGCTGCCGTGGCGGCCGTTGCCGGGGGAAGCCGCCGATCCGTACCGGGTGTGGCTGTCGGAAATCATGCTGCAGCAGACCGGCGTCAAATGGGTGGCGCCGTATTTCGAGAAATTTGTCGCGCGCTGGCCAAGCGTGGCCGATCTGGGCCGAGCATCGCTCGATGATGTACTGCGGATGTGGGCAGGGCTCGGCTATTACTCGCGGGCGCGCAATTTGCACGCCTGCGCGGTGGCGGTTAAGCGCGATCACGGCGGCGCGTTTCCCGACACCGAGGAAGGCTTGCGCGCGTTGCCGGGGATCGGCCCTTACACCGCGGCGGCGATTGCCGCGATCGCGTTCGGCCGCCGCACCATGCCGGTGGACGGCAACATCGAGCGCGTGGTGTCGCGGCTGTTCGCGGTGGAAGAGGCGCTGCCGCAAGCAAAGCCGCTGATCCAGCAATTGGCAGCAACGCTGCTCGCCGACTCACGCGCGGGCGACAGCGCCCAGGCGTTGATGGATCTCGGTTCGACGATCTGCACGCCGAAGAAGCCGGCCTGCGCGCTGTGCCCCCTCAACGACGATTGCTTAGGCTTTGCGCGCGGCGATCAGGAGACGTTTCCGCGCAAGGCGGCGAAGAAGGCCGGCGCACTGCGCCGGGGCGCTGCGTTCGTGGTGACGCGCGGCGGCGAGTTGCTGGTGCGTACGCGGGCCGAAAAAGGCCTGCTCGGCGGCATGACCGAAGTGCCGACCTCGGACTGGCTTGCGGTGCAGGACGACAAGATCGCGCTGAAGCAGGCCGTGAAGCTGAAAGGCTTGGGCAAGTGGCATCGCAAGGTCGGCGTGGTCACCCATGTGTTCACGCATTTTCCGCTGGAGCTTGTGGTTTATACGGCAACGGTGCCGGCACGCACCCGCGCGCCGGACGGAATGCGGTGGGTGCCGATCGCGACGCTGCAGGGCGAAGCGCTGCCGAATGTGATGCGCAAGGTGATCGCGCATGGGTTGGGGGAGTGACATACCTACGTCGTCCCGGCGAACGCCGGGACCCATACGCCGTGTCATCTCGTTTCGGCACTGTGGCAGAAGCCTTCTGTAACGAGCAGCGCCAGGGGTGATGGGTCCCGGCGTTCGCCGGGACGACGCCGTATCACCCCGCGCTCGACAACTGGCTCGGCGCCGGCATCACCACGATCGGCGGCTTGGCGTTGAGGCCTTCGACCTGGAAGCCGGCGACGCGCTTGTAGTTGGCGGCGATGTCTTCCAGCTCCTGCAGCGACAGCACGTCCGTGACGATCTTGAATCCGTCCGGCGCGCGTTCCTCGACCAGCTGCATCACTTGCTCGGGCCCGTTGCGGCGGTTGAGCATCACCAGATCGGTGGTGGCGGGGCGGCGTTCGGCCTCATAGGCCACCAGCGCCGCGTTGGTCGGCTCATGCGCCAGGATTTCCCGCGTAATGACGCGCGCGTCCAGTATCGCCTGCGACGCGCCGTTGGAGCCGATCGGATACATCGGATGCGCAGCGTCGCCCATCAGCGTGACCTTGCCGAAGGTCCATTGCGGAACCGGATCGCGGTCGACCAGCGGATATTCGTAAGCGTGCGGGCAATTGCGGATCAGGCCGGGCACATCGAGCCAGTCGAATGTCCAGTCCTTGAACCACGGCAGGAATTCATCGAGCTTTGCGGTGCGGTTGTAATCCTCGCGGCGCCACTGATAGGTCGGCGGCATGTGCCGCTCGGCGACCCAGTTGATCTGGAATTTGCCGTTGGCGTCCGGCTCCTTCGAAATGCAATAGCAGACGAACTTTAGCACCTCGTGGCCGGCCATGATCATGGTGCGGCCGGACAGGAACGCGTCCGATTTGGTGATGCCGCGCCAGAGAATCCGTCCGTTCCAGATCGGCGGGCCTTCCTGCGGATACAGTTTTTCGCGGATCGCGGAATGAATGCCGTCGGCGGCAATCAGCAACGCGCCGTCATGGCTGCCGGCCGGCTTGCCGGTGGCCTTGTCGATGAAATCGGCGCGAACGCCGCCCGGCGTTTCCGACCAGCCGGATAGATGATGGCTGGTGAGGATGTTCTCCGCGCCGAGCCGCTCGGTCGCGGCGTCGAGCAGGATCTGATGCAGCGTGCCGCGATGGATCGAGAATTGCGGCCATTTGTATCCGGCCTCCAGTCCGCGCGGCTCGCTCCAGATCGGCTTGCCGTGCTTGGAAAAATACGCCAGTTCCTTGGTGCGCACGCCGGCAGCATCGAGCTTGTCGTGCAGGCCGAGCTCGATCAACTCGCGCACCGCATGCGGCAGCACGTTGATGCCGACGCCGAGCGGTTTGAGCGCCGGCACGCTTTCGAACACTTTGGCCGGCACGCCGATCTGGTGCAGGCTGAGCGCCAGCGTCAGTCCGCCGATGCCGCCGCCGGCGATGAGAACGGTCATGGTGTTTCCTCCGGATTTACCGGGATTCATCGCATGAGACGACGACCTCGGGCAAGGTCAGGCGGTCTTGCGTGTGCGCTCCAGCCCGCGCCCGGTTTGCAGCACCAGGTTGCGCAGCCAGATCGAGCCGGGATCGAACTGCGCCCGCGTCGGAGTGAACATGAACTGCTCGTCGATGCCGGGATCGAGCGGCGGCGGGACGGCGATCAGCGAAAGCGGTTTGGCGAGCGCCGCGATCAGCCGGTTGGGGACGAACGCCACGAGGTCGGTGCGCGCCACGATATGCAGCGCCTCGATATAGCCGGGGACGACCAGCGCGATCCGCCGCTCGATTCCTTTTGTTCGCAGCCAGTCGTCGATCAGGTCCGCGCTCTGGCCACGGATCACCACCGCGACGTGCCGTGCATTCAGGAACGAATCGCGCCGCCTCAGCTTTGCGCCGGCGGGATGGCCGCGGCGCACCGCGAGCGCGTCGTGGTCGGTATAGAGCAGCTGGCGGTGAAACCCCTTGAAAGCGTCGCCGATGCTGATCACCAGATCGATGGTGCGGGCGAACTCCGCGGTGACGATCGCAGGCCCCCGCCACGGCACGATGTCGAGCCGGACGTTGGGAGCAAGTGCCGCGATCTTCTCCATCAAGGGCGGCATCAGCAGCTCCACCGCGAGATCGGGCATCATCAGGCGAAAATGCCGCTCGCTGCGCGCGGCGTCGAAATCGTCGGGAATGAACAGTCCGCGCACCTGATCGAGCGCCTGCGCCAGCGGTCCGCGCAGCGCCTGCGCGCGGGGCGTCAGTTCCATGCGGGCGCCTGTGCGCACCAGCAACGGATCGCCGAGCACATCGCGCAGCCGCTGCAGCGCATGGCTCGCGGCCGGCTGCGACAGGCCGACCCGCATCGCGGCCCGGCTGACATTGGCTTCCAGCAGCAGCGCGTCCAGCGCGACCAGCAGGTTGAGATCGAGCGAAGCTAAATTCATCTGGCGAATATATATCATATGAAGCATCGATTGGAAGAATACCCATCGGCGCGCCAGATTGCGGCCATCCGAGCAGGAAAGGCCGCCGCCCGGCCCAATCCCCCGGCCGTCAACAAATGGAGATGACGCGATGAGCGCCGAAGCCAACAAGAAACTGATCCAGCAGATCTTCACGGACTCCGCAAACCGGAGCGGAACGACCTTCATCGATCACCTCGCGGATGATGCCACCTGGGTCCAGACCGGCCAGTGCTCGTGGTCAAGGACGTTCAAGGGGAGGGATGAGATCACGAACGGTCTTCTCGGCTATCTGCGAACCTTGCTGACCGATCGTCCACGAACTCTCGCCTTCAACTTCATTGCCGAGGGCGACACCGTCGTGGTCGAGGCCAAGGGCGACAACGTCACCAAGTCCGGCGTCCGTTACGACAACGAGTACTGCATGGTCTGGCGGCTGGAGAACGGCAAGATCAAGCAGATCAAGGAATACTGCGACTCGGCGCTGGTCGAGCGCGTGCTGGGACCGTTTCCGGCCGACGCGTTGGCGAAGGCGGGATAATATCTACCGGCGTCATTCCGGGGCGCGCCGCTTGGCGCGAATCCGGAATCTCGATCAAACATCTGGATTCCGGGTCTGCGCGCAAGCGCGCGCATCCCGGAATGACGGCGATTGGGTTCGCTCACGCCGCCCTGGTCTTGAGATGGCGGAACATGATGGCGCGCGCCTCGTCGTCCATCTCGGTCTTGAAGACGAACTTGTCCTTCAGCGCGATCGCCCGCGCCGCGGCCGGCCGTGCCGAGACCTCGTCGACCAGCCGTTTCACATTTGGGTATTTTGTAAACACGTCATCGCCGAGCACGAACGGCGCCAGCCGCGCCCAGCCCCAGAACGCCATGTCGACGATGCTGTAGGCGTCGCCGGCCATGTATTTGCTGTTGCCGAGGTGGTCGTTGAGAATGGCGTAATGGCGATGCGCCTCGAACTGGTAGCGATCGTGCGCGTATTGCAGATCCTTCGGCGCGAAGTGTTTGAAATGCACCGCCTGGCCCGAATACGGGCCGATGCCGGTCGCGATGAACATCAGCCAGGACAGCGTCTGCGCGCGATTGGCCGGCGTGTCGGCGGGGAGGAATTTGCCGGTCTTCTCGGCCAGATAAAGCAGGATCGCATTGCTGTCGAACACGCACACGCCGTCATCGTCGATCGCCGGCACCTTGCCGTTCGGGTTTACCTTCAGAAATTCCGGCTTGAACTGGTCGCCCTTGCGGGTGTCGACCGGCACCAGCTCGTAAGCCAGGCCGGATTCTTCCAGAAACAGCGCGACCTTGTTCGGGTTCGGCGCTCCGTTGAAGTAGAATTTGAGCATCGGGGTCTCCGTGAACTTTGGGCGAGCCGTAGGGTGGGCAAAGCGAAGCGTGCCCACCAAAGAGCTTCGCCATCTACCAGAATTTCATATAGTGGAAGGATGGTGGGCATGGCGCAAGAGCGCCTTTGCCCACCCTACGGTGCGCTTCGGAAGATTCTCGTAGAGATTGATGGATGCGCGGGTCGAGCCCGCGCATGACGATCACATTCAATCAGCCGAAATAGAAGCCGCATACACCAACGGCGACCAGTGCGGCGCCGATCATATCGACGACGAGGGCGAAACGGACCGCCGAATGCAAATCCGACGCTTGCATGGATCGGGCGGCGCGGTTGGCATAGCCGTGGACGATGACCTGCTGATTGAAGTTGCTGTTGGCGTTCAGCCCATCGGACAGGCCGACGCAAATCAACAGGATGCCGAACAGGCTGATGCCGAGAAATCCCAGCAGTCCGAACAGCAGCATCGGAAATATGCCGACAAGGAAGATCGGCAACAGCGGCAGCAGCAATAACGTCTCGGATTGTCGGGTTCGCATGGGACGGCTCTATCGCGTCAATTAAATGACAGTTTGCGTGAATGAATGAACGCAAACAGATATCACATCTAATCAAGGCGAAATAGGGTGCGGGGCCTTGCGAAAATTACACGGCTGCCATGCCGGAGCGGATTTCGGCGCGCAGTTCGTCGATCAGCCTGAGGCCCTTCTTGGTCTCGACGTGCCAGAAAGTCCAGCCGTTGCAGGCGCCGGAGCCCTGCGCCACCGCGCCGATGCGGTGGATCGAGCCGACCTTGTCGCCGAGCATGATGGCGCCGTCGGCGCGCACCAAAGCGCCGTGGCGCTTCCTGGAATCCACCAGTCTGGTGCCGGGCAGGATCATGCCGCGCTCGATCAGTTCGGAGAACGCGACGCGGGGCGCGTCGCGCGCGGTCATGAACGGCGCAAGCGTTGCTTCCGGCAGCGGCTCGACCGCGGCGATGCGCGCTTCGGCCGCGGTCGCGTAGGTCTGGTCGCGCTCAAAACCGATGTAGCGGCGGCCGAGCCGTTTTGCGACCGCGCCTGTGGTGCCGGTGCCGTTGAACGGATCGATCACGAGATCGCCGGGTTTGGACGACGACAGCAGCACCCGGGCCAGCAGCCCTTCCGGCTTCTGCGTCGGGTGAACTTTCTTGCCGTCCGCGCCCTTGAGCCGTTCGTCGCCGGTGCACAGCGGAATCAGCCAGTCGGAGCGCGCCTGCACGTCCTCGTTGGCGGCCTTCAGCGCTTCGTAGTTGAAGGTGTAGCCCTTGGCGTGTTCGTCGCGCGCGGCCCAGATCATGGTCTCGTGGGCGTTGGTGAAGCGGCGGCCGCGGAAATTCGGCATCGGATTGGTCTTGCGCCAGACGATGTCGTTCAGCACCCAGAAGCCGAGGTCCTGCATGGTGGCGCCGACGCGAAAAATATTATGGTAGGAGCCGATCACCCACAGCGTCGCCGACGGCTTCATGACGCGGCGGCAGGCCAGCAGCCAGGCGCGGGTGAAATCGTCGTAAGCCGCGAAGGAGGAGAATTTGTCCCAGTCGTTGTTGACGGCGTCGACGTGGGATTCGTCGGGGCGCTTGAGCTCGCCCTTGAGCTGCAGATTGTATGGCGGATCTGCGAACACCAGATCGACCGAACCGGCCTCCAGTTTCGACATCTCGGCGACGCAATCGCCGACGACGATACGAGCACTCGAAGGGGACTCAAATTGAGTGCGGGGCGCCTTTGCAGACGCCCCGCGACGCGACACAACCATGACTCAAATACTCTGACTCAGGCGACGCAGTCGGCGACGCGGGACTAAACAACCGACTGGCCACACATTGACGTGCCGAGGTAAACAGCGGGTTATCGAACCGCGCGCCCGTTCATCAATCAAGCTAGGCAATTTTTGCCGGGCGGGTTATTGATTAACGCAATGGAAATTTTACGTCTCTGGCGCGTTGAGTGACGGGCTATGCCGCCAGCAACGAGCCGGGATGAGGGAAGAACGCCATGCGTTACGATGACTTCCGCCGCAGCGACAATATCGACGACCGCCGCGACGACGATGGCGGCGGAGGCGGCGGCTTCGGAATACCGATGGGCGGCGGCGGCGGGCTCGGCATCGGCACCGTCATCGTGCTCGGACTGGTCGGCTGGGCGTTCGGGATCGACCCGCGCATCCTGATCGGCGGCGCCGAAATTCTCACCGGCGGCCAGCAGGCGCCGAGCTATCAGACCGACCGCAGGTCGGCGCCGCCGAAGGCCGGCGCGCCGGCCGACGAGATGGGCAGCATGATCTCCGGCGTGCTCGGCGAGATCGACGATCGCTGGAGCGAAATCTTCAAGGAGAGCGGACAGTCCTATACCGGCCCGCGCATCGTGCTGTTCCGCAACGCCACCAATGGCGGGCGCTGCGGCATGGCGCAGGCGGCGATGGGACCATTCTACTGCCCGCCGGACAAGCAGATTTTTCTCGACACCAATTTCTTCCGCCAGGTCGAGACGCGTTTCCGCGGCTGCTCGGGCAACGCCTGCAAATTCACCGCGGCCTACATCATCGCGCACGAGGCGGGCCATCACGTCCAGAACCTGCTCGGCATCCTGCCGCGGGTGCAGCGCCTGCAGCAGCAGGCCGGCAGCAAGGCCGAAGCCAACGCGCTGCAGGTCAAGGTCGAGCTGCAGGCCGATTGCCTGTCCGGCGTCTGGGTCAACCGCGAGCAGAAGAAGCGTCCGGGCTTCCTCGAGGCCGGCGACATCGACGCAGCACTGCAGACCGCCACCGCGATCGGCGACGACACGCTGCAGCGCCAGGCGCAGGGCCGGGTGGTGCCGGATTCGTTCACCCACGGCTCGGCCGAGCAGCGCAAGCGCTGGTTCATGACCGGCTACCAGCAGGGCACCGTGCAGGCCTGCAACACGTTCGCGTCGGATCGGCTATAATCATGCCGTCATCCTGAGGAGCGCGCTCTTGCGCGCGTCTCGAAGGATGGCCGCGGGCGCCTTTGGCCCACGTCGCTTGTGGCCCATCCTTCGAGGCTCGCCGTGAAGAACGGCGAGCACCTCAGGATGACGACGTATTGCGGGGCAAAGAGATCTGATCATGTCATCAACCGACGAATCGAAACAATTCATTCCGCTCAACATCGCGGTGCTGACGATATCGGACACGCGGTCGCTGGAGGACGACAAGTCCGGCACGACATTGGCCGACCGGCTCACTGCCGCCGGTCACAAGCTTGCGGCGCGCGAGATCGTGACCGATGACGTCGATGCAATCCGCGCCATCGTCAGGACATGGATCGCCGATCCCGGCATCGACGCCATCATCACCACCGGCGGCACAGGTTTTACCGGCCGCGACGTGACCCCCGAGGCGATCGAACCTTTGTTCGAGAAGCGGATGGACGGCTTCTCCATCGCTTTCCACATGCTGAGCCACGCCAAGATCGGCGCCTCGACGATCCAGAGCCGCGCCACCGCCGGCACCGCCGGTGCGACCTTTATCTTCTGCCTGCCGGGATCGCCCGGCGCCTGCCGCGACGGCTGGGATGGCATCCTGGCGCACCAGCTCGACTACCGCACGCGGCCCTGCAATTTCGTCGAGATCATGCCGCGGCTCGACGAGCATCTGCGCCGGCCCAAGGCCAAGGGCGCCTCGGCGTAGAATTCCTTCCCGTCATTCCGGGGCGCGCCTCTTCGGCGCGAACCCGGAATCCAGACGTTTGTCACTCTTCTGGATTCCGGGTTCGCTCCGTTTCACTCCGCGCCCCGGAATGACGGCGTTAGGCCACCATGATCCGGCTGCGCAGCTGGGTGCGCGCGGAGCGGCCGAGCTGCCGCAGCAGCCTTGCCTCGGAGCGGCGGGCGTCGGGAGCGTAGCCGCCGAGGCGGTCGTAGTGATCGCGCGCGATCAGCAGCCCCTGATCGGCGGAGGGGCCGGCAATCATCCGCGCGATAAACCTGAAGCCGTCGCGCCACCCGGTATCCGCGTATGGCGAACGGGCGTAGCGGAAGATTCCGGCGCGGGGCCGGCCGCTGATCGAAACGCCGTGGATGAATTGCGCGGTCTCATCGATCCAGCCCGAATCGAGCACGGCACCTGCATGCAGGAACATCAGCCACGGCGAGCGCGCCTGCCGCGCGCCGGCCGCGAGCGCTGCGGCATGCGATCCGACGAAGGGCAGGAAACGGCATCCGGCGACGTCGGCGACGCGTTCGATCACGCCGGTGCCGGAGCGGTCGACCAGCAGCACCTCGCGCACCACGCCCGCCGCCGCCCCCGGCACCAGCGCCGCAAGCGTGGCGACGGCGGGCTGCTCGACGCCTTCAGTCGGGATGATGACGCTCAGCATGAACGGGCCCGGATATCTCGAATGACAAAACGCCGCACTGTTATCACCTTGTCACATTCAAAACAGCCCGCCGGGTTGCAGCTTTTTGCGGCAATCGGAAATCGCGCGATTTTCGATTTCGCCGGGGATCGGTGGATTCTTGTTCTTGATTTGTTCTCATGAGGTGTTATGTTGTCTTCATGAGCCGAGCATCCTCTGCCGCCCTCAAGCACCCGCCGGTCACGGCGCCCTCCGAACCGGCGGGTGCGCTTTCTCCTTTTCCGGAACTTGGCGTCGCGATCGAGCGCGAGCGGCGGCGCGGCCGCGGCGCGCAGTCCAACGACAGCGGCCGTTTTGAGGCCGAGGCGCGGGTCGCGTTCGACGACGGCTGGCAAAGCCTGGATGAGCTGCCGCCGTTCAAGACCACGGTCGCCGTCGACACCGCGCGAAAGGTCATCACCCGCAACGACTCGCCCGATATCGGCTTCGACCGCTCGATCAATCCCTATCGCGGCTGCGAGCACGGCTGCGTCTACTGCTTCGCGCGGCCGACCCACGCTTTTCTCGGTCTGTCGCCGGGACTGGATTTCGAATCGAAATTGTTCGCCAAACCCGATGCGCCGGCGCTGCTGGAGAAGGAACTGGCGGCGCAGGATTACGAGCCGCGGATGATCGCGATCGGCACCAACACCGATCCCTATCAGCCGATCGAGCGCGAACGGAAGATCATGCGCGGCATTCTGGAGGTGCTCGAGCGTGCCGGCCATCCGGTCGGCATCGTCACCAAATCGGCGCTGGTGACGCGCGACATCGATATCCTGTCGCGGATGGCGAAGCGCAGTCTCGCCAAGGTGGCGCTGTCGGTGACCACGCTCGACCCAAAACTCGCCCGCACCATGGAGCCGCGGGCCTCGACGCCGGCGAAGCGGCTGGAGGCGCTGCGGCAATTGTCGCAAGCCGGCATTCCGACCACGGTGATGGTGGCGCCTGTGATCCCCGCGCTGAACGATTCCGAGATCGAGCGCATTCTCGATGCCGCCGTTCATGCCGGCGTCAAGGAAGCAAGCTATGTGCTGCTGCGGCTGCCGCTGGAAGTGCGCGACCTGTTCCGGGAATGGCTGATGGCGAATTATCCGGACCGCTACCGCCACGTCTTCACCCTGATCCGCGACATGCGCGGCGGGCGCGACTACGACTCGCAGTGGGGCACGCGGATGAAGGGCACCGGCCCGATGGCCTGGATGATCGGGAGAAGGTTCGAGATCGCCTGCGAAAAGCTCGGGCTCAACAAGCGGCGCTCGAAACTGACCACCGACCATTTCGCGCGGCCGAAGCGCAGCGGGCAGCAGTTGAGTTTGTTTTAGGCGACGGGCAAAGCCTCTCAGCGAGTCGTCCCGGCGAACGCCGGGACCCATACTCCGTGCCGTCTCGTTTCGGCATTGGGTTCGAGGCCTTCTGCAACAATCAATGCCAGGGGTTATGGGTCCCGGCGTTCGCCGGGACGACGCTCTGCAGGATTGAATCCGCCCCGCTGAATAACGGGCACTGCCCCGAGTTCCCGGTTGCGCCGCCGGATTCGCCGCAGCACCATCCCGGCATGATTCGGGATAAATCACAGGACGGCCAGGCCAAGCTGCCGAAAGGCGTCATCGCGGTGGCGCCGCCGAGCTTTCGCCGCGAGCGCGCGCTGATCAAGCGCGGGGTCTGGCCGGTGGCGGGCTGCGACGAGGCCGGGCGCGGGCCGCTGGCGGGCCCGGTGGTGGCCGCGGCTGTCGTACTCGATCCCAAACGGATTCCCAAAGGCATCGACGATTCCAAACGTCTCACCCCCGAGCGCCGCGAAGAACTGTTCGAGGAAATCTGCGCCACCGCGTCGTTCGCGGTCGCTTTCGCCTCGCCGGCGCGGATCGACCGCGACAACATCCTGCGCGCATCGCTGTGGGCGCTGGCCCGCGCGGTGCATGCGCTGCCGGAAATGCCGAGACATGTGTTCGTCGACGGCCGCGACAAGCTCGATACATCATGCGGCTGCGACGCCGTGATCGGCGGCGATGGCCTGGTGATCTCGATCGCGGCGGCGTCGATCATCGCCAAAGTCTCGCGCGACCGGCTGATGTGCAAGCTGGCGCAGGATTGCCCCGGCTACGGTTTTGAACAGCACAAGGGCTACGCCGTGCCGGAGCATCTCGAGGCGCTGCATCGCCTTGGGCCGACCGTGCATCACCGTCGCTTTTTCGCTCCGGTTGCCGCCGCGCGCGAAAGGCACGAAGCGATGACGATCGAAAACGTCGTTGGCGCAGTGCAGATCAGTGAAACCATTGAGGTCTCAGCCGCCGCCAGCTGATAGAGTTGCCTGAAGGGGCGATGCGCTTTATCACTTTTGGCTTCGACCTCCCGCCGGCTGCACGATGCGTTTCACCTCCCTGATCATCGAACTGATCCGCGCCCGGCCGCGGCTGGTGGTCTGGCTTGTGGTGCTGTTTCAGGCCGCGTTGTGGCTGATCCTGCCGCTGCTGCTGTACCGCAGTCCGCCGGGCGATGTCGCAACCGTGCTGGCCTATGGCCGGGAATATCAGGTCGGCACCGATCTCGGCCCGCCGCTGGCGTTCTGGCTTGCCGACATCGCATATCGTCTCGCTGGCAATCACATCTTCGGCGTCTATCTGCTGGCGCAGCTTTGCTTCATCGCGACGTTCTGGGCGCTGTTTTTGCTGGGCCGCGCCATCGTCGGCGGCCAACAGGCGGTGGTCGCGGTGTTGCTGACGCTGACGGTCACGGCGTTCAGTTCTCCCGGCGTCGAGTTCGGGCCGCTAGTGCTGGCGCGCCCGCTGTGGGCGCTGCTGTTGCTGCATTCATGGCTGGTGATCGGCCAGGGCCGCCGCAACGCCTGGTTCGCGCTGTCGATAGAGGCCGGACTGTTGCTGCTGACGACGTCAGCTGCGATCGGGCTGCTGCTGCTGGTGGTCGGCTTTGCGCTGGCGACCGCGCGGGGCCGGCGCGCGCTGATGTCGTTCGATGCGCTGTTCGCGCTGTTGGTGATCGTCGTGCTGGCGCTGCCCTATCTGATCTGGCTGATCCGCGCCGACACCCTCGCGCTGCCGCCGCTGCCTGCGGTCGCGGATTTGAGCGCACGGGCTACTCATTGGGGCATATTGCTGGGCTTCCTGCTGGCTGCGATGTCAGGCATCGTGCTGCTGGTCGTCCTCAATTCAGGCCGCTTCACGCGCAACCCGGAAGAGGCGCCGATCATCTTCCGGCCGCCGGTCGATCCGCTGGCGCGGCATTTCGTTTATTTCTTCGCGCTGGCGCCGGCATTTGCCGGAAGCCTGATCTCCGCGCTGTTCAACCTCGATGGCGTGGTGGGCGGCGCCGGCATCGCGCTGTTGCTGTCGGGGCTGGCCGTCATCGTCGCCACCGGCGATCTGGTTCACCTGCGGCGCCAGCGGTTGCTGCGCTCGGTCTGGGCGGCCGCGATCGTGGCGCCTGCGCTGGCGACGATCGCGACGACGCTGTTGTTGCCCTGGGCAGGCACCGCGGAAGTATCGACCTCATTGCCATCAACCGCCATCGCCCGTTTTTTCGGCGACAGCTTTGAGCGCCGCACCAACCGTCCGCTGCGGGCGGTGGCGGGCGACGCCCAGATCGCGACGCTGATCGGAATGGACCAGGCGCGTCCGCATCTGTTCCTCGACGCGACGCCGGCGCGGACGCCGTGGCTGACACAAGCAAAATTCAACGAACTCGGCGGCGTCGTGGTGTGGCGCGCGTCCGACACCGCCGGCACGCCGCCGGACGAACTCGCCAAACGATTTCCCGGCATCGTGCCGGAAATCCCGCGCGCCTTCGAACGGCTGGTCACCGGCCGCCAGGGGCTGTTGCGGATCGGCTGGGCCATCGTGCGGCCGAAGGCGCCGTAGGAAAGGTAGCTCAGTCCGTCATTGCGAGGAGCACTTGCGACGAAGCAATCCAGTCCTGCCTCGCGACTCCTGGATTGCTTCGCTTCGCTCGCAATGACGCAGCGGAGGCTATGAGGCTTTATTCTCCAGCGCCTTGGCGATCGCGCGCAGATCCTGCCACGCCAGCCGCTTGTAGGAGGGCGAGCGCAGCAGGTAGGCCGGATGGAAGGTGGCCATCGCCTTGATCTTGCGCGTTCCGGTGTCGTAGTCGAACCAGCGTCCGCGGGTTTTCATGATGCCCTCGCGGGTCGACAGCAAGGTCTGGGTCGAGGGATTGCCCAGCGTCACCAGCACGTCCGGGTTCACCAGTTCGATCTGGCGCTGGATGAACGGCAGGCACACTTGCGTCTCCTGCGGCGTCGGTGTGCGGTTGCCCGGCGGCCGCCACGGAATGACATTGGCGATGTAGGCGTTGCCGCGATTGAGCCCGATCGCCGCGATCATCCGGTTCAGCAACTGGCCGGAACGTCCGACGAATGGCAGGCCCTCGATGTCTTCCTCGCGGCCGGGCGCCTCGCCGACGAACATGATGCGCGCCTGCGGGTTGCCGTCGGCGAACACCAGCCGCGTCGCGGTGGATTTCAGCGCGCAGCCGTCGAACTGCTCCAGCATCGCGCGCAGCACGTCCAGCGACGGCGCGGTGCGCGCCGCTTCCCGCGCCGACTGGATCGCCATTTCGGGCGCGGGCGCAGCATCTCCATAGGCTATCGGCTTCGCGGCCGGCGCTATTCTGACTGCCGTAGACGGCGCTTGTTCGCGCCGCGCGGCCGCGCTGTCGTCGGACACCCGGTTGACCGGCTCGTCCATCAACGCGCAGTCGACCCCGGCCTCCAGATAAAAGGCCAGCAATTCATGGACGGTGGGGGCGCGGTCAGGCGTCATGGCGGAATGTCAGGGGCATCCCCTCAACCTAGAACGCCGGGCGGCGCATTTCCATGGTTGTTCTCAAGCGAAAAATCGGAAACAACAGCCTTTAGAAGCGTTCTGAAACCGGCCGAGATCAGATCATGAGCACCGAAGAAGAACTGCCGCCCCGCGAATCCATGGAATTCGACGTTGTCATCGTCGGCGCCGGCCCGTCCGGCCTTGCGGCTGCGATCCGGCTGAAGCAGCTCAATGCGGAGCTCACGATCGTCGTGGTCGAGAAGGGGTCCGAAGTCGGCGCGCATATTTTGTCAGGTGCTGTGATCGATCCGGTGTCGCTCGACAAGTTGCTTCCGGACTGGCGCGACGACGCCGATTGTCCGCTCAAGACCCAGGTCAAGGACGACCAGTTTTACCTGCTGACCAAATCGGGCGGCTTCCGCTTGCCGAATTTCATGATGCCGCCGCTGATGGACAATCATCACTGTTACATCACCTCGCTCGGCATGGTGTGCCGCTGGCTCGGCGCCAAGGCCGAGGCGCTCGGCGTCGAAATCTATCCGGGCTTTGCGGCGGTCGAAACCCTGTACGACGACAATGGCGCGGTGCGCGGCATCGCCACCGGCGACATGGGCATCGCCAGGGACGGTTCGCACAAGGATTCGTTCACGCGCGGCATGGAATTGCTCGGCAAGTACACGCTGTTCGCCGAGGGCGCGCGGGGCAGCCTGACCAAGCAGTTGATCGCCAAATTCGCACTCGACAAGGATTGCGAGCCGGGCAAATTCGGCATTGGGCTGAAGGAAGTCTGGCAGATCGATCCCGCCAAACACAAAAAAGGCCTGGTGCAGCATTCGTTCGGCTGGCCGCTCGATAACTCCACCGGCGGCGGGTCATTCCTCTATCACTATGACGACAACCTCGTTGCCGTCGGTTTCGTCGTGCATCTCAATTACGACAATCCCTACATCTATCCGTTCGAGGAATTTCAGCGCTTCAAGACCCATCCGAAAATCCGCGACACTTTCGCGGGCGCCAAGCGCCTCGCTTATGGTTCGCGGGCGATCACCGAAGGCGGCTACCAGTCGGTGCCGTGCCTGACCTTCAAGGGCGGCGCGCTGATCGGCTGCGCTGCCGGCTTCGTCAACGTGCCGCGCATAAAAGGCGTCCACAACGCGATGGCGAGCGGCATGCTCGCCGCGGAAAGCATCTCGGCCGCGATCGCCGCCGGCCGCGCCAATGACGAACTGGTCGATTATGAAAACGGCTGGCGCTCCTCGAGCATCGGCAAGGATTTGTACCCGGTGCGCAACGCCAAGCCGCTGTGGTCGAAATTCGGCACCATCCTCGGCAACGCGCTCGGCGGTTTCGACATGTGGTGCAATACGCTGGGCTTCTCGCTGTTCGGCACGCAGTCGCACGCCAAGCCGGATCGCAAGACGCTCAAGCCGGCGAAGCAATACCAGCCGATCGCCTATCCCAAGCCGGACGGCAAGCTGACCTTCGACCGGCTGTCGTCGGTGTTCATGTCGAACACCAACCACGAAGAGGACCAGCCGGTTCACCTCAAGGTGGCCGATCTGAACCTGCAGAAGACATCCGAGCACGACGTTTATGCCGGTCCGTCGAATCGCTATTGTCCGGCGGGGGTCTACGAATGGGTCGAGGAGCCGTCAGGACCGCGCTTCCAGATCAATGCCCAGAATTGCGTTCACTGCAAAACCTGCGACATCAAGGATCCGAACGGCAACATCACCTGGGTTCCACCCGAAGGCGGCGGCGGGCCCAATTACGAGGCAATGTGACCACGATTGCGTGAGTCCCTGACTCTTAATCGTCATTCCGGGATGCGCCTCTTGGCGCAGACCCGGAATCCAGAGTAGTGCGCGGAACTGGATTCCGGGTTCGCGCGAAGACGCGCGCCCCGGAATGACGGGTTACTCGGTGCCGGCCACGATACCGCCACAGTAAAAGCGTTGTCAGACCAGGCTGGTTAACCCGATGCCATCCGGGCACTTTGTCTCAATCGATTCGCTGCCCCGTATCCTTGCGGTTGAACGCCAAACGCGGCATTGTCAGTCGGCTTGATGCTGCCGGGTCGGTTGCGCAGCGCAAGACTATCCGTACAAATCCTGGAGCTAGGCGAACGTGATGTTTTCCATTCGTTTCAATCGCTTGGCGATTGCCGCTGCCGCCGTCGCATCGCTGGCGTTGCCTGGCCCGCTTCTGGCGCAGACCCCGGAGCGCCCGACCGACACCACGGCGCCATTCCCCTCCAGCCGCGACATGAAAGGCCTGACCACGGCGGGCAGCTATCTTGCCGCGCGTCACGCCAGCGTGGAACGCGATGCGAGTGCGGCGGCGACGTTCTACCGCTCGGCGCTTCGCACCGATCCGAAAAACAACGAGTTGCTCGATCGCGCGTTCATCTCCTCGCTCGCCGAAGGCGATATCGACGAGGCGGTGAAGCTCGCCGACCGCATCCTGACCATCGACAAGAATAACCGCGTCGCGCGGCTGGTGGTCGGCTCGCGCGACCTGAAGCAGAAGAAATACGCGGCCGCGCAGATCAACATCAATCAGTCGGTGCGCGGGCCGATCACCGATCTGGTGGCGACGCTGCTGTCGGGCTGGGCCGCCTACGGCGCCGGCGACACCAAGGCGGCGATCGCCAGCATCGACAAGCTGACCGGGCCGGAATGGTATCCGATCTTCAAGGATCTGCACTCCGGCATGATCCTCGAACTGGCGGGCAAGGAAAAAGATGCCGGCGCGCGCCTCGAGCGGGCCTACAAACTGGACGATTCCGCGCTTCGGGTGACCGACGCCTATGCGCGCTGGGTGTCGCGCAACAAGGATGCCCAGGCTGCGACCGGCGTCTACGAGGCGTTCGACAAGAAACTGGCGCGCCATCCGCTGGTGCTGGAGGGCATTCGCGAGACCAGGGCCGGCAAGAAGCTGCCGCCGCTGGTGGATTCGCCGCAGACCGGTGCTGCCGAAGCGCTGTACGGCATCGGCGCCTCGCTGACCCGCCGCGGCGGCGAGGATCTGGCGCTGGTCTATCTGCAGCTTGCACTTTACCTCGCGCCCAATCATTCGCTGGCGCTGCTGTCGCTGGCCGATCTCTATGAATCGGTGAAGAAGCCGCAGATGGCGATCAAGGTCTATGAGCGGGTGCCGGCCAGTTCGCCACTCAAACGCAACGCGCAGATCCAGCAGGCGACCGATCTCGACACCGTCGATCGCAGCGACGAGGCGATCAAGATTTTAAAGGCTGTGACGGCGCAGGATCCGAAGGACCTCGAAGCGATCATGGCGCTCGGCAACATCGAGCGCGGGCGCAAGAAGTTCGTCGAGTGCACCCGGACCTATACGCAGGGCATCGACGCGCTGCCGTCGACCAACGAAAAGGGCAACTGGGTCTATTATTATTTCCGCGGCATCTGCGAGGAGCGCTCCAAGCAGTGGAGCAAGGCCGAAGCCGACATGCGCAAGGCGCTCGAGCTGCAGCCCGAGCAGCCGCATGTGCTGAACTATCTCGGCTATTCCTGGATCGATCAGGGCATCAATCTCGATGACGGCATGAAGATGATCAAGCGCGCGGTCGAACAGCGCCCCGACGACGGTTACATCGTCGACTCGCTGGGCTGGGCCTATTACCGGATCGGCAATTTCGAGGACGCGGTGAAGAATCTCGAACGCGCCATCGACCTCAAGCCGGAGGACCCCACCATCAACGACCATCTCGGCGACGCCTACTGGCGCGTCGGCCGCACCCTGGAAGCAAAATTCCAGTGGGCGCATGCCCGCGACCTCAAGCCGGAGCCGGAAGAACTGCCGAAGATCGAAGCCAAGATCGAGAACGGCCTGCCCGAGGACACCTCCTCGGCGGCGTCCGCCGACAAGAAAAAAGAAGACGGCAAGGGCGGCTGATTGATCCCGATGCCGGCGCTGACGGATGAGGCACATGCGAAGGTCAACCTGACGCTTCGGGTGATCGGCCGCCGCGTCGACGGCTATCACGACCTTGAAAGCGTGGTGGCGTTTTGCGATTGCGCCGACCGGCTGACGCTTGAACCCGGAACCGAACTCAGCCTTTCGACCACGGGTCCGCGCGCGGGGGACTGCGGCGAAGCTGCGGATAATCTTGTGCTCAAGGCGGCGCGTTTGCTCAGTGAACGCGTGGACAATCTTGAAGCGGGCGAGTTCATGCTCGACAAGGTGCTGCCGGTCGCAGCCGGTATCGGCGGCGGCTCGGCGGATGCCGCGGCGGCACTGCGGCTGCTGGCGCGGGCGAACAAACTTGAGCTCGACGATCCGCGCCTGATCGAAGTCGCGCAACTGACCGGCGCCGACGTGCCGGTTTGCCTGTCGTCACGCGCATGCGTGATGACCGGCGTCGGCGAAACGCTGCTGCCGCTTGATTTGCCGAAAATGCCATGCGTGCTGGTCAATCCGTGCGTTCCCGTCGCGACTGCGGATGTGTTCAAGACGCTGGGCCTGCGGCACGGCGAACTGCTGGTCGGCGCCACCGACGTGATCCTCTACGATCCGGTATGGCCCGAAGCCGGCGCGTCGGTCGACGCATGGATCAAAACCCTTGCCGGCATCGGCAACGATCTGGAGAAACCGGCGACGCGCATCCAGCCCGTCATCGGCGAGGTGCTGGCCGCGCTGCGTGCCGCCGATGGCGCGCGGCTGGCGCGGATGTCGGGCTCGGGTGCGACATGCTTTGCGATTTTCAACGACGCTGCCGCTGCGCAGCGCGCGGCGCAGGCGATCCAGCTCGAGCATCCGGCGTGGTGGGTGCATGCGGGGGTGTTGAGCTGAGCACACCACACACACCGCCGTCATCCTGAGGAGCGGCCCAACGGGCCGCGTCTCGAAGGATGGGCCACCAGTGCCCGCAGCCATCCTTCGAGACGCCGCGCAAGATGCGCGGCTCCTCAGGATGACGGTGTTTCCGTTTAATGCGACCTTGCCAGGCAGAACGCCACTACCTGCTCCAGCGCGGTTTTCATTGCCGAGGCCGGAAACAGCGCCAGCGCGTCGACCGCCATGGCGCCGTAATGCTGGGCGCGATTGATGGTGTCCTCCAGCGCGCGGTGCTTGGTCATCAGGCCGATGGCATGATCGAGATCGCTGCCGCCGATCTCGCCGCGCTCCAGCGCGCGGACCCAGAAGGCGCGCTCGACGTCGTTGCCGCGGCGGAACGCCAGCACCACCGGCAGCGTGATCTTGCCCTCGCGAAAATCGTCGCCGACGTTCTTGCCGAGTTTGGCGGCCTTGCCGCCGTAATCCAGCACGTCGTCGACCAGCTGGAACGCGATGCCGAGATTCATGCCGACCGAGCGGCACGCGGTCTGCTCGGCTTTCGGGCGATTGGCGATGACAGGGCCGACCTCGCAGGCGGCCGCAAACAGTTCGGCGGTCTTGCCGCGGATCACCGCGAGATACTCGTCTTCGGTGGTGGCGGTATTTTTTGCCGCCGCCAGTTGCATTACTTCGCCTTCGGCGATGGTGGCCGCGGCCGATGAGAGGATGTCCAGCGCGCGCAGCGAGCCGACCTCGACCATCATCCGGAACGCCTGACCGAGCAGGAAATCGCCGACCAGAACGCTGGCCTCGTTGCCCCACAGCATCCGCGCCGACAGCTTGCCGCGCCGCAATTCGCTCTCATCGACCACGTCGTCGTGCAGCAATGTGGCGGTGTGCATGAATTCCACCGAGGCCGCGAGCTTGATATGGCCCTCGCCGGAATAGCCGGCGAGATGGGCCATCGCCAGCGTCAGCATCGGGCGCAGCCGTTTGCCGCCCGAGGAGATCAGGTGGTTGGCGACCTCGGGGATCATGGTGACTTCGGAACCGGTCCGCGACAGGATGGTGGCGTTGACGCGTTCCATGTCGGCGGCGACCAGCCCGACCAGTTGATCGATCGAAGCTGCCGGGTGGCTCTCGAACGGGACAATTACCGCCACACAAGTCTCCACATTTGCGCAATTCACTCTATCCTCGGCTATAACAATAGAAAGTGCCGGGTGACGCGGCAAGGGCATCGAGCGGTTGACACGCGCCGCGAAGCCATCAAGCAGGTCTGCCGAGGAGAGCCTCAAGTTGCGGGAACTGGTACGAACCAACGATATTGTGCTGGTGTCGGCGATCGGCGCATTGCTCGATGGCGCCAACATCCATCATCTGGTGCTGGACCAGAACATGAGCGTGCTGGAGGGCTCGCTCGGCATGCTGCCGCGCCGGATCCTGGTCCATGACGAGGACAACCGCGAGGCGCGCCAGATTCTCACCGACGCCGGGCTCGCCCATGAACTGCGGGCCGATGACTGAGCCAGCTAGCGAACTCACCGATGACGCGTTCCTCGGCGGGCGCCTGCGATTGCGCCAGCCGAAATCCGGCCACCGCGCCGGTCACGACGCCATGCTGCTGGCGGCGGCGACATCGGCGCGATCGGGCGACCGGGTGGTCGACTTCGGCGCCGGCGTCGGCGCAGCCGGGTTGGCGCTGGCGAAGCGCGTGGCCGGAATCAAGCTCGTTCTGGTCGAGATCGACGGGCGCCTCGCCGATCTCGCGGGCGGCAATGCCGCGTCAAATGGGATAGATGCCAAAGTCGTCGCGATGGACCTCGCATCCAGCGCGGATGTTTTCGTTGCCGCTGGACTGGTCCCTGACAGCGTCGACGTCGTGCTGATGAATCCGCCGTTCAACGATCCTTCGCGGCATCGCGCGTCTCCGGATAAAAATCGCGAGATCGCGCACGTGGCCGGCGCGGCCATGCTGGAGAACTGGACTCATGCGGCGCGGCGCATTTTGAAATCCGGCGGCGTGCTGACATTGATCTGGCGCGCCGATGGACTTGCGGAAGTGGTTGCGGCGCTCGATCTCGGCTTCGGCAGCCTGGCGATTCTGCCGGTTCATGGCGATGCGGCCACGCCCGCGATCCGCGTGCTAATTCGCGCGATCAAGGGCGGACGCGCGCCGACGGCGCTTTATCCGGGCCTGATGCTCAATGACGAGTCAGGGCTGCCTAATAAACAGGTTCAGGAGATATTGGCCGGGAGGGGCAATTTGCCGCTGGCCATGCTTTAAAGCCTTGGAGGCAAGCTGGCCGCGGTGTCGTTATTGCGGCATTGTTTCCGGGCGCTTTTCGGGAGCGGACGTGAAGTGAATGGCGGTCAGCAGCGCGCCGATCAGCATCATCAGCAGGTAGATTTTCATGTCTTTCTCCGCTGCCTCATTGCAGCCTGACAACGACTGCAATGCAAATGACGTTCCACCAATCTGAAATAACACTGACGTGATAGAACATAAGAAATGGTAAATTTTGAGGAAACGGCATGAATGAAGAGATCGACGGCCGCCGCGGACAGCCCTGGTCGATGGACCGGCTGATGGCGCTTGTTCCCGCGCGCTGGCGGCGGGGTGCCGCCATCGTGCCGGTGGTGCGGCTGTCCGGCGTGATCGGCGCGGTGACCCCGCTGCGGCCGGGCATGACGCTTGGCGGCGTCGCAAAAATGCTGGAGCGCGCCTTCGCCACCAAAAATGCAAAAGCCGTCGCGCTGGTGATCAATTCGCCGGGCGGCTCGCCGGTGCAGTCGCGGCAGATTTATCTGCGCATCCGCCAGCTTGCCGCCGAAAAGAAGCTGCCGGTGCTGGTGTTCGTGGAGGATGTCGCGGCATCCGGCGGCTACATGATCGCCTGTGCCGGCGACGAGATTTTCTGCGATCCGTCGTCGATCCTGGGGTCGATCGGCGTGGTCGGCGGCTCCTTCGGCTTCCAGGAATTGATCAGGAAGATCGGCGTCGAGCGGCGGCTCTATACCGCGGGCGAGCACAAGGCGATGCTCGATCCGTTTCTCCCCGAGAATCCCGATGATGTGGCCCGGATAAAAGCGCTTCAGCGCGAGATCCACGCCATCTTCATCGCGCTGGTGAAGGGGAGCCGTGGAACCCGGCTGAAGGGTGCCGAGGATGTGCTGTTTTCCGGGGAATACTGGGCCGGCGAAACCTCCGTCTCGCTCGGCCTCGCCGACGCCATCGGCGATCTCAGGTCGACGCTGCGGGCGCGCTATGGCGACAAGGTGCAGACCCCGGTGATTGCGCCGCCGACCGGGCTTTTGTCCGGGCTGCTGGGGCGCAAATCGGGGGCCGGGACCGCGGTTTCGCCGGACGGGCTCGCGGGATTGCCGGACGAGCTGATTTCCGCGCTGGAAACCCGGGCGATTTGGGCCAAATTCGGGTTCTGAGCGCCGTGACGCCGCGCCATTTCGCCTCCCCAACAGGCGATTGCGGGATGGACCGGGTTGCGCGACAATGTGAATCAAGGGGCGCGTGACAGATGAATGACAAGGATCGACCGATGCCGCCGCTAGTCGCATTCGCAGGCGCCCTGGGTGGGCTGGCCGTGGTCCGCTGGGCCTACCGGACCGCCAAACGGGTCAACCAGGAGCTGGAAGAAGCGCGCCGAGCCCGGCTCGCGGAGGTGGACCGGCCGGGCGACATCCCGACGCTGCGGCGCGACCCCAATACCGGCGCCTACCGGCCGGGCTGATGCACCATGGTGTCCCGGACGCGGTGCGGCATTCTTCATGCCGCTCCGCAGAGCCGGGACCGTACCAAACACCGAGCTTTGTTACGGCCCCGGATCAGCAGCGCATCACGCCGCAAGGGGCGGCGCGCTGCGCAGCATCCGGGGAACGGCCAAAATACTTGCGCCGGCCTGAGGGTGGGGCACCACCCTTCAAGACCGGCGAGCAAGCCTGGAGGTAATTCGTCAGAGCAGCTTATCGAACTGCGCGATCCTCGGTTGTCACAATGCAGGGAGATCGCGGTTTTCAGGGAGACAATCATCTCGGGCTCCCGAAGTTCCGTTGCGAACGTCGCTGATCTCGAATAATCCGCACGTTCTCCACGCCGCCGGACATTGCCTTGATTCCTTAGGTTCCCGCCGATACGGTCCCGCGCGCTTACTGATCCCCTGATTCAGAAATTCGCCCGATGGATTCGCTGCCCCCGCATATGCGCCCGGAACGTTCGTTCCAGGGACTGATCCTGGCGCTGCAGCGTTTCTGGGCCGACCAGGGCTGCGTGATCCTGCAGCCCTATGACATGGAGGTCGGCGCCGGCACCTTTCATCCGGCGACCACGCTGCGCGCGCTCGGCCCGAAGCGATGGAACGCGGCCTATGTGCAGCCGTCGCGGCGGCCGAAGGACGGCCGCTACGGCGAGAACCCGAACCGGCTGCAGCATTATTACCAATTCCAGGTGATCTTAAAACCGTCTCCGCCGGACATTCAGGAGCTCTATCTGAAATCGCTGGCCGCGATCGGCGTCGACTATGGCCTGCACGACATCCGCTTTGTCGAGGACGACTGGGAAAGCCCGACGCTGGGCGCCTGGGGGCTGGGCTGGGAGTGCTGGTGCGACGGCATGGAAGTGTCGCAGTTCACTTACTTCCAGCAGGTCGCCGGCGTCGAATGCGCGCCGGTGGCGGGCGAACTCACCTACGGGCTGGAGCGGCTGGCGATGTATGTGCAGGGCGTCGACCGCGTCTACGACCTCAATTTCAACGGCCGCGAGGGCGCCGACAGGGTGAGCTATGGCGACGTGTTCCTGCAGGCCGAGCAGGAATATTCGCGGCATAATTTCGAGCATTCCGACGCCGACATGCTGTTCAAGCAATTTTCGATGGCGGAAGAGGCCTGCAAAAAATATCTCGACGCCGGCTGGAAAGACGGCAAGCGCGAGGCGCACCTGATGGCGCTGCCGGCCTACGACCAGTGCATCAAGGCGAGCCACGTCTTCAACCTGCTCGACGCCCGCGGCGTGATCTCGGTGACCGAGCGGCAGAGCTACATCATGCGGGTGCGCGAACTGGCCAAAGCCTGCGGCGAGGCCTGGGTGCATACGCAAGCGGGAAGCGCCGCCTGATGCCCGATCTCCTGCTAGAGCTGTTTTCCGAAGAAATCCCCGCGCGCATGCAGGCGAAAGCGGCCGACGATCTGCGCCGCATGGTGACCGACAAGCTCGTCGCCGAAGGCCTGGTCTATGAAGGCGCAAAAGCGCTCGCGACGCCGCGGCGGCTGACGCTGACGGTGTACGGCATCCCCGCGCGGCAACCCGACCTCAAGGAAGAGCGCAAGGGCCCCCGCGTCGGCGGGCCGGAAGCGGCGATCGCGGGGTTCTTGAAAGCGACGGGCCTTGCCTCGCTCGACGAGGCAAAAATCCAGCGCGATCCGAAGAAGGGCGACTTTTACATCGCGCTGATCGAAAAGCCCGGCCGCGCCACGCTCGACGTGCTCGCCGACATGCTGCCGGTGATTATCCGTACCTTCCCGTGGCCGAAGTCGATGCGCTGGGGCGAACGCTCGGCGCGCCCGGGCGCGCTGAGCTGGGTGCGGCCGCTGCATTCCATCGTCGCGACGTTCGGGATGGAGACTGAAGAGCCGGAGGTGGTGAAGTTTGCCATCGACGGCATTGAGGCAGGGCAGACCACCTATGGCCACCGCTTCATGGCGCCGGCGGCGATTCCGGTACGCCGTTTCGAGGATTATGAAACAAAACTTGCGGCGGCGAAGGTCGTGCTCGATCCGGCGCGGCGCAAGGACGTCATTCTGGCCGATGCGAAGCAACTTGCCTTTGCGCAAGGCTTCGAGCTGGTCGAGGACCAGGTGCTGCTCGACGAGGTCGCGGGCCTGGTGGAATGGCCGGTGGTGCTGATGGGCTCGTTCGACAGCGAGTTTCTGTCGATCCCCGGCGAGGTGATCCGCGCCACCATCCGCAATAACCAGAAATGCTTTGTGGTGAGGCAGCCTGCTTCACCTCTCCCCGCAGGGGAGAGGTCGACGGCGCGCGCCAGCGCGACGGCGGGTGAGGGGGCTCTCTCATCCGCGGCGGCTCCCCCTCACCCGGCGCTGCGCGCCGACCTCTCCGCGACGGGGAGAGGTGAAGTACTCACCAACAAGTTCATCCTCACCGCCAACATCGAAGCCAGCGACGGCGGCAAGGCCATCGTCGCCGGCAACGAACGCGTCATCCGCGCGCGATTGAGCGATGCGAAGTTTTTTTATGAGACGGATTTGAAGACGAAGCTGGAAGACCGGCTGCCGAAATTCGACGGCATCGTGTTTCATGAAAAACTCGGAACGCAAGGCGAGCGCATTGAACGCATCGTGGCACTCGCTCGAATAGTGGGAGAGGTTATCGAACCCCGGATGCAAGTCGGTGTGACGAAATATAATGGCAGCATGGCTGCCTATCACAACGATGTTCAGCGTGCGGCACAGCTCTGCAAGACCGATCTGCTTACTGAGGTTGTAGGCGAGTTTCCCGAAACTCAGGGTCTCATGGGGAAGTATTATGCGTTAGCACAAGGTGAGAACGGAGCTGTCGCGCAGGCTTGTGAGGATCATTACAAACCGGTTGGAGCGGGTGATCGTGTACCAACAGACCTGGTGTCGATCGCGGTCGCGCTGGCTGACAAAATCGATACGCTGGTAGGCTTCTGGGCGATCAATGAAAAGCCGACGGGAAGTAAGGATCCTTATGCGTTGCGCCGCGCGGCGCTGGGCGTGATTAGGTTGATTCTCGAGAACAGATTACAGATAAGGCTACACGGTCTTCTGGTTGGTGCCGCTGATGGTGTAGGCGAACATATTCGGGATAAGGAACTAGACCGACAATTCGCAGCGGCTAACGAACTCGACGCGGCTTTGGGTGGGGACTCCCGGGCCGATGAGGTGATGGCGCGTGACGAGGCAAGATCGCCCGACTCCTTTGGTCGCTCTGAAACAAAGACTTCTGCCGTACTACACGATCTCCTCTCTTTCTTCGCCGACCGCCTGAAGGGTCAACTCCGCGAACAAGGCGCGCGTCACGATCTCGTCGATGCGGTATTTGCGCTGGAAGGCCAAGATGACCTTTTGATGGTTGTCCGCCGCGTCGAGGCGCTCGGAGAATTCCTCGACACCGACGACGGCAAGAACCTGCTCGCCGGCACCAAGCGGGCGGCGAATATTTTGCGGATCGAGGAGAAGAAGGACGGCAAGGCGTATGACGGTGCGCCGGATGCCGCGCTGTATTCTCTCGATGAAGAGAAGGCGCTCGCCAAAGCGATCGACCAGGTGAAGGTCGAGGCCAGCGCCGCTGTGGCTAGGGAAGATTTCGCCGGCGCCATGAGCGCAATGGCAAAACTGCGGCCCGCGGTGGATGCGTTCTTCGACAAGGTGAAGGTCAACGACGACGACCGACAAGTGCGCGAGAATCGCCTGAAGCTGCTCAACGAAATCCGCGCGGCTACGCGCGCGGTGGCGGATTTTTCGAAGATACAGGATTGAACTCTCCGCGTCATTGCGAGCGAAGCGAAGCAATCCAGAGCCCCGCGCGCGGAAGGACTGGATTGCTTCGTCGCGAGCGCTCCTCGCAATGACGGCTGAGAGTCGTGTCCCGGGCGCGATGCAGCGCGTAGCCCTTGCGAAGCGCTGCTTCGCAGAACCGGGACCCCGGGTTCTTCCGATTGCAAGTAACCGGGACCCCGGCTCTGCAGCGCACCGCTCCGCGAAGTGCTACGCGCTGCGCTGCGTCCGGGGCACGTATTTGAAATTGCTGGCGAAAATTTTTTTCGCATTCCTTATCCCCGTCCCCTTATGCGGGCTTATTATCGCTCCGTCCTGTCCATGAGGGGCGCTTCTAGAGGCGTTACTGAAGTGGGACAGAGCGAAAGCTTGACTGGCGAGGGGTAACCCAAGCCGGTCGGATGCGGCGCCCGCGGCTGTGCCTCGCAAGTACAGACTCGGGGGGGCCTTGGGTAACCGCCCGAGCCCACTACGGGGCTCTGCCTTAAGTGGCTGGGGGGTACAGGCGAAGGGTGGGCGAAAGCCTGCCTGGATGGCGAGCTTCGGTTCGCGCCTGTACCGGAAGATCGGTCCCAGGGACGAAGAAGTCGCTGCGATGGAGCGTCCGAAGGGCGCATTTCTTACTACCAAGGCGCGTCTTTCGGCGCTCCATCTCCCCTCAAAAAGGGGAGATCAACTAAAAGCCCAACTCGCGCGGCGGCGCGAGGATGCGGACGCTTGGCTGTTTGAAATTTGAATTTGGAAATTTTCGCAAGGCCGCGACACACAATCGATGTCGTCCCCGCGCAGGCGGGGACCCATACGCCGTGTCGCGGATGTTCTGGTTGGCGTCAGTGGCCTTGTTGAACCACTTCGCTGCACATAACCGCGAGGGGTTATGGGTCCCCGCCTTCGCGGGGACGACACACAAGGCGGGTCAAAGCAAAAGCCCCGCCCGGTGGGGACACCGGAGCGGGGCTCTTGTCGCTCAGTCGCGATTGCGGCGCGCCTGAGCGCGTCGTCGTTCAGGCGGTTAGTCGATCACCTGAACGACGCGACGGGTGCGCGGTTCGACCAGCACGGTCTGGCCGTTCACCACGGTGTAGCGATAGGTCGTCGGACCATAGGTCTGCGGCACGTCGTAATAGGTGATGCCGGCTTCCGGCAGCACGCCGCCGACGATCACGCGATCCGGAATGGTGTAGGTCGGCACGCGTTCCCGGATAACGTAGTCGCGGAAGGCCGGCCGCTGCGCCACGGCAATACCGTCGCTGTCGACGATCACGCTGTCGCCGCGGACGACGCCGACCGTGCCCTGCGCCTGCGCCGCGATCGGTGTGCCGATGACGGCTGCGATTGCGGCAAGGCCGAGAATTCTGTTCCGCATGGTTTTCTCCTTCGCGATGGAGCGCACCTGGCGCATGATTTCGCTCACGCCTGTGCGCAATCCCTCCTAATTCATGCGGCGGCGCATCGTTCCCCGCGAATTTGCGATGCAATGCTGCAATTGTTGGCAGCTATGCATCGCCTCCTGGAACCCGTTGAAGCCAAAAGCGTCTGCTATCGTGGAACCGCCATAGCGGATAAAATCTCCGCCTCGATTCGACATTTCCCAACATCGCCAGGAGATATTTCTATGGTCATCACCGCAGCCCACATTCAGCCGATCGTGGCCCTGATTGCAGGTATCCTGATTTTGATCATGCCGCGTTTCCTCAATCTCGTGGTCGCGATCTATTTGATTTTTATCGGTCTGGCGGGCCTCGGCCTGTTCAAGATGCTGAAGATGTAGCGCACAGCCGGGTTCCCGCAGCTTGCGTGGAACCGGCAAAACGTGGTGTAAGGCGCGCAACCTCCACCCCTCCTGCGGATGATCTGTAAGCCATGGCCAAAGCCGCATCGAAGACCAAAAAAGTCGCAGCGAAATCAAAGCCATCCGCGCCGCGGGCCAGCGCGCGCAAGGCGCTGCCGAAAACTCCGGCCAAAGCCGCGGCGAAACCGGCGGCAACGAAGCCCGCTGCGGACGCTGCGAAATCCGGCAAATGGGTTTTCACCTTCGGCGACGGCAAGGCCGAAGGCCAGGCCAGCATGCGCGATCTGCTCGGCGGCAAGGGCGCCAATCTCGCCGAGATGGCCAATCTCGGCCTGCCGGTGCCGCCCGGTTTTACGATTCCGACCTCGGTCTGCAGCTACTTCTATGCGCACGACAAATCCTATCCGAAGGAATTGAAGGCACAGGTCGAAAAGGCGCTGGATCAGGTCGGCAAGATCGCCGGCAAGGGGTTTGGGGACTCGAAAAATCCGCTGCTGGTGTCGGTGCGCTCCGGCGGCCGCGCCTCGATGCCGGGCATGATGGACACCGTGCTCAATCTCGGCCTCAACGACACCACGGTCGAGGCGCTGGCCGCGATGTCGGGCGACCGCCGCTTTGCCTATGACAGCTATCGCCGCTTCATCACCATGTATTCCGATGTGGTGCTCGGCTTCGAGCATCATCATTTCGAGGACATCCTCGACACCTTCAAGGACAGCCAGGGCTATACGCTCGACACCGACCTCACCGGCGACGACTGGGTCGATCTGGTCGGCCGCTACAAGGACGCGGTCGCGCGCGAAACCGGCAAGGATTTTCCGCAGGATCCGCACGCGCAATTATGGGGCGCGATCGGAGCTGTGTTTTCATCCTGGATGAATGCGCGCGCGGTGACCTACCGCCGGCTGCACGACATTCCGGAATCCTGGGGCACCGCCGTCAATGTGCAGGCGATGGTGTTCGGCAATATGGGCGAGACCTCGGCGACCGGCGTCGCCTTCACCCGCAATCCCTCGACCGGCGAGAGCAAGCTGTACGGCGAATTTTTGATCAACGCGCAGGGCGAGGACGTCGTCGCCGGCATCCGCACCCCGCAGGACATCACCGAGGACGCGCGCGAGAATTCCGGGTCCGACAAGCCGTCGATGGAAACCGCGATGCCGGGCGCGTTCAAGGAATTGACGCGCATCTATACGCAGTTGGAAAAGCATTACCGCGACATGCAGGACATGGAGTTCACCGTCGAGGACGGCAAGCTCTGGATGCTGCAGACCCGCGGCGGCAAGCGCACCGCCAAGGCCGCGCTGCGCATCGCGGTCGAACTTGCCAATGAAGGCCTGATCTCGAAGAACGACGCGGTGTCGCGGATCGATCCGGCGTCGCTGGACCAGTTGCTGCATCCGACCATCGATCCCGGTGCCAAGCGCGATGTAATCGCCACCGGCCTGCCGGCCTCGCCGGGGGCTGCCTCCGGCGAAATCGTGTTCTCCTCCGATGAAGCCACAAAACTGCAGGCCGACGGGCGTAAAGTGATTCTGGTGCGGATTGAGACCAGCCCCGAAGACATCCACGGCATGCACGCCGCCGAAGGCATTCTGACCACGCGCGGCGGCATGACCTCGCACGCCGCGGTGGTCGCGCGCGGCATGGGCAAGCCCTGCGTCTCCGGCTGCGGCACCATCCGCGTCGATTACGGCCGCGGCACCATGAGCATCGGCAAGCGCACCTTCAAGACCGGCGATGTCATCACCATCGACGGTTCGCTGGGCCAGGTGCTTGCCGGCCGCATGCCGATGATCGAGCCGGAACTGTCCGGTGAATTCAACACGCTGATGGGCTGGGCCGATCAGGTCCGCAAGCTCGGCGTCCGCGTCAACGCGGACACTCCGGACGACGCCCGCACCGCCATAAAGTTCGGCGGCGAGGGTATCGGGCTTTGCCGCACCGAGCACATGTTCTTCGAGGAAAGGCGCATCCGCACCGTGCGCGAAATGATTCTGGCCGAGGACGAACAGGACCGCCGCGCCGCGCTGTCGAAGCTGCTGCCGATGCAGCGCGCGGATTTCGTCGAGCTGTTCGAGATCATGAAGGGGCTTCCGGTCACCATCCGGCTGCTCGACCCGCCGCTGCACGAATTCCTGCCGCACACCCAGGCCGAGATCGAGGAGGTCGCGCGCGCGATGAATACCGATCCGCGGCGTCTGGCGGATCGCGCCCGCGACCTCGCCGAGTTCAATCCGATGCTCGGTTTTCGCGGTTGCCGGCTTGCGATCGTCTATCCGGAAATCGCCGAGATGCAGGCCCGCGCCATTTTCGAGGCCGCGGTGGAAGCGGGAAAACGCACCGGCAAGGCGGTCGGCCTTGAGGTGATGGTGCCGCTGATCGCGACCAGGGTCGAGTTCGACCTGATCAAGGCGCGGATCGACGCCACCGCGAATTCAGTGATGAAAGAGACCGGCGCCAAGCTGAACTATCAGGTCGGCACCATGATTGAACTGCCGCGCGCGTGCCTGATGGCGGGCGATATCGCCGAGACCGCGGAGTTCTTCTCGTTCGGCACCAACGACCTGACCCAGACCACCTACGGCATCAGCCGCGACGACGCCGCCGGATTCCTCGGCACCTACATCACCAAGGGCATTCTTGAGATCGATCCGTTCATCTCGGTCGACCGCGACGGCGTCGGCGAGCTGGTCAGAATCGGCGTCGAGCGCGGGCGCAAGACCCGGCCCGATCTCAAGGTCGGCATCTGCGGCGAACACGGCGGCGACCCCGCCTCGGTGGCGTTCTGCCACGAGATCGGGCTCGATTACGTCTCCTGCTCGCCCTACCGCGTGCCGATCGCCCGCCTCGCCGCGGCGCAAGCCGCGCTGGGCAAGACGGCGGCCGGGCAGGCGTAAGGTTTTTCGTCCGTCTGCAACAAAGACACCGTCATGCCCCGGCCTTGTCCCGGGCATCCACGTCTTCACTGAGTTGGCGCAAGCAAGACGTGGATGGCCGGGTCAAGCCCGGCCATGACGTGAAGTTTTTTTCGTCAACGCGATGTTTACCACTTTCATGCGCTTGCGATTTACCAAGGTTTTCGATCGCATCGCGCCAATTGCAGCCGGTCCTTGCGTGTGGCGCGCGCGCATCGCCGATTAACTCCCTCGCAACCTAAATTAGATACTACCGGAAAAGATCGAATTGCACCGAATGTGCGGGTTCGATCGCGTGTGTGTAGCGTTGCGTTGCGTGCGTGAGTTTGTCGATGTCAGTATTGCGTAACCGGCCGAAGGGCGCGCGTTTCGCGTCCTTCGGCCTCGGTCTCTGCGTCTTCGCATTGATCCCGACCGAACTCGGCTATCAGGATATCGCATCGTTGCTGGCCCGGCAGCCCGGCGTCGCCGAACGCTGGCAGAAGCGGGTGTTCGCGTCTTCCGTCGCCTCGATCCAGGTCGCCACCTTCAGCTTCGGCCGTCCGATCGGGACGTCATCTCGATCCGGTGCAACGTTTCAACTGGCGAGCCTCGACAATTCGGGCATCGACATCACAGGCTCGCTGACGCGCAATCCGATTGTGCAGGCGCCGCCACGCTATCAGGCGTCGGATTTCCCCAAGGTCAACCGTACCCTGAAGGGCGACCGCCTCGCCAACGTCACGCCGGAGATCATCGCGCCGGCAGACGCTTCGCCCTCGAATGAAGATCCCTCGACGTCAAATGCATCGGTGATGGGCGCGAAGACCGCGGCCGCGATGCCAGCCGCCGAGCCGGCGCCGCTCGATCCTGAACTCGCCGAAGCGCTGAAGGCGCCGCCGCTGCCGCAATATCCGCGATACGATGTCGCGATGTCGCTCGAGGTGCCGCCGTTCACCGATTCGAAAGCCGCGCCCGATGCCGCCGGCGTCGCGGTCGAGCCGGCGCCGCCGCGCGATGGTTTTTCGGTCAAGACTGCGAGCCTGTTCTTCGGAAGCTCGTCGCTCGGCGCCTCCATCGACAGCATGGAGCGCTGGCGGCCCGGCGAAGAGCCTTTGATCGTGATGCCCTCAGGTCCGGATCCCGACATGAAGGTCACGGCGTCGCTGCCGGTCATATCGGATGATCGGTCGAAGGCCGGCGAAAGCATTGCCAGCAAGGGCGAGGTCAACAGCGACAACCAGCGCCTCAAGACTCCGGCCGAACGCCTCGGCCTGTTTGACGAGAAGGCGCGCGGCCGCCACGAAAAATGTCTCGCCGAAGCGGTGTATTTCGAAGCCCGCGGCGAGGCCGTGCGCGGCCAGATCGCGGTGGCGCAGGTGGTGCTGAACCGCGCCTTCTCGGGCTTCTACCCGAATACCGTGTGCGGCGTGGTCTACCAGAACAAGCATCGCCATCTGGCGTGCCAGTTCACCTTCGCCTGCGACAAGGTTGCCGATGTGGTGCGCGAACCCGACATGTGGGACCGCGCCAGGAAGATCGCGAAAGCCATGCTCGACGGCCAGCTCTGGCTGCCGGAAGTCGCGAAGTCGACGCACTACCATGCATATTGGGTGCATCCGTCGTGGGTGCATGAGATGAAGAAAATGTACCGCTACGGCGTGCACACCTTCTATCGGCCGCGCGCCTGGGGCGACGGCAGCGAGGCGCCGAGCTGGGGCACGCAGGCGCAGACCGCGGCAATTTCCGCAAAGCTCGCCGAGGCCGGCCGCAGTTCCGCCGAACTGCCTGGGGCAACCGTTCGCCGCTAGAATTCGTCGCCCGGCAATCCAATCGTCCTCGTCATTCCGGGATGCGCCCTCTTGGGCGCAGACCCGGAATCCAGCACCGAGCACTGCTCTGGCTTCCGGGTTCGCGCCCAACAGGGCGCGCCCTGGAATGACGGTTTAGCCCGGGCTGATCTGCATCGCTGCAATGCAGCGGGCGTTTTCCCGAACATGCCGGTTGGCGTTTCCATGCAAATGCATTAACTAGCTCCCTCAATCGAAGCTGAGGAAGACTTGCATGGCAGCGGCTCAAGGCAATTTGCGAGTGGCTCCCGCTTCGCCCGGCTGGCGCACGCCGCTGGTGATCGTGATATGCGGCTGCCTGATCGGCATGCTGACCTTCGGGCCGCGCTCGACCTTCGGCTTTTTCATGCAGCCGATGAGCCTGGAGTTTTCCTGGGGCCGCGACGTGTTCGGCCTCGCGCTGGCGATCCAGAATCTGCTGTGGGGGATAGGCCAGCCCTTTGCCGGCGCGATCGCCGACCGCTTTGGCACCCTGCGGGTGATCAGCGTCGGCGCGCTGATGTATGCGGTGGGCCTGTTCGTGATGCGATACGCCGAGACGCCGCTGTCGCTCGATCTCAGCGCCGGTGTCCTGATCGGCTTCGGACTGTCGGGCTGCTCGTTCAACCTGGTGCTGTCGGCGTTCGGAAAGCTGGTTCCGCCGGAATGGCGCGGGGTCGCGCTGGGCGCGGGCACCGCCGCCGGCTCGTTCGGGCAATTCGTGTTCGCGCCGTTCGGCGTGGCACTGATCGACAATTTCGGCTGGCAACAGGCCTTGACGGTGTTCGCCTTCCTGATGCTGCTGGTGATCCCGCTATCGCTGGCATTGGCGACACCAAGCGTCGCTTCCGGCGATGTGCCCGCCGCGGAGCAACAGACCTTCAAGCATGCGCTGGCCGAAGCGTTCGGCCACCGCTCCTATGTGCTGCTGGTGCTGGGCTTCTTCACCTGCGGCTTCCAGCTCGCCTTCATCACCGTGCATCTTCCGGCCTATCTGGTCGACCGCGGCGTGCCGGTTCAAACCGGCGGCTGGGTGATCGCGGTGATCGGGCTGTTCAACATCGTGGGCTCGATCAGCGTCGGATGGCTGCAGAGCCGGTTTCCGAAGCGCTACATCCTTTCGATCATTTACTTCACCCGGGCGCTGTCGACCGTGGCCTTCATCTCATTTCCCATCACCACGTTCTCGGCCGTCGCGTTCGGCGTCGTCACCGGCCTGACCTGGCTGTCGACGGTGCCGCCGACCTCGAGCCTGGTCGCGCTGATGTTCGGAACGCGCTGGCTGGCGACGCTTTACGGTTTTGCGTTTTTCAGCCATCAGGTCGGCGGCTTTCTCGGCGTGCTGCTCGGCGGCATCGTGTTCGAGAAATTCGGGTCCTACACGCCGATCTGGTGGCTGTCGGTGCTGTTCGGCGTGCTGTCGGCGCTGATCAACCTGCCGATTGTGGAAGCGCCCGTGGTCCGGCCGGTTGCGCAGCCGGCCTGATCCGTTAAACGTAAGCCCGGCCGAAAAAAGAATTTGAGGAGCCGGGTTTGGGAACGTTCAAGGCGATCAGGATCGACAAGGCGGAGAAGGGCACCACGGTCGCTCTCACGCAATTCGACGAAGCCGAACTGATGGAAGGCGATGTCACCGTTCGGGTCGAATGGTCGACATTGAACTACAAGGACGGCCTTGCCGTCACCGGCAAGGCGCCGGTGGTGCGGCGCTTTCCCATGATCGCCGGCATCGATCTCGCCGGCACCGTCGAGCAGTCCTCGCACCCGGCCTGGAAAGCCGGCGACAAGGTGATCTGCAACGGCTGGGGCATGGGCGAGACCCATCTCGGCGCCTATGCGGAAAAGGCCCGTGTCAAAGGCGACTGGCTGGTCGGCTTGCCGGAGGGAATGTCGGCCCGCGACGCGATGGCGATCGGCACCGCCGGCTACACCGCGATGCTGTCGCTGCTGGCGCTGGAGAAACATGGTCTTTCGCCCAAGGACGGTCCGATCGCCGTCACCGGTGCCGCCGGCGGCGTCGGCTCGGTAGCGACGGCGGTGCTGTCAAAACTCGGCTATCACGTCATCGCCTCGACCGGACGCGTTTCGGAATCCGGCTACCTCAAGGATCTCGGCGCGGCCGAGGTGATCGACCGCAACGAACTGTCCGGCCCGGCCAAGCCTTTGGCGAAGGAACGCTGGGCGGGCGGCATCGACAGCGTCGGGTCCACCACGCTCGCCAACCTGCTGTCGATGACCAAATATGGCGGCGCGGTCGCCGCCTGCGGCCTCGCCGCCGGCATGGACCTGCCGTCCTCGGTGGCGCCGTTTATTTTGCGCGGAGTGTCGCTTCTCGGCATCGAATCCGTGATGTGCCCGATACCTTTGCGCAAAGCCGCCTGGGCGCGGCTGGCCAGCGATCTCGATCACGGCAAACTTGCTGAAATCACTCATGAAATCGGCCTGGACCAGGTCATCGCCGCGGGCGCAAAAATCCTCGCCGGCGAGGTCCGCGGCCGAATCGTGGTAAAAATTCTCTGACGGCGTTCAGACTTTACCAACCAAGCTGCGCCAATGTTGCCACGGTTGGTATGGTAAGCAGCGGGTAAAGACGTGAACCCGCCCGGTAGGTTGGAGTTAGGCATGCTTGCGCGTTTTGTATTGGGGACCGTTTTCGCAGCAGTGTTGGTTGCGCCGGCCTTGGCCGGACAGACCATGAATGCCGACGAAGCCCGCAGGTTCGTGTCCGGCAAGGTGTTCGCGTTCACCTGCTTCGATGGCACGCGTGGTGCAGGCCGGATTCTCGATGATGGTGGTGCCGCCGGCTCCATACAGTTCGCAGGCGCCGGCCCGATGCGCCGCGTCCGCTTGCCCGGCAATACGCTTCAGGTCCGCGGTCAGGCCGTCTGCGCCTCGCTCAAGGGCGTTCCGTTCGAGCCGTGCTTCAACCTGGTCAAGAACGATGAGCGCAGTTTTCAGGGCTCGGTGTCGGGCATGGGCTTTGCGTATTGCAATTTCCGGCATCAGGGCGCGGGCCAGATGCTGATGGCGCGCGCGGTGTCGCGTCCGCGCTCGCTGCATGCGCCGGAGCCGACGCGCTCGGCCGATGCATCGCGCACCGAGATATCGGCACGCGTCGAGACGCCGCGGGTCGAGAGCGCCAGGATCGAGCCGGTCAAATCGGAAGCGCAGCCCGAGCCGGCGAAGGCTGAAGCAGCCCCGGAACTGCGCCGCTCGACGGACTAACAGCCCACGCAGGTGTTTGGGCTACCCCTCGGGCTGTGCTGCCGGCACGGGCGGCAGCGCCGGCCGCCGGAACAGGATCCGCTGGTACAGCCAACCGATCGGCAACAGCACCAGCCCCAGGCAGATGAACGACAACGCGCGGTACACATCCGACAGCGTTGAGATGTCGATCACAAACACCTTTGCGATCGTCAGCGCGATCACGATCGCCGACGCGAGCCGTGCGCGCTGCGAGTTGAACAGGATGCCGGCGCCGAGCAGCACCACGCCGAACGCCAGCCACGCGACCGAGTAGGTGTATTGCTCCGCGCCGGTGGTGGGACCCCTGCTCAGAATCGGACCGTGGTAGAGCCGGCGGATTTCAAATGTGACATAGGTCAGCGCGAGAACCAGCGCGAACGCCGCGATGGTGTTGGCATAAGCGGGGCGGCGCTGGCCCGCCGCCGCATAGGACAGCAGCAGCGCCAGCACCGCGGGTATCGCGTAGCCGAGCAGCAGAAGATTGAAGAACACGCCGCCGACATCGATCGGCCAGATGATCGGCGTCTCCAGCAGCATCAGGCCGAACACGGTGGCGAGGCCGGCGAACACCGTAAGCAGGATCGCACCGACATTGTGCACCACGCTGCCGGTGCGGATTCTCAAGCGCTCCAGCCCGATTGCCATCGCCAGTGCGACGCAGACCTGCAGCGCGAATTCGGCAAGGCTTGGCGGGCCGTAGACATTGCCGTTGTTCACCGCGTGGCGGATTTCCATGAACGCCAGCAGCGCCGTGAACAGAATCGCCGCCGCCTCCACCATGCGCAGCGGCGCGTCGTCGCCGCGGCGGCGGAGGAAGACGCTGGCGCCCCAGAACGACAGCGCCGGAATGCCGTAGCCCCACAGCAGCCAGTTGAAGATCGGCGTTGAGCCTATGGCATCGCCGACGATGCGCGGCTCATACCCGATCCGCGCCACCACGATGCCCGCGAGAATCGCTGCCAGCCAGCGCAGGAATGGAATCGGCCGCTGCAGCGAAATCCACGCGGTGCCCAGCGACATCAGCGACAGCGCAATGGTGAGCCAGCCTTTTTCCAGCGCAAAGGTCAGCGCCAGCGCGATCGCCGCGAGCGTGCCGGTGGCGAACAGCGCGATCGAAATCGGCAGTCCCGGCCGGTGATCGCGTTTGCTTAGGGCTTCCGTTGCAGCACCGAACGCCGCGGCGAGCACCACCGCGAGAATCGCAAACGGGATCGAGCGATCGAAGTGCGCAATGCGTGCGTACAATGCGATCAGCAGCGCCAGCGGGGTAAACACGGCGCAGGCCGACCATACCACGGGCACCATGGCGCTGACGGAGCGGCCTTGCGCCAGGAATCCGGCGGCGCCGAAGCCGGCCGCGAAGATCGCCGCGGTGATCAGATGCAGCGATACCGAGCCATCGGTAGCGTTTGGGCCGATGTCGGGCAGGGGTCCGCCGGGCAGCACCAGCATGTCCGGATTGCCGCGCACCGCCCATTCGGCAAATACGATGAAGACGAACGCCGAGGCTGCGACGATTGCGCCGGCGGCGGCGTCGGTGCGCCATGCGACGAACAAGGCGACGGCCACCAGCAACGCGAACACGATCATGGCGGTGTCGGCGTGAAAACTGTTCAGCACGATCAGGGTGGCGCCGAGCAGATAGGCCGCGAGCGCACCGGACGAGATCGGTTCGATCCGGCCCTGTTCCGCCGGCGGCCCGAACATGAATCCGCATACCACCAGCAACGCCGCCAGAATAAATCCGGCAATGACGTGGAAGGCATGCGGCCCGATCATCGACGGCCCGCACTCCAGGCACGGGAAGGTCCACAGCGTCGCGAGCACGATGGTGGTGACCGCAAGCCAGCGCCACAGCCGGATGCGCGCGAGGCCGAAGGCCGCGGCGGTGACGACGGCGAGATAGAGATACAGCGCCCAGAAATCCGGCCGCTCCGAAGAGACGAGGATCGGCGTTGCGAAAGCGGCGGCGACGCCGAGGCCGGCCAGCGCCGGCCCATGCAGCAGCGCCGCGGCCAGGGTGCCCAGCGCCACCATGCCCAGCAGGATGAACGCGGTCGCCGGGACGAGGAAATCGTACAATGCGTAGGCTGCGTAGACGGTGGCGAAAGCAACGGCGGTGCCGGCAGCGGTAAGGATGGCGGGGATATTGGCGATCGGCAGCGGCTCGATTGCCGCGATGCTTTCCTTGCGCCGGGTCCATTCGCCGGCGGCAAGCAGCGCCAGCGCGAACAGGCCTCCGAGCAACACGCGCACGCCCGGTCCGAGCAGGCCTTGCTCGATCGAATAGCGCACCATGAAGAAACCGCCCAGCGCCAGCGTCAGACCGCCGACCCAGACCACCCAGCGGGTGCCGATACGCTCCTCGAAGCCGGGACCGGGTTGCGGCGCCGGCTCGGGAATATCAGGCGTCCGAGGCGGTGATGCCGGTGGAATTGGCGGCGGGGCTTCTTTGCTGGTTGCGGCGCTGATCTCATCGGCGGCCAACGGCGCGATGGGGGTTTCGGTTGCCGGCAGTGGCGCCGGCGCCATTGCCGTCGCAGTGGCGCGAGGCGCTGCCGCTTCAATCGCGTCCAGCCGCGCCCGCAGCACATCGACCTGATTGAAAGCCTTGCGGGCGAAAATAAACGCCACGATGGCGACCACGAGCGCGAAAAATTCAAACATCGGACGTCAAGCTTTCCAGGGTTCCGGGCCTTGTGCGCACAAACAAACAACGCCCGGAATCGCTTCCGGGAGCGTAGCACCTGCGTGTGTGTCAACGCAGCCGGTTTAAGTTCAAGCGCGCCGGATTATTTTGGATCAGTCGAGGTCGACGCGGAACGGGCGGCCTTCGATCATCATGTTGCCCGGGCCCATTTGGTCGAGTGCGCGCAGCATGCGTCCCTCGCGTCCCAGCGCCTTGTCGGCCAGACTCACGATCAGCCGGTTCGGCTGGGCGATCGGCGAGGCGGCACGGATTTGCCGCGCGATCGAGATTTCGTCGCGATGCGGATTGAGCATGCAGGCCGCCGCAAAGGCGCTGGCGGTGGAACGGCTGATGCCGGCGTAGCAATGCACCACCAGCGGCGCGCTGCGATTCCAGCCGCGCACGAAATTCAGCACCTGCTCGATATGGGCATCGGACGGCGCGACAAAACCGTCCATGTGCTCGGTGATGTCATCCATCGAGACCTTCAGATGATTGGCTTCAAGTATCGACGCCGGCCGCTGCACCTGGTTGACGTTGGCCATCACGGTAAGGATGTGGCTCGCGCCCGTGGCCTTGACGGTTTCGGGAAGGGCGGCGAGCGAACAAACGTGAATCATGGCGGTCCTTTTGACTGGCGCGATTATAAACCCGCGCAGCGGCGGGCGAAAGCGTGCATCAACCGTGCAATGCCTTGAACCGCGCAAGGAACCGCTTCTCGGCCTTGGCGGCGCTCCACGGCGTCAGATAATCCTGCACGGTCGCCGCGGGAAGCCCGGGATCCCGGCCGAACAGACGTTTTGCTTCGGCTTCCGCGAAACCCGCCAGCAGCGTGGCTTCGAGATAGGCCGCGCCCCGATCGGCGGCCTTGATCTGCTGCGTGACCCCGGCGGCCAGCACCGGCGGCAGTCCGAAGCGGATGTGAATCGCCGACAGCAGCCGCTTTTCCACCGCCTTGTAGGCGCCGTCGAGCACCGCCTTGAACGGCGAGATCATGTCGCCGATGACGTATTCCGGCGCGTCGTGCAGCAGTGCCGCGAGCCGCACTTTGACATCGATGCGCGGCATATGCTCGCGCATCACGGCCTCGACCAGCAGCGTGTGCTGCGCCACCGAAAAAATATGCGCGCCATTGGTCTGCCCGTTCCAGCGCGCTACCCGCGCCAGGCCGTGGGCGATGTCGGCGATCTCGATATCGAGCGGCGAGGGGTCCAGCAGATCGAGCCGCCGTCCCGACAGCATGCGCTGCCAGGCGCGGGTTGAAAGGTCGGATGCAATCCCGGCTTTCGCCATCATTTCACTTTGAGACGCGGCGCGCGCTTGTTGCCGGCGCAGCTGTCGTGGCAATGGCAGCTCACCAGATGATCGTTGACCATGCCGGTCGCCTGCATGAAGGCATAGACGATGGTCGGGCCGACGAACTTGAACCCACGCCCGGCCAGTTCTTTCGACATCTTGATGGACAAAGGCGTTGCTGCGGGCACACTGGCGGTGGTCTTGAAATTGTTCACCTTCGGCTTGCCGTCGACAAAATCCCAGAGGAATTTCGAAAAGCCGGGACCGTCTTCCATGATCTTGAGATAGGATTTCGCGCTTGCGACCGTACCCTCGATCTTGGCGCGGTTGCGCACGATGCCGGCGTCGTTCATCAGCGCGTGTACTTTTTTCTCGCTGTAGCGTGCAATCTTCGCCGGCTCGAAATCGTCGAAGGCGCGGCGGAAATTGTCGCGCTTGCGCAGGATCGTGATCCATGACAGCCCGGCCTGAAAACCGTCGAGAATGAGTTTTTCATACAGCGCGCGGTCGTCATATTCCGGCACGCCCCATTCGGTGTCGTGATAGGCCATATAGAGCGGGTCCTCGCCCGGCCACGGGCACCGCATCAGGCCGTCGGCATGCAGGCGCGCAGACCGTGTCATGCGACGGTCTTCTTCGGCGCCGGCCGGACCTCGTCCGGATCGGCAAGACGGACCGCGATGCCGCCCGCGGTCAGCGGCACCCCGGCGTCAAGCGCATCGGCGGCGCGGTCGGTTCTTATGAGTGCGAGTCCCATGCCGCCAGCCGACGAGCCCATGGTGCCCAGCGGCTTGTCGCCGGCGACAACGCCGATGCCCGCCTCGGGGGCTAAGTCTTCCAGGATCAGGCGCACCGTGCGGGTGCGCGCAGTGCCGCGGTGCTGCATCCGCGACACCACTTCCTGCCCGACATAGCAGCCCTTGTCGAAATCGACGCCGTGCAGCCGGTCCATATTGGTTTCGTGCGGAAAGGCGTCGCCATACATGAAGTCGATGCCGCCGCGCGGCGCGCCGCAGGCAATGCGATGGGCCTCGTATGCCGCGGCATCGACGAGGTCGGCGCCAATCAGGGCCGCGACCTTCGCCGCAAGCTCTTCGGGAATGAGGATGCGCCAGCCGAGTTTTTCGCCGCGCGGATCGGCAAACGTCAGGTCGGGCTTCACAGCGAGATCGCCGTCCCACGCCGCCAGCACGCCGAGACTGTCGGACAGATTCTCGACGCTGACCTTGGCGCGCAGCTTGTAGAAACCGAGCTTGTCGGCGAGGCCCTGTGCCAGCGCGCGCGGGCAGTCGATCAGGAACCCGCCGCCATGGCCGGAGGGCGCCTCGGTGACGAGAAAATCCACCACGATCTTGCCCTGCGGCGTCAGCAGCGCCCCGAACCGGCCGAGGCCGGGCTGGATCAGGCCGACATCGGTGGTGACCAGGCCGTTGAGAAAATCGCGGGCGTCCTCGCCGCTGACCTTGACCACACCCCGGTCGGGGAGAAACGCTGCTTTCATATGAAGTTCTCTGGGGAAACGCCGGTGCTGGATATCACACCGTAACGTAAGCCGCTAAAGTGCTGGTAACAAGGGTTCCGACCGGGCTTTAAGGGAACGATGACAAGCACATTTGACACGATTCTAAAATCCGGCACCGTGGTCAACCAGGACGGCGAGGGCATCCGCGACATTGGTATCGCGGGTGGCCGCATCGCCGTGATCGGTTCGCTCGGCGCGGCCAGCGCCGGGGAAATCATCGACTGCAAGGGCTTGCACGTGCTGCCCGGCGTGATCGACACCCAGGTGCATTTCCGCGAGCCCGGCCTGACCCACAAGGAAGACCTGGAAACCGGCTCGCGAAGTGCTGCGATGGGCGGCGTCACCGCGGTATTCGAGATGCCGAACACCGATCCGCTCACCATCAACGAGCAGAATTTTAGCGACAAGATAAAGCGCGGCCGTCACCGCATGCATTGCGATTTCGCGTTCTTCATCGGCGGCACCCGCGAGAACGTGCAGGATCTGCCGGAGCTGGAGCGCGCGCCCGGCTGCGCCGGCGTCAAGGTGTTCATCGGCTCCTCGACCGGCGCGCTGCTGGTCGAGGATGACGAAAGCCTGCGCCGCATCTTCCAGGTGATCCGCCGCCGTGCCGCGTTTCATGCCGAGGACGAGTACCGCCTCAACGAGCGCAAGCATCTGCGCATCGAGGGCGACCCGCGCTCGCATCCGGTGTGGCGCGACGAAACCGCGGCGCTGATGGCGACGCAGCGGCTGGTCAGCCTGGCGCACGAAACCGGCAAACGGATTCACGTGCTGCATATCTCCACCAAAGAGGAGATCGAGTTTCTTCGCGACCACAAGGACGTCGCGTCCTGCGAGGCGACGCCGCATCACCTGACCATGGCAGCACCCGAATGCTACGAGCGGCTTGGCACCCGTGCGCAGATGAACCCGCCGGTGCGCGATGCCAGCCATCGCGACGGCATCTGGCGCGGCATCGCGCAGGGCATCATCGACGTGCTCGGTTCCGATCACGCCCCGCATACGCTGGAGGAAAAAGCCAAGACCTATCCGGCCTCGCCCTCGGGCATGACCGGGGTACAGACGCTGGTGCCGCTGATGCTGGATCATGTCAACGCCGGGAAATTGTCGCTGGCGCGTTTGGTCGATCTCACCAGCGCCGGTCCCGCGCGGCTGTTCAACATAGCCATGAAAGGCCGGATTGCAGCGGGCTACGATGCCGACTTCACGATCGTCGATCTCAAGCGCAGCGAGACCATCACCAACAAATGGGTCGCCTCGCGCGCGGGCTGGACGCCCTATGACGGCGTCAAGGTGACGGGCTGGCCGGTCGGCACGTTCGTGCGCGGGCGGCGGGTGATGTGGCAGGGGGAGCTGCTCGCGCCGTCGACCGGCGAGCCGGTGCGGTTTCTGGAGACGCTGAAGCCGTGAGACCGCTTAACCAATCTTAACCGCGGGTCGTCCCGGCGAACGCCGGGACCCATAACCCTGGCGTCGATTGTTGCAGAAGGCCTCTGCCTCATTGCCGAAACGCAACGACACGGCGTATGGGTCCCGGCGTTCGCCGGGACAACTCGTGGAGAAATTTATTGCTTCGCCAGCGTGATCGAGAACTCGCCGTTGCGGACATGTCGGTCGTTGACCCTTAGCACGCCGCGCGGCTTGTTCGGAAGGAACGGCCTGATGGCAGTCCACTCAAAGTCTGTGAGTTCGGAAATGCTCCAGATCGAGTCTTGCGGTATGGGGCTGTCTCGACCCTTGAGTGATGACGAAAATTGACACACAATTCGCGCGAAAATCTGCGGAGCTGCCAATGAAGGCCCCCGGAAGAGTGAAGTCGTCGCGCAAATCAGCAAAGGTTGGGCAACCTCCTGAGCACCCCCGCGAGGGCGGCTCTTCCCATCTGAGCGGGCGGGCGCCATTGCGGCCCACCGGTATTGGCATCATGAGCGATATGCCGTGGGGTTCGCACATCTGCCTGTTTTACGAGACGAAAGCAGATCTTCTCGATACCAACGCCGTCTACATCAAGGCTGGCCTCGACAGCAATGAGTACTGCGTTTGGGCAATCTCACAACCGATCACGGAGGATGAGGCGTGGGCTGTGTTACGCCGCGATATTCCTGATCTCGATAATCGCGCGGCAAGCGGTCAATTCGAAATTCTCCCTGGTTACGATTGGTACCTCAAGGGCGGCGAGTTCGATTCAAAAAAGATCACGAGCGGCTGGCATGAAAAGTTGCAATTTGCGCTCGACAAGGGTTTCGACGGCCTGCGGGTCAGCGGCAATGCGTTTTGGATTGAACACAATCGTTGGAACGAGTTTCGCGAGTACGAACAAGAACTGGATGAATCGCTGGAAGACCGGCCCATGCTTGTCCTCTGTACCTATTCGCTCGGTGCGAGCCGCGCGGTCGATGTACTCGACGTTTCGCGGGCCCATCAGTTCACCGTCGCCCGACGACGAGGTCAGTGGGAATTTTTGGAGACGCCAGAACTTAAACAAGCCAAGCGGGAGATCAAAAGTCTTGGCGAAGCCTTGCTCGTGCTGTCGCAGCCGTTCGCCGGTCACGAGTTATTGACTTCGCGCGAGCGAGCCGTTCTCGCTCAAATCGTCCGCGGCGCCTCCAGCAAGGAGGCCGCCGGCTGGCTTAAGGTCAGTCCTCGCACGGTTGAGTTTCATCGCGCCAACATTATGCAGAAGCTGGGCGCCAGGAACGTAGCCGACCTCGTGCGGATCGTGGTCGGAAGCTTCGAGGGCTCCGAAGCGGGCGACTGACGGTTCCTTCGCCATTTGGTTACTGTCTTTGACGAAGTACACCGTCAAGCTAGTAGATATACCGGTGCAAAATCTGCTTCATCGCCTCTCATAGCGGCCAGTTGTCACTGGAGCATGTCTGCGATGAGTTGTACGGCACCGCATAGCATTCGGCATCGCGCGCCGATATGGATGATTGCTGTTCTTGGGACGGCCCTGTCGGTCACGGGTTGGTTCATCGTCTCAGGTCTGGAGGACCGGACTTCGGCCGCCGAATTCAATCTTCGTGCGAACAATATGGCCGTCGCCCTTCAAAACGGCGTAAATCAGTACCTGGCGAACATGTCTGCGCTCCGCGCGTTGTTTGAGTCCGCTCCAGGGACGGTCGGTGAGCGGGAATTCCTGACTTTTTCCGATCGGTTACTGCGGAATAATCCGGCAATCTTGAGCCTTTCCTGGGTGCCCCATATTGCAAACGAGGAAAGGGCGGCCCACGAGCAGGCAGCCCGACGGGAGGGCGACGACGACTATCGCATCCGTTCGGTGAGCGAAGACGGCACGCTCGGTCCGTCGCCCGCTGCGGCCGAGTATTTTCCGGTCTACTACACGACGGAAAAAATCCGCACCGACCTGGTGCGCGGGTTGAATTTGGCCGATGGCGGCATTCGCCAACAGCCGCTCGAAAAGGCGCGAGACGGCGGCCTGCTGACGGCCTCGCAGGAATTCAGGTTACAATCGGGAACCGGCGACCGGATCGGATTCTTCGTTGTCCTGCCGATTTACAAACGCGGTCTGCCACACAACTCGGTCGACGAGCGCCGCCGCAATCTCGTCGGTTTCGTGCAAGGCGTATTTCAGATCGACGCCATGATCGCCGCGACCCTGCGCGGAATTCGAATCCCGGCTGATTATTACGTATTCTCGTCAGAAGCCGGTTCGAACACGCGACCGATTTACACCAGTCTGCTGAAACCGTCGGGTGAGCCGCCCGTAGCGAGCCGGCGCGCCAAGATCGATACCGCTTTTCATTGGTCGGGCAAAGTCGCCGTCGCGGATCGTCAATGGGAGATGATCGCTGTACCTGAGCAAAGCTCTATGCACCCCAAGGCCTGGATGATCCTCATGGCCGGCCTATGCCTGACCGGGGTGGTTTTTGCCTTCATGTGGCAGTCGAACCAGCATACCCGTAAGCTGACCGAAGCCAATCAGACCATCAGTGAGCTGGCACGCACCGACCCTCTCACCGCACTTGCCAATCGCAGGGTCTTTCACGACCGGATGGCGGCGGCGTTCGAGAAAGCAAAGTGCGGTGGCGAACCCCTTGCCGTGTTGTATATCGACCTCGACCACTTCAAGGATTTCAACGATTTGATGGGTCATCCGGCCGGTGACGCCCTGCTCGTGCAGGTTGGCAAACGGCTGCTCGCCGAAGCAGGTGACGCCGACTGCGTTGCGCGCTTTGGTGGCGATGAATTCGCCATCCTGCAATCGAATGCCGGTGCGGAAGGCGCCAGCGAGGCGCTGGCAAAGAAAATTCTAGCGGCGCTCAATGAGACGTCAATGCTTGACGGACACGCCGCGCGCATCTCGGCCAGCATAGGGATTTCGCGTTATGTCGAGGAGTTGGACGGTCCGGACGCCATGCTCATGCAAGCGGACCTCGCGCTCTACCGGGCAAAGGATGCCGGCCGCAATCGCGTCTGCATTCATGACAAGGCGTTCGACCAGGTTGCGTGCGACCGCGTAATCCTCGGTCGAGAACTCATGGCTGCCATCGAAAGCGGCGGCCTCGCCCTGCATTACCAGCCTCAGGTCGACATCGAATCCGGCCGCATTGTCGGGCTCGAAGCCTTGGTGCGCTGGAACCATATTCGGCGCGGCCCGATATCACCTGCGGTGTTCATCCCGATCGCCGAGAAGACCGGGTCGATCGTCGACCTGGGGAAATGGGTATTCGATGAAGCTTGCCGTCAGATGCGGGTCTGGCAGGACGAAGGTATCGATGCGCCCACGGTCGCGGTCAACGTGTCCGCAATCCAGTGTAAGCGACCGGAGCTTGAGCAGGACATCGTCGCGAGTCTCAGGCGCTGGAAGATTGCACCCGGGCGAATCGAACTTGAACTGACGGAATCTGTTCTAATGGAAGCCACCCAGCATCATCGCGACATCATTGCGCGCCTGCGGGCGGTCGGGCTGAGACTTGCGATCGACGATTTCGGCACAGGTTATTCATCGCTCAACTATCTCACCAACTTTCCGGTGGACCGGATCAAGATCGCCCAGGAGCTGATCTTTAAATGCACGACGGAAATCCGATACGCCGCGGTGGTTCGCGCCGCCATTCATCTCGCCGAAGAACTGGACACTGAAGTGCTTGCGGAAGGCGTCGAAAATGCCGAGCATGCGCGGTTCTTGTCATCCGCTGGCTGCAAATTCGCGCAGGGCTATTTCTTCAGCCGCCCGGTTGACGCTGCCCAGGCCACAACTTTGCTGCGCGAACGCTTCATTCGTCCGCCCGCGCCGCTCCCAACACCCAAAGACAGTGGAGGCGGTCTGATCCCCGGACGGTTGATGGTCGTTTGAACGATGATGGCTGCTAAGCGCCGTAAAGGAGCAAAGCGAGTTGGATTCGAGAACCCCTTTGACGTCAGAGTTATGGCAATAGACGGGACGTGGTGTCGTGACGGTCAATTGATACACGTGTCCGAAACCGAAGCGCGGATAAGACTGACAAACTCGGCCGTGAACGACACTGAATTTTTTCTTCTGCTAACGAAGTTTGGCGACCCTGTATTCCGGATGTGTACAAGAAGATGGGTCGACGGCACGCTGATGGGAGTTTCATTCCAAAGAGATTTTATCGGAGCATAACCGTTGGCGCAGCTTAGGCGCGAATTGCGGTGAGTGATCCCGTCGCCAACGGCATCGGCACGGGCGCGGCGCGCAATCGCCCTGGACGTTGAGCGCAGTCCGCGTCGGCTCTACAGCCTGTCACGAGGGCGTGCGGACTGCGCGTCGGGAGCTTACTTCTCCGGCGCGGTCGGCTGGAGCGCATTGAGAAGATGGGCAACGGCGGTTGCAAGCTGCGCCGGTGAGATGGTGAGGCCAGGGGCGATTGACCCGGTGGTCAACCGAAAATAGGATTTTCTCTTGCGGACCTTTGCAAGCCGCGCGCGTGGCTCTTGTTGCCCAAAAAAAGCCCATAGGAGGCTTCCGTGTCCAAGCCAACCCTCCACCACATCAATCTGAAAACGACCCGGCTCGCCGAGATGATTGAATGGTACGGCAAAGTCACGGGAATGACAGTCTCTCATCAGGCACCGGCCGGCGCATGGTTGTCGAATGACGGAGCTAACCATCGCATCGCCTTGCTGGCTTTCCCTTGGCTTAGCGATGACGCCTCGAAGGAAGGGCACACCGGACTACACCATTCCGCCTTCGAATATTCGACTTTCCAAGAGCTGTTCGATGGTTTCGCGCGGCTGCGCGACATTGGGATCGTGCCAACTTTTTGCCTGGATCACGGGCTGACGACATCGATGTACTACTCCGACCCGGACGCGAATTTGGTGGAATTGCAGGTCGATAATTTTGGCGACTGGTCAAAATCGAAGGAATGGATGAGGACCTCTACGGAATTTGCCGCCAATCCAGTCGGCGCGTTCTTCGATCCCGGGCTTGTCTACGACGCCTATAAGTCCGGCCGCTCCCCCTCCGAGCTTCATGTGGCCATCACGGCAGGACAGTTCCTTCCAGATCCCGTGCCGGTTATCGGGCCACCGCCGATGAAGAGCTAGACCGGATTTTTGCCCAAGGTATGGGTGACCCGTCCTGGCGGTCGTTTACAGCCCCGAAACGCCAACTTCCGCTCTTCACCCAACAACAGGCGACTGCGGCAGCATGTCCGTTTCGTGCCGCAACCGGACTCTCCTCGTGGACATTATTTTCGCAAAATCTTGTCCATTGTTTTTCCCCGCGCCAGCTCATCGACCAGTTTATCCAAGTAGCGAATTTCTCGCATGATTGGTTCTTTGATATCCTCCACTCGGACACCGCAGACCACGCCTTTAATCAAGGCTCGCGAAGGATTGATTTTAGGGGCCTTCGCAAAGAATGTTTCAAAGTCAGTCTGTTTTTCCAGTTGAGCCTCTAGCTCCTCCTGATCATAGCCGGTCAACCAGGAGATGACTCGATCGACCTCTGCTTTTTTGCGTCCTTTTTTCTCTGCTTTCGCAACGTAAAGTGGGTAAACGCTTGCGAAGCTCGTTGTGTAGATCCGGTGTTTTGCCATGAGCGCTCCAAGGATATCCCATATTAAGGCATGTGCGGCCTGAGACCATCAGGGACAACGTCTGCGTTGGGTCAATAAGCGACATATGCGGTATAGCAGAAGCGAATGCACATGCCATGCTGGCTTGTCGTTCGGCGAGCACGTCGCTTCCGCTCAATGGACGATATGGACCGAAGGCGTAGTTGGGAAAATCGCGATGAACGGTTTCGTGATCGCCGCCGGAATGATGACCGTGATCCACTTGGTGGCGGGATGGCAGCGCCCGCGTCGGGCCGTCATCGTGTCGGGCATCCTATGGCTGCTCTACGCCATCTGGGAGCGTCAGGTGGCGACCGGCGTCCTGTGCGACGCGGACTGCAACATTCGCGTCGATCTCGTGTTCTTCTTTCCCATATTGGCGCTCGCAACCCTCTCCGCCTACCAGGCGTACAACCGGACATGACGCCCACGGTGAAGTCGGGCATTGCACCCGCAATTTTGCGATGACGGATTGGGAGAGCTTCGACGTTCGCTTTAAGTCATTCGCGTCGGTTTGAACGGAGCACGGCAGCTTCCGGTGTTGCGCCGAGCTCCTGGCTATGTCGGTGACGACGAATACTGTGGCAGCGCAAATCCTGAGATCATCCGCGTCGAAGTCATCGTGCTGTCAACTCGAAAAGTCGAGGCGCGCTTCCAATCCGCCGCCGTCGCGATTGGCGAGCGTGAGCGTTCCGCGAAGCGCGCTGGCAAGTTGCTGGGCGATGGCAAGGCCAAGCCCGGTGCCACCGGTCTCGCGATTGCGCGAAGCCTCGATACGATAAAACGGCAAGAATACCGCCTTCAGATGCTCGTCGGGGATACCGGGGCCCCGGTCCGATACGGTGATCGTGATGCCGTTCGACCGTTGCGCATCGATGGCGACTTCGACGTCCTCGCCGAATTTCAGCCCGTTATCGATCAGGTTGATCATGATGCGGCGCAAGGCCTGCGGGTGCGTGAGAATCGTCACCCCGCGTTCTCCGGCGAAGCGAAGAAGTTTTCCGGCGTCGGAATAGTCGCAGACGAGGCTATCGATAAGGGCATGCAGGTCGGTCTGGCACCGCTGCTCGCCGACCTCGTCGCGCCAGCGGGCCAGGGCAAGACCCTGCTTGACGAGCGTCTGCATTTCCTGCAGGTCGCCCTGCAGTTTTTCCCCGGCGTCGCTGTCACCCAGGAAATCGGCGCGCAGCCGCATGCGCGTGATCGGAGTCTGAAGACGGCGCGAGATTCCCGCCAGGATCTGGATACGCTCCACAGCCTGCCCGGCGATGCGCCGCTGCATGGCATTGAACGCGGTAGCGGCGCGCGCCACTTCCGTCGGACCATCCTCCGGGAGCAACTCGCCGCGCAGATCCGAACCCAGGCTGTTGGCGGCGCGCTCAAGGCGCGCCAGCGGTTGTGTCGCGAGCTTCACGGCAACCCAGGTGAAGAATGCGAGAAGACAGAGTTGAACGGCGAGCGCCGCGGGCAACCAGGGCGAAATGACCGTCCTCCGTCCGAAGTGTTCGATCGCCAACGGACTGCCGTCCTTGAGGTGAATGAGTATGCCGCTTTTCGATCGCTTCGGTGGATCGAAGTAGACATAGTTCGCGTCGTGGCCGGCCCCAAGCTCGGACCTGAGGCCCGCGATAAACACTTCCCGTCGATGTGCAAGCCGTTCAAATACCTCCCCGCCACCTTTGAGAACGTATCGATATGTAGGTCGAGCGAGGCGGTCGAGCCATGCGGGTCTTTCTTCGGGCTTGACCCGGTCGAGGATAGCGACCGCGGTCACGATATACCTCATGAAATATTCATCCGATAACTCTTTGCTGGGGCCGAAGACATTGAGGGCGACCAGACCAAAGGAGAGCACGTGTGCAGCCAGCAGGCCGGCGAACAGGATGATCCCCAGCCGGCGGAACAGTGAGTCCGGCCAAAGACGCGCCGCCAACCGCCGAAAACGGGCGCTCATGACGGCTCCGGCGATGCTTCGGCGGCGACAAGCGCGGTGAGCCCCGGGCCGATGTCGTCGTACTCCCGCGCCAGGGCAAGCCCCTGTTTGACGAGCGTCTGCAATTCCTGCAGGTCGCCCTGCAGCTTTTCCCTGGCGTCGCTGTCCCCCACGAAATCAGCGCGCAGCCGCATGCGCGTGATCGGGGTCTGAAGATCGTGCGAGATCGCCGCCAAAATCTGGATCCGTTCCGCGACCTGCTCGGCAATGCGTCCCTGCATGGCGTTGAACGCGGTAGCGACGCGCGCCACTTCCTTCGGACCATCCTCCGGGAGCGGCTCACCGCGCAAATCCGAGCCCAGGCTGTTGGCCGCGTGCTCGAGGCGCGCCAGCGGTTGCGTGGCGAGCTTTACGGCAACCCAGACGAAGAATGCGATAATGCAGAGTTGAATGGTAAGCGCCGCCGGCAACCAGGATGAAATGACTGGCCCCTGCCAAAAGATCTCGAGCGTCAGCGGGCTGCCGTCCTTCAGGTGCATGAGTATGCCCCGTCGCAATCGCTTCGGTGGATCGAAATAGACAAAGTTCGCGTCGTGGGCGGGCCCCAGCAAGGCCCGCAAACGTGCGATGTTCGCTTGTCGTCGTTTGGGTGGCTCCGCTTCCAGCTCTCCCCCGTCTCTGAGAACGTATCGATAATGGCGTCGAGCGAGGCGGTCGAGCCAGGCGGGTCTTTCTTCAGGCTTGACGTAGTCGAGGATAGCGACCGCGTCCGCGATGTCCACAGCAGCCCATTTACTCCCCCACTCGTCTTCGATAGCGATGCGGTCGAGGGCAATCAAAACGAAGGCCAGCACATGTGCAGCTACGAGGCCGGAAAACAGGATCATCGCCAGCCGGCCGAACAGGGAGTCCGGCCAAAGACGCGACGCCATGCGGGCGATCATGACGGCTCCTGCAATGCTTCGACGGAGGCTGCAAACACGTAGCCTTCGCTGCGCACCGTCTTGATGTAGGACGGCTCCCGGGCGTCTTCGCGCAAGCGCTGGCGAAGACGGCTGACAAGAAGGTCAATCGAGCGATCGAAGACTTCGGCCTCACGGCCTTGCGTCAGGTCGAGCAGTTGATCGCGATTGAGGACACGTTGAGGGTGATCGAGAAACACGCGCAACAATCGATATTCGGCACCGCTCAACGAGACTACGGTCTCGTCGGAGTCGACCAGGAAACGCCCGGCCGTATCGAGTTTCCATTCGCCGAACCGAAAGAGGCGAGCTTTCTCCGATGCCGCGAGGTTGCGGGGCAGCATCTCGGCCCTGCGCAAAACCGAGCGGATTCGTGCGAGCAGCTCACGCGGGGCAAACGGCTTGGTGAGATAGTCGTCCGCCCCCATCTCCAGGCCGACGATGCGGTCAGCTTCATCGCCGCGCGCCGTCAGCATCAGGATCGGAATGTCATAGGGTTGATTTGCGCGCAAGTTGCGGCAGAGCGTGAGGCCGTCGTCCCCCGGCAGCATGAGGTCAAGCACGATCAGATCGACCCGGTGGTTTGCGAGAACCTCGCGCATCTGCCGGCCGTTGGGTACCGTAGTGACCCGATAGCCGTGGCCGGCAAAGTATCGGTCCAGCAGCTCGCGCAGACCCAGATCATCGTCGACGACAAGAATGTGGGCCGAATTTCCCATACGCGCCAGAGTACTCAACCGGCGAGGCCAGCGATATCCTGTTTTGTAACATAATGTATCGTCGGGCCGGTCCGACATGAAAAATTTCAAAACGGCCGCACGCGGAAATCCGCGAGATACATCGGACACTTCCAGTGATGCCTCTCTTCCTTTCTTGGAAGCGATGTCGATGGATCTGAATCAGGACATGGTCGCCTTGCCCGCCGAGGCGCCGCCCTGGGACGGCATTAATGTCCGGATTTGGGAAAACGGCTCATGAGAATGTCATCAAGCCTTGTCGCGCCCTCAGCTGCCGCGATCCTGTCAATTGCATTGTTGTGCGGCTTGAGCGGCACGGCAATGTCGCAAACCCAGACACCCTCGGGCGGCACCACGCTTCCGAGTATCACGGTCCAGGCGCCGAAGCCGCGCGTTGCCAAGCCAGAGAAGCCGAAGCGGCGCGAGGTTGTCCGCGAGACCGTGCGCACCGCCGTGTACCCCGGGAGATCGCCATCGCCAACCACCGCAACCGGTTCGGGGCCGCTGGCGGGCGAGCCACCATTAGCGCGGCTTCGCAGGCTTGAGAGGATGTCTAGCAGTAGCGCCGGTGGTGTCCAGACGAGCTTTCGGGTGGGCAACCGCCCCTGGGTCGGATGCTCCGCGTCCGGCTGGCCCGCGCTTGCCTATCCCGGAACGTGCAGAAACATATATGGCTACAAAAGCTACACCGAGTGCACGGAGACCAGTCATTTTCTGGCCTGGCGACCGATGGAATACCATTGGTATTGCACCAGCCTGGCGTTCAACAAGTAGAAAAAACGCGTCTGGAATTAGCGAGACCCACCTCGGTTGGCGGCCTCTTTCGCTTTTGGCCGATGTTGCTTCGGAGAAGGTGCGGTAGTGGGCGGAGAAAGTGCGCTTAGAACCATTCTTTACTTGCTGACCGCGCTTGCGCTTTGCGCGTCCGCGTCTGCCGGCCTCGCGCAACAGAATGCGGCATCCCAGCCGATGCCGCATCTGAACGCACAGGCCGCACCGCCCGCAGCTGCAACTCCGTCTGCGCCGGCCGCCCCACAAGCTGTGGCGCCGGCAGCAGCTCAGCCTGCACCGGCAACCGCGACCGCCGTGCCAGCCGCGTCCGCGCCCGAGGCCGGCGGTGACAACGCCAGATCGCTGAAATCGATCGTCCCGGTGCCGCGAGATCTGTCGCCATGGTCGATGTTCCTGTCCGCCGACGTCATCGTGAAAGCGGTGATGATCGGGCTTGCATTCGCTTCGCTCGTGACATGGACCATCTTCACCGCCAAGATGATCGAACTGTCCGTGGCGCGGGGCAAGCTCCGCAGATCGCTCAAGACAATCGCTGAGTCCCGTTCGCTTGCCGAGGCGCAGTTCGCGCTGGGATCGAAGACCGGCGTGCTATCGGCGTTCCTTGCCGCGGCGATGCGCGAGGCGCGGCTGTCGGCCGGCACCTCCTCCGATAGCGGCATCAAGGAGCGCGCGGCCTCGAGCTTTGCCGAAATCTCGCGGGCCGAGGCCCGCCGCATCCGGTTCGGCATGGGTCTGCTTGCGACCATTGGCGCGACCTCGCCCTTCGTCGGCCTGTTCGGCACGGTCTGGGGCATCATGAACAGCTTCATCGGCATCTCGAAGGCGCAGACCACCAACCTCGCGGTGGTGGCGCCCGGCATCGCCGAAGCCCTGCTGGCGACCGCGATCGGCCTCGTCGCCGCGATCCCGGCCGTCATCATCTACAATCACTTCGCGCGCGTCACCAAAACCTTTCTCGAGCAGGTGAGCCGCGCCTCGGGCGTCGCCGCCCGTCTGCTGTCGCGCGATCTCGATCGCAGCCATGGCGGTGCGCGCGTGCGCGTGGCGGAGTAGGCCGGGACCGGAGCATGATGCCGGCCCGAACGGACGGCTGGTTGGATACGTAGTGCGGTGTCCGCACCGGGACGGCATTTATGTCCGGTATGGGAGAACGAGTTATGAGAATGTCATCAAGCCTTGTCACGCGCGCAGCTATCGCAATTCTGTCAACCGCATTGCTGAGCGGCCTGAGCGGTACGGCAATGTCACAAACCGCAACGGGCTCCGGCACCCAGCTTCCCAACATCACGGTCGAAGCGCCGAGGCAAGCGGCAAGGCCGCAACGGCCGGAGGTAACGCCGTCACAAGGGTCCGGTCGGGTGGCACGCCGAGCGGGCCGGACATCGCGAGCCACTCAAACGGCGACCGGGACGCCGTCGGCTGCGCGGGGTCCCATCATGGCGAAGCTTGCCCGGCTCGAGAGAGAGGCCCACAGTTGCAACGATGGTTGCGAATCAAGCTTCAGACGCGGCAAGGACCCCTGGGTTGGATGCAGCGAATCGGCGGGGTACTATTCGGTCTTCTCAGCAACCTGCAAAGACACACTCACCCACCGGGACTACGCGCAATGCGTAGAAACCAAAATGTTCCTGGGCTGGGACCGGCAACGATCCTGGTGGTATTGCACCGGCATGCTGGCTGGGGGGAAATTTCGGGTCACCGCACAGAATCGAAACAGGTAGCGCATGCGTATCGAGGCTCGATAGCGGACAGCTGAAGCTCGCTGAGGCAAATAAATCTGTCACCACCCGCGAAAGCGGGTGGCACAGTATTCCAGAGACGTTCGAGATAGAACGAGAGGCCGCCGCATACTGAGTCGTCCGGTCAAGCCGGACGACGACAGCCGTGCCTACTGCTTCGAAAATTCGCCGTTAAACGCACCGGCCATTATAGAAGCGCTTTCCGGGTGGGCAATCTGCGGCAAAAGCGGCCTCGGAAACTATAACCGCAGTCAACAAAGTAAGCGCAATTAGCGTCAACACCTTTTTCACAGAAGTCCTCCTGAATCGGTTGTTCAACATTTGAAAAGCTAGATTTTGGGCTGTGCTGTGTCAAGCCGAAGCCTTTGAGTATCAACTTTCCTGATTTAGTCCGGTTTCAGGCAGACCGAATTATCGAATAGGCTGACGCGACCTGCCGCGGCGCGAAATGTCGCCTGTTGGCACTTTGCGGACCTGAGGCGATGTCCGGTTTTACTCTGCAATACGCCCGATAGCGGACATGCGTCGAGCTCGCTCACGGACCTCGATTCATGAGTGGGACGCCCTGGTACGCCGCGGCGTTGGTTCAAACCACGGGTCCCGGTGATTACTGGGTCCCCGCTTTCGGGGGGATGACCGCTGAGTGACTGGCGCAGCCGCGCGATCACAGTAAGCAGACATCCGCCGTAGCTCCAACGACCGGTACCTGAGGCCACCCGCTGGCCCTTACAGTGTGCTAACTAGATTGGGCACGATGCCCTGCCTTCAGCCCGGAACTGTTGCACCGTGACCGACCGTCATAACCCGGCATGGACCAAGGAAAGCCGCTTCCGCGGTGCCCTCGACGATGTAATAATCATCCCACTTGTTCTTATCGCGCTCGCCGCAAGCCAAACCCTGCGTTTCATTCTCTCGATCCTGATGCGGCTGTTTGACTACGCCTTCCCTTTGGCAATGCAGGTTGTCTGGCTTCCGCTCTTTGTGGCCAGGGCTCTCGGCAATGTCATCGTTACCGTCATTAACGGGGCGTTACGCATCCTCCCCCTTGCGGAGGCGAAACGTCGACAGTGGAGTACATCGATCCGCCGAAACTGGTCGTGGCTCCGGCGGAAGATTAGCTATCGGGCGTTCGAACAAGCTGTGTACATTGCCTTTGAAAGCGGTATGGCATGGGTGTTCCGAAAATGCCGGCATCTCACGCCGAACACCGCGCTGCTTGTGATCCTGGGCGCGGTACTTTGGCTCCCGGTCTCTTTCGGCGCTGCAACGGCGATGCATGCGATATTGTTTGCCAAGCTCACGTCCTGGCCAGTCTGGACGCAACTCTTGCATCCGCTAGCTACGGTCATCGCCAAGAGCAAGCTTTTGGTTCTGCCAGTGTATCCCGCAGCATGGCCACAGGCAAAGAAACATCCGTTCGTTCAGCTCGTACTCCTGCGCTATCAAGCGATCAAGTGCCTGTATGTGATCAAAAAGGTTGGTTTTCGCTATCGGCAGGCAGAAATCGCCGGCACCGCGGCGATTGGGTGGCTCGAGCGCACCGCCGGCCTCGCACCGGCGGTGGGGTGGCTGCGCAAGGCGCATATCGCCCAACATTTCGGCGTCGAAAAACCCACCCAGAAATTGAGCTCGTTCTTCTCGCGGTGGTCAATCAAGTTCTCAGCCGAATACTACGAAGCGAAGGAACGGCAAGCCTCAGCCCTGTCGATCGACGAGGCGGTTGATAACGGTGCCGACTTCCGCAGTTGATACTTTTCGGACATGACCGATCTAACCGGCGATGTCCGTTCCTGGGGGCAAAGCGGACATCCCTCCAGTTTGCGCCGAGGTCTGCAAATGACCCACAACGGACATTGGCACTCCGTTGCCGAGCCGATACTATGATAGTTCCTCCCCGGTACAGGACGCGTTCATGAAACGGCGTGAATTTATCGGTCTCATTGTTGGCGCAGCGGGTGCCTGGCCGCTCTCGGCGCACGCACAATCCAGAAAATATCGTGTCGGGCTGCTCACGCTGGACATAGGTGAGGATGCCTCTCAATTCACCGGACCGCTGCGAGACCTCGGCTATGTCGAGGGAAAAAACCTGAACTTCGAGCATCGATCCGCCGACGGAGACCCCGGGCGACTTGCCGCCATGGCCGAAGAACTTGTGCAGGCAAAGCCGGATGTGCTTGTAGCGGGGTGGGGTACGCTTGCACCAAAGGCGCTCAAAACTGCAACCGCCACCATCCCCATTGTGTTTGCGACCGTCGGTGATCCGATTGGGGCGGGTCTCGTGCAAACTCTGGCGCGGCCCGGTGGCAACGTGACGGGCCTGAGCGGCCAGGCCACCGAGTTGAAGGGCAAACAGCTTCAACTGTTGCTGACGTGTGTTCCAGGCCAGAGAGCCGTCGGTGTGCTCCTGAACCCCGATACCCCCTACAGCGCGTTGGCCTTGAAGGAATTGAGGGTGGCTGCGGACAAAGAAGGTATCCGGCTCGAACTCCTGGAGGTGAGAAGGCCCGCAGAGTTCACGGCCGCCCGGATGGACGCACTCGTTGCGTCCGGTGCGACAAGCCTGTTTGTCATCGAAGACCCGCTTACCGCCAACCTCCGGGCCGCCGTCCTTGATCAGGCGAGCAGACTTCGGCTTCCTACGGCGAGCGGGGGCGTCGGTTACGTGCGCTCAGGCGGTCTTATGACGTATGGCTCAAGTCCAAGGGACGTGTATCGCCGCGCTGCCGAGTATGTGGACAAAATTCTCAAAGGCACCACTCCCGGCGAGCTGCCCGTCGAGCAGCCAACCAAATTTCAGCTCGTCATCAACCTCAAAACCGCAAAGGCGCTCGGCTTGGCAATACCGCCGTACTTGCTGGCCATTGCCGACGAGGTGATCGAATAGGTCCGCCGACTTCCGGTGTTGGCACGAAGTGGACATTCAAGCGCTGTGACGGAGAGTCCGCTTGTGAGGGTAAAGCGGACATGACGTGGAAGTGTCGCAAGGTCCGCTTTTGACCCCAAAGGAGACACTGATGCCTCGCTTCGACGGTTCAGTCTTCCAAGCGCAGCCCCGCTTCGATGCGCTGGATCAGCCGCTCCCGCAAGTAAGGCACCACGTCGCCGAGGACGACGAAGGTGCGGACGATGGGCAAATACGGCTCCATTGCCGCCGTCAGCTCCGCGAGCGACAGGCCGGCCAGCCGCGCATATTCGGCATGCAGCGCCGCGATTTCATCACGAGTCCGGACGGCGCGGCTCTTGCATGAGCGGCTCTTGCATGAAGGGACAATTTGATGACACCGTTCTAACTTCCGGGTAGGGCTGCTGACCTGAAAGCGCACGTTGGGCTTAACTATTGGACTCTTGCATGGTTTACCTGATTGCCCGGCGTCTGGCTCTCGGCTTCTTGGTCGCACTCACAGTGATGACGCTTGCATTCATGCTGACGCGACTGTCGGGCGACCTTGCCATTTCAATCGCCGGTCCGGCGGCGACGCAGGCCGACGTCGAAATCGTGCGCAAGGCCTACGGCCTCGATCGTCCGCTCTACGTCCAGTTCTTCACTTGGGTCGGCCGCGCCATGATCGGCGACTTCGGCCAGAGTTACTTCTTCAAGGACAGCGTGGCAAACCTGATCGCGCGGCGTCTGCCCATCACGCTCACGCTCGGCCTGGTGGGCCTGAGCCTCGCGCTGATCATCTCGATCCCGCTCGGCATCCTGGCGGCGCTCCGCGAAAACAGCTGGATCGACCGCGGCGTCACCATGTTCACGATGGTAGGGCAGGCGATCCCGAGCTTCTGGCTGGCGCTGATCTTGATGATCGGGCTCGGTCTGCATCTCGGCGTCCTGCCGATCTCCGGCACCGGCACCTGGCAGCACTTCGTGATGCCGGGCATCGTGCTGGCCTTTACCGCGATCCCGGCCCTGACGCGGCTGACGCGCTCCGGCATGATCGAGGCGATGGCGTCCGACTACATCCGCACCGCGCGCGCCAAAGGCCTGTCGCGCGCGCGCATCGTCCTGAAGCACGCGTTGCGCAACGCCGCCATCCCGGTCGTGTCGATCGCCGCAGTCCAGCTCGGCTTCATGCTGGGCGGCTCCATCGTCATCGAAACGGTGTTTGCGCTGCATGGCGTCGGTTATCTCGGCTGGGAGAGTATCGCCAAGAACGATTTTCCGGTGGTGCAGGCGGTGGTGCTGGTGCTGGCGGCGATCTATATCGCCCTCACTCTGCTTGCCGACATTCTCAATGCGCTGCTTGATCCGAGGCTTCGGACCGGATGAGCGAACCAATTGCCATTCATGTACCTCTGACCACCTCGCGCGTCGGTGTGGCAGGATTCACGGTCGGGATCGCCATCGTCGCATTCATCGCTGTGGTCGCGCTGGTCGGCAATCAGCTCCTGCCGCAGGACCCGTTCATCCAGGATCTTGGCAATCGCCTCAAGCCGCCGTTCTGGATGGAGGGCAGCCAGCCCGGGCACCTGCTCGGCACCGATCAGCTCGGCCGCGATTATCTGGCGCGGCTCGCCTATGGTGCGCGCATTTCGCTGCTGATCGGCATCATGACGGTAATCACGTCGGGATTGATCGGCATTACGCTCGGTGTCCTCGGCGGCTTCTTCGGTGGACGGGTCGACGACGCCGTGCTGTTCGCCATCACGACGCGGTTGTCGATCCCTGTGGTGCTGGTCGCGCTCGCGGTGGTCGGGCTGATGGGCTCGGGTCTCGGGCTCGTCGTCGCGACCCTCGGGCTTCTATTGTGGGATCGCTTCGCCGTTGTGGCGCGGGCGACCACCATGCAGATTCGCAGCCTCGACTACGTCAACGCCGCCCGCTGCGCTGGGGCCTCGACGCCGCATCTGCTGATCAAGGAGATTCTCCCGAACATCGCGAGCCATCTTGCCGTGGTGGCCACGCTGGAGATGGCGCTCGCGATCCTGCTCGAGGCCGCACTGTCGTTCCTCGGCCTCGGCGTGCCGCCGCCGCTGCCGTCGTGGGGCCTGATGATTGCCGAGGGCAAGGACTACATGTTCTTCTCGCCCTGGGTGATCATGGTGCCCGGCGTCGCGCTGTTCGTTCTGGTGCTGGGCATCAACCTGGTCGGCGACGGATTGCGCAACCTGCTCGGCTCGGAGCGGCTGCGATGAGCGCGCTGCTGGAGATCGAGGATCTCGAGGTTACTTTCGGCGGCCGCAGTGCGGCGGTGCGCGGCGCCTCGTTGCGAGTCGAGAAGGGCGAGACCCACTGCCTGGTCGGCGAATCCGGCTGCGGCAAGTCGGTGACGGCGCTGGCGATCATGAACCTGCTCGCCCGCGGCGGCCACCGCTCCGCGAAACGGATGAGCTTTGCCAGCACTGATCTGCTGTCGCTGTCGGACCGCGACATGGCGCGCATCCGGGGCAATCGCATATCGATGATCTTCCAGGAGCCGATGACCAGCCTCAACCCGGCCTTTACGGTCGGCTCGCAGATGGCGGAGGTGCTGACGCGCCACAAGGGAGGCTCGCGCGCTGCTGCGCTCGAGCGGTCGGTCGAACTCATGGGCCGCGTCGGTATCACCGCGCCGGAGATGCGGCTCGGCCAGTTCCCGCATCAGCTCTCGGGAGGATTGCGTCAGCGCGTCATGATCGCGATGGCGTTGATGTGCGATCCCGAATTGCTGGTCGCCGACGAGCCGACCACCGCGCTCGACGTCACCGTACAGGCGCAGATCCTGCGATTGCTCGCCACGCTCAAGCGCGAACTCGGCCTCGCCATCCTTCTGATCACCCATGACCTCGGCATCGTCGCGCGCGTCGCCGACCGCGTCTCGGTGATGTATGCAGGCGAGGTGGTCGAGCGCGCGCCGACCGCGGAGCTGTTCCGCGCGCCGCAACACCCCTACACGCGCGGCCTGCTGTCCTGTGTGCCGGTGCCGGGCCGGGTGCGGCGCGACCAGCCGCTCGGCTCGATCCCGGGCGTGGTGCCGGCGATCATGCCCGGCTTTGCGGGTTGCGCGTTTCGCTCGCGCTGTTCCCACGCGGACGAGACATGCGCCGGCGCGATCTCGCGCCGGCAGGCCGGCGCCGCGCATGATTATCTGTGCCGGCTCGCGCCGCGATTGACGGAGCCGCAACCCGCATGAGTGCCGCGATCGAAGTCCGGAATCTGCGGTGCGAGTTCCGTGTGCACAACGGGTTGCTGGCGGCGGAAAAACGCGTCATCGCGGTCGACGATGTCACGTTCAGCGTTCCCTCCGGCAGCGTGCTCGGTGTTGTCGGCGAGTCCGGATGCGGAAAATCCACGCTCGCACGCTTGATCCTCGGACTCCTCAAGCCGACGGCGGGGACCGTGCTGGTCGACGGCAAGCGCTTGCTCGATCTCGACCGCAAGGCGCGCGCCCGGCTGATCCAGCCGGTATTCCAGGATCCGTTCGCCTCGCTCAATCCGCGCCAGCGCATCAAGGATATCGTAGCACTTCCGCTGATGGCGCAGGGCACATTCTCTGGTGCCGAGATCGAGCGCCGGGTCGCCGGGATTCTCGAGCACGTCGGCCTCTCGGCCGAGATGGGCGAGCGCATGCCGGCCCAACTCTCCGGCGGGCAACGCCAGCGCGCGGCGATTGCGCGGGCGTTGGTGCTCGAGCCGCGGATCGTGATCTGCGATGAACCGACCAGCGCGCTCGACGTTTCGGTGCAGGCGCAAATCCTCAATCTGCTTGCCGATTTGCGCCGCGATCTCGGGTTGACCTACCTTTTCATCAGCCACAATCTCGCCGTCGTGGAGCATGTGGCGAGCGAAGTCGCGGTGATGTATCTCGGCCGTATCGTCGAGCGCAACGAAACCGACGCGCTGTTTCGTGTGCCCCGGCACCCCTATACGCAGGCGCTGCTGCAAAGCGTGCTGACGCCGGAGCCGGGTCTGGGTGTGCCCGACATCGGTCTTGGTGACGCGATGCCGGATCCGGCCAATATTCCCCCGGGTTGCCGGTTCAACCCGCGCTGCCGCATCGCGGTCGAATGCTGCCGCCGTGTAGCGCCAACGCCCATGGTCCGCACCCCCCAAGGAATGGTAGAGTGCCATTTGGCGTGAGGTGTACTTCATTTCGATCCTGGTCCCGGAAATCAAAGGAGGATGGCATGGGCATGCATTTGAGGTTTGGTACGGCTATTCTCGCTTCGGCACTGCTCGGCGCAGGCGCTTCTCCCGTCATGGCGCAGAAATCCGCCGACACGTTGCGGATCACGATGCGTGACGCGCTGCCGAATATCGATCCCTACTTCAACAACTTGCGCACTGGTGTGGTGATGCACCACCAGGGCTGGGACGCGCTGGTTTACCGCAATCCCGACACCTTCAAGGTCGAGCCGTTGCTCGCCACCGAATGGAGGCTGCCGGATACGACTACAATCGAGTTCACGCTGCGGCCGGGCGTCAAGTTCCACGACGGCAGTTCGTTCACGGCCGATGACGTGGTCTACACGCTCAATCTCGTGGCCGATCCCGCCAGCAAGGTGTCGACGCCCGCGAACTACAACTGGATCGACAAGGCGGAGAAGACCGGCGAGATGTCGGTGCGCGTCAAGCTCAAGCGGCCGACGCCCGCGGCGCTGGAATATTTCGCCATGGTGCTGCCGATCTATCCCAAGGCCTATCGCGAGAAAGTCGGCGCGGAAGGCTATGCCAAAGCGCCGGTCGGCGCGGGTCCCTACAAGATGACCAGGGTCGAACCCGGCGCTTCCATCGACTTCGAGCGGTTTGAGGACTATTGGGCCGGCAGTCCCAAGGGCAAGCCGGCGATCAAGAAGATGAGCGTGCGCTTCGTGCCGGACGCCGCGACTGAAATGACCGAACTGCTGGCCGGCCGTGCCGACTGGATCTGGAATATGAATCCCGACCAGTTCGAGAACGTGAACAAGGTCCCGTACCTTCAGGCCGTGCGCAAGGAGTCGATGCGGGTCGGCTATCTCTCGCTCGACGCGGCCGGCCGCACCGGCGCGGACCATCCGATCACCAAGCTCAAGGTGCGCCAGGCGATCTGGCACGCGATCGACCGGCAGGCGATTGCCGACAAGCTCGTCACCGGTGGCAGCCGCGTTCCCGGCGCTCCCTGCTTCCCGACCCAATTCGGTTGCAACGGCGAGGCGGCGACGCTCTACGACTACAATCCCGCCAAGGCGAAGCAGCTTCTCGCTGAAGCCGGCTATCCCGATGGCTTCGACGTCGACCTGGCCAGCTATGTGCTGCCGCAGTGGGGCTCGGCGGTTCAGAACTATCTGATGGCGGTCGGCATTCGCGCCAAGCTCAACCAGCTCCAGGTGGCGGCGCTGATCCAGCGTGCGAAGGCAGGGGAGTTGCGCGCCTATCTCGGCAGCTGGGGGAGTTATTCGATCAACGACGTGTCGGCTTTCATGCCGAACTTCTTTGACGGCGGCGCCGACGACTATGCGCGCGATCCGGACGTGCAGAAATGGCTGGCCGAAGCTGGCTCCTCCAACGACCCCGAGATGCGCAACAAGGCCTATTCGGCCGCGATCCAGCGGATCACCCAGCAGGCCTACTTCGAGCCGCTGCATACCTATGTGACGACCTACGGGTATTCCAGGCAGCTCGACTTCAGCCCGTATCCGGACGAGCTGCCGCGCTTCTATTTGGCGAAGTGGAAATAACCCAGGCGGCCGGGCTCATGCGGGGATTGCCGTTGACGTTGTCGCATTGGCGTCGTTGCGATCCGTCATCGACTTCTGCACGGCCATCGCAGTTCATGGTATCGACGGCGCTGGCGAGCTCCACAAGCTGCCATCGCCCGTTGTTTAGACGATACGCCCGTAGTGTGCGGCAACGTGAGTGCCATCCATGGATGCGGGCACTGCCGACGCCATTGTGAGACTGCGATATGTCCTGGCACTTTGCGGACCTGAGGCGATGTCCGGTTTGGCTCTGCAATACGCCGGATAGCGGACATGCGTCGAGCTCGCTCACGGACGTCGATTTATGAGTACACGCCCTGGTACGCCGCGGCGTTAGTTCAAATCACGGGTCCCGGTGATTACTGGGTCCCGTTTTCGCGGGGATGACCGCTGAGTGACTGGCGCAGCCGCGCGATCACACTAGAGCATGATGCATTTAGGTTTACGCATAGCCTGAATTTTGAAAATAGTTGGCACATTCGTCGGGTGTAAAAGCTCCGAGGATTTCGCCGATCGCGGTGCAGATAGTTTCGACCGAGCGCGCGGCGGCTTTGCGCAAGAAGTGCTTGATCTTGGCGAAGGCCTGCTCGATCGGGTTCAAGTCGGGCGAGTATTTCGGCAGGAAGAAGAGCTTGGCACCGGCCGCGCGGATAAGCTGGCGCACGGCTTTGGCCTTGTGGCTGCCGAGATTGTCCATGATTACGATGTCGCCGGGATGAAGCGTGGGGACGAGGACTTTTTCGACATAGGTTCTGAAGCTTTCCCCGTCGATCGGACCATCGAATAGCCATGGAGCGTCGATCCGGTCATGGCGTAGCGCGGCCAGGAAGGTCGTGGTCTTCCAGTGCCCGTGCGGGGCCTTGGTCTGGAGCCGCAGGCCACGCGGTGCCCATCCGCGCAACGGCGTCATGTTAGTCCGCGTCCATGTCTCGTCGATGAAGACCAGACGCTCAGGCTCGATGCGGTTTTGATACTTGTGCCACTGCGCCCGCCGATGCGCGACGTCGGGGCGATCGCGTTCGCTGGCCACCACGGTTTTTTTTGAAGCTCAGCTTCTCGGCGTGGACGAAGTTCCAGACCGCCCGATAATCGACCTTGAGGCCGCGCTCGGCGAGTTCGGCGACGAGCCCGCGCAAGGTGAAGTCCCTTGCCTTGGCACGCTCCAACAACCAGGCACGGTGCTCGCCCGAAATTGCCTTCGGCTTGTGCCCGCCCATCTGCCCCGGCGCAACGCTGCCGGTCTCGCGCAAGCGCCGCACCCAGACAATCGCCGTGCTGACGCCCACGCCGAATTGTGCCGCCGCCTGATGGCAGGACAGGCCTCCAACCCCAACCGCGCCAACCACGCGCTCGCGAAGATCCATTGAATATGGTTTGCCCATCCATACTGGCCTCCATCCCAGCCAGTATGTTGAATCAGAACAGCCCTGATTTGGGAATCCCAAACCGAGTCGACCTAAAGGCATCCCGCTTTAGGTCCTACTGCTTCGCCAGCGTGATCGAAAACTCGCCGTTGCGGACGCGGACCGGCAGGCCTTCCACGAATTTCGCCACCGCGTCTTCGCCGTAGGTGCCGACCAGTTCGGCGAAGGCCGCGAAAAGGCTGGCCTGCGCCAGGCAGTCGCCGTCGACGCCGTCGTGGCGCGCTTCCGCCCAGGCTTCGTTGAGATAGCCGAGCGCGGCCTGCTTCTGTTCGTGATCGGGCAACGGGTCGCGGGCGAACGCTGGATGGCTCATGAAACTCAACAAATTTGTGTACGCGCTCCACTGCGGAGCGCGTCGAACCAGCGAGGTTTAGCATGGGGGGCGAACCGGGCTAGGCAGTTCTTTAGGAAAGGTTAACAAGGCCGATTCAGATTGTTCTAGTTGGCGTAGCGGGCCGTCAGATCCCGGGAAATCCGCGAACCTTCCTCGATATAGCGGCGGATCGCGACGGAGGCTGCGGGGGTGCAGGTCCGGTAGGTCTGCTGGAACCCATTATAGCCGCGGTTGAAGCCGGCGATCATGCGCGCACGGCGATCGCCGGAGGGGGTTTCGGCATCGATCAGCGCCTGCATTTCATTGCGCCATTTCGGCCCTTCATTGGTGCCGCAGATGCCGCGCAGATAATGCAGGGTGCCGAGGATTTCGGCCAGACGCTGCAGGTCGCCGTCAAACGGCGCAGCCGCGTCTTGGGCCCGCGCCGGGCCGGGATTGCACGCCGCAACCACGATGAAGACTGTCAGAATATGTTTCAGCATAAAGCGGTCCAGCACCGGCGTGATATGCCTTTTCAATGCGACGGAGGCAAGGCGCGCAGGGTTGGAGCAGCCTTTCGAGGTAAATGGCGGTCAGGCGCCGATCAGGCGGCGGGCGGACTGGATGACTTCCGTCAGGCCTCCGGTCAGCTTCAGATCGCCCAGCGCGTCGGGCGGCAGCCATTTGAAATCGTCGAGTTCGTCATTCAGGACCGGCTCTTTGGCGATCCAGCGCGCCGCAAATGACATGATCAGGTAATGCCCGCCCCCGGCCGGACCGGGGACCACCTCGCGCCATCCTGCCAGATCCACGATCTCGATCTTGAGCGAGGTTTCCTCGTCCACTTCCCGGTGCAGGGCGGCGTGCAGCGTTTCACCGAATTCCACCCTGCCTCCCGGCAGCGAATAAAACCCTTTGGCCGGAGACCGCGCCCGGCGCACCAGCAGAATTTTGCTATCGCGGAAAATGGCGGCGCTGACGGCGATCTGCGGCCGGGACAGCGGCTCTGGCGGGTTCACCGGCATCAGTGCGTCATGATGTAGTCGACGTCAGCCTCACGGCCCTTGCCGTTGATGATGCCGCCGGCCAGCGTCACCAGCGGCTTGACCCAGCCGGTGGCCTGTTCCGCCAGCGTGGCGCGGGTCCTGCCCTGCCGGGCTTCGCGCATCGCCGCCCCCACCGCGATCAGAATCGAGGTCATGGCACCGGTTATGCCGTCGAACTCGCCGCGGATCGCGGGATCCGCCGAATCATAGGCTGCGATTGCAAGCTCCCGCGCCCGGAAATTGGAGGCGGCGAAATGCTCGCGATAGGACATTGGCTGCCAGCCAAGAAAGTCCTCGGCGCAATCGGGCATGTCCGGGATCATCTCCAGCAGCATGATGGCTTCGTTGAAATGATTCAGGTAATCGGTGGCGAGCCCGGTGCGGGGGTTGATGTTGGCGGCCCGCAATTCGGCGGCCCGCGCGGCTTTCCCGGCATCCTTGCGCGGTGGCTCGCGATGGGTCTGCGCTGTCTTGGGAACCGTCGATGTCATCTGCCGCAGTGTTAATGGTTGGGGTTAAAAGGTGCTGAACGGATGCCTATCTGGATACGAGAATGTGCGGACGGTTCGTGATCACATCTGCGCCGGAGACCATGCGCCGGCTGTTCGGCTATTTCGAGCAGCCGAATTTTCCCCCACGGCATAATGTTGCGCCGACCCAGCCGGTGCCGGTGGTGATCATCGAGCATGGCGCAAGGCATTTCCGCCTGATGCGCTGGGGTTTGATACCGGCATGGGTGAAGAATCCCGCGGTTTTGCGCTGCTGATCAATGCCCGCGCCGAGACGGTACTGGACAAGCCGGCGTTCAAGAATGCGATCCGGCGGCGGCGCTGCCTGATCCCGGCGGACGGCTACTACGAATGGCCGCCATCGGAGGCGCGCAAGCGGCCGTATTTCATCCATGCACGCGACGGCCAGCCGTTCGGCTTCGCAGGGCTGGCGGAAACCTGGATCGGCCCCAACGGCGAGGAACTCGACACCGTGGCGATTGTCACAACGGCGGCCAACACCGATCTCGCGGTGCTGCATCCGCGCATGCCGGTGACGATTGCGCAGGGTGATTTCGACCGCTGGCTGAATTGTGCGAATGACGATGTCGAGGCCGCGCTGCCACTGCTGACCGCGCCCGGCGAAGGTGAATTTCTCTGGCACCAGATTTCAACCCGGGTCAACCGCGTCGCCAACGACGATGCGCAACTGATTCTGCCGATCTCGGCGGAACAGGCGGCCGCTGAGGAGGCGCAGTCGGTGAAGAAAACCGTACAACGCAAACCGGTGGCTGCGGCATCGGACGACGACGGGCAGGGGTCGCTGTTCTAGAGCGCTGAATTGTAGGATGGGTAGAGCGAAGCGAAACCCATCAAGTCGCCTGATGTTGGTGATGGGTTTCGCTACGCTCTACCCATCCTACAGATTTGACTAGCGGCTAAGGCGTCGGTTCCCGTCCATCGAGCCATTTGGCGTAGACGACACGCTCCTGCTGGTCATACCCCAGCGTGTTGTAAAACGCCTGTACCTGCTTGTTGTCGGGCCGCACCATCAGCTGCAGTTTTTCGATACCGCGCTGGCGCAGCCAATCTTCCGCCGCGGCCATGATCGCGCCGCCGTAACCCTTGTGGCGGCAGTCCGGATCGACCGCCACGTAATACACCCAGCCGCGATGGCCATCGTGGCCGACCAGCGCCGATGCCACGATTCTGCCGGCGTCGCGCCCGGCCAGCACATCGGCATTCGGCACCTTGCGGGCCAGCGCGATATCGGCGGCGGGATCGTTCCAGGGCCGCGTCAGTCCGCAGCGCTGCCACAGCGCGATGATGGCGGCGACATCCGCATCGTCGATTGGTACGATCGGCAGTGATGTTGTCGACGGTGGGTTCACAGCACCTTGCCGGGGTTCATGATGCCGAGCGGGTCCAGCATCGCCTTGATGCCGCGCATCAGCTCGATCGCCACCTTGTCCTTTACGTCGGGCAATTCGTCGCGTTTGAGCACGCCGATGCCGTGCTCGGCGGAAATCGAGCCTCCCATCCGCAGCACGATGGCGAACACGACGGCGTTGACCTCGTGCCAACGGCCGAGAAAATCCGCGGTGTTGGCGCCGATCGGCTGGCTGACATTGTAGTGGATATTGCCGTCGCCGAGATGGCCGAACGGCACCGGCCGCGCGCCCGGGATCAGTTTTATTACCGCCGCATCGGCTTCCGCGATGAAATCGGGCACCGCGGCGACCGGCACCGAGACGTCGTGCTTGATCGAGCCGCCTTCTGGCTTCTGCGCCGCACTCATCTCGTCGCGCAGCTTCCAGAACCCTCCGCGCTGGCTGAGGCTGGCCGCGATCGCCGCGTCGTCGACGATGCCGTCGTCCATGCCGCGCGCGAGAATCGCCTCCAGCGCCTCCCGCGCGTCGCCCCGCGACGACGATAGCTCCATCAGCACATACCAGGGATGGGTCGATGACAGCGGATTGCGCACGTCGATACTGTGACGCACGCTGAAATCGACGGCGATATCGGCGAGCAGCTCAAAACTGGTGAGGCTGCCGGCGGCCTCGTTCTGCGCAATCGCCAGCAGCTTTAGCGCATCGGCCGGCGATTTCAGGCCGACAAACGCGGTTTCCACCGCGTGCGGTCTGGGAAACAGCTTTAGCGTTGCCGCGGTGATGATGCCGAGCGTGCCTTCTGCGCCGATGAACAGGTTGCGCAGGTCGTAACCGGTATTGTCCTTTTTCAGCTTCGACAGGCCGTTCAGAATGCGGCCGTCGGCCAACACCACTTCGAGCCCGAGCGCCATCTCGCGCGCCACGCCATAGGCCAGCGCCGCGGTGCCGCCGGCATTGGTGGAGAGATTGCCGCCGATGGTGCAGCTGCCTTCCGCGCCGAGAGAGAGCGGGAACAGCCGGTCCGCGTTGGCGGCGCGCTGCTGCGCGTTCTGCAGGATCACGCCGGCCTCGCAGGTCATGGTGTTGGAGGCGCTGTCGACCTCGCGAATCTGGTCCATCCGCCGCATCGAGATCACGACCTCGCCATTGTGCGGGGTCTGGCCGCCGACCAGGCCGGTGTTGCCGCCCTGCGGCACCAGCGCGATGCGATGCTCGGTGGCGAGTTTGCAGATTGCGGAGACTTCGGCGGTCGAGCCCGGCCGCAATATCAAGGGCGAGTGCCCGTGAAACAGGTTGCGCTCCTCGGTGACATAAGGCGCCATATCAGCCGCATCCGTCACCGCATATTTGTCGCCGACGATGCTCTTGAAGCGCGCGATCAGTTCGGGCGAGAGCGGCGGTGGCTTGACGATATTCATCTTTGTCTCTTACGTTTATTCTCGCCCCACCGCGGCGCGGCGCAGCCGGTCATTGATGGCCTCGCCCAGTCCGTGATGCGGCACCGGCATCACCGCGATGGCGCGCGCGCCCTGGGCATCGAGGCTGCGAAGATAGCCGAAAAGATTGGCGGCGGCCTCATTGAGATCGCCGCGCGCGGATAAATTCATCACGGCGGCTGCGCCAGTTCCGTATATTGCGTTGGGCCCGAACGCCAGCAATGCCTCGCCGGCCTCCAGCCTTTCCGCATTCAACCGCACCGGCGTGCGCGGCGCGTAATGCGACGCCAACATGCCCGGCGCCAATGGTTGATCTGAATTGCTATCGGGGTCGTCAGGCGGCTGCGCCAGCATCCGGCCCAGCACGCGCTCGATCTCGCCGCGCGGCACGCCGCCGGGCCGCAGCAGCATCGGAATGTCGAAACATCCGACAATGGTGGATTCGACGCCGACCTCGACCGCGCCGCCATCGACGATCAGGCCGATCCGTCCTTCGAGATCGTTTTGTACATGCGCGGCCGTGGTCGGCGAGACATGCCCGGAAAGATTGGCCGACGGCGCCACCACCGGGCCGCCGAAGGCGCGCAAGATCTGCCGCGCCACCGGGTGCGCGGGCACCCGGACCGCGATGGTGTCGAGGCCTGCGGTAGCGAGATCGGCCACCGGACATCCCGCGGCTCTCTGCAGCACCAGGGTCAGCGGCCCCGGCCAGAACGCTTTCGCAAGCAGGATGGCCTGCGCGTCGAAGCGGGCGATCCGCTGCGCGGCTTCGAGGTCACAGACATGGGCAATCAATGGATTGAACGCGGGCCGGCCCTTGGCTTCATACAGCCGCGCAATCGCCGCCGCATTGGTGGCGTCGGCGCCGAGCCCGTAGACCGTCTCGGTCGGGAACGCGACCAGCCCGCCATCCCGCAAGCACCGCGCCGCCTCGGCCACCGCGGTTTCGTTTGCGGGCAAAATGGCGGTTGTCAGGCCCACATTCATGGGAATTTGCGTCCTCAATTCATCGTCTTGCGGTGTGCGAAACCCAAGGCTATAAGCCGCGTTCTTGTCGGAGTGTGGCTCAGCCCGGTAGAGCACTGCGTTCGGGACGCAGGGGTCGCAGGTTCAAATCCTGCCACTCCGACCATTATATCAATACCTTAGTAATTTCATAGCCTTGCAGCGCAGAGAATTGCGCAGCGAATCGACCCCAACTCTTCAGGCAAGTAGCTGCGATGAACGGCAGCGAATGACGCACGTCGTCATCGCGGTGTCGGGCATGTTCGCCGGCCATCTGCTGGTGAAAGCCACCGGCACCGGATGCTCCGCGACGCCGCAGACAACGAGAAACACGCCACGACTATCGACATTATTCGTCAGATCGCTCTGACCGGCTGCCGATGTAGCGAGATGATTGCCCCTGCGATGGTAGCGCGGTCACCCTCGGCGGACGCGTTTGGCCAAATCGGGTATTGCATCGGGGCGCTTGCAGGCGACCGCTGCGGCGTCTGGCTTGTGATGTCCCGTGCGTTTGTCGGGCTCGGGCCCCCGCTGCTCGATGCCATGGCGGATCGCGTAGGCGGCGGCCTGCGTGCGCGTTTGCAAATTCAATTTGGTCAAGATATGGCTGACATAATTGCGTACCGTCTTCGGCGACAGGTTCAGGCGGGAAGCAATCTCGCGATTCGGATGGCCTTCGGCAAGCAGCGCGACAAGCCGCGCTTCCTGATGGGTGAGATCGACGAGCGCGCTCCGATCGAAAGGTGCCGTTTCCGAGCGGATACGTCGGAGCAACGTCGGGGTCACGCCGTTGTCCAGGATCATGTGACCTTGAAGGGCAGCGTCGACGGCGCGGAGAAGCATCTGTCCGTCGCCTTGCTTTAGGATGTAGGCGCTGGCCCCGCCCGCCAGCGCGGCGATGACGTGCCGCTCCTCGGCCGAGGCGCTGTAAACAACGATGCGCGTGCGCGGCGCGGCTTCGAGCAGACGGCGAATCCATTCAAAGCCTTCGAGCGACCATCCGACCACGTCGGTTATTACGATTTCGGGCCGCCACTCCTCGATACACGTAAGGCCGGATCTGAAGTCTCCATGTTCGGCGATCAGCCGGAAATCCGCCCGGACCGCGAACAGCGCCTTGATGCCCAGGCGGACGACCTGGTTCGGATCGACAACGGCCAGCGTATTCTGTCGCGGGAGCGCCTGCGCGCCCGGTAACTGCGCTTCGTTGTTTCCGTCGTCCATCGGGTCCAACCGTCGAGCGCTTGATCTGAGGTGGCGAACGCGTCGCAAGTATACTCTTAATTGCGGCGGAAAGACTGCCGATCCAGCTGGAATCTGCTCGGTAAATGGAAAAGGTTATCAACCTGCGCGCGTAAATAGAAAAGATTATCGTACTCTTATGATGATTGTCCCTCATGTGAAGGACAAATGGCTGTCTCGGACGCCTGCCGCACTTGCCCGTTCACGCTGGTAACAGAGCTGGAGGGCAGTGAACGAGCGTGGCGGTTTTTGATGACGTCCGCATTTCGCCAGGAACAATGTCCCCACCGCGCCATGATCCTTGGCTCTTCCCGACCATGCCTCTGTGGAGTTTGATGCGACACAAGCGTCGGAGAGGCTATGTCGACTAAAATGAAAAAGAACAGTGCCTCACCGCTGTCTGACGGCGTGACTGCGGAGCCGCGCCCGGTAGCAGAGCTTGGTGCAATCGCGATTATTGGAAACGCGCTGTCCTCGCCCAGAAATTCCAGCAATACGCAAGGCGAAGCCTTGGGAGCGTTCCTGTCATTGCGAAGCCTTAGGGTTGATCGCTCGGGAAAAGCCCACCCGTCGCGAGGTGCAGAAGCTTTGTTTGAATTTCGATCAATTATTTTGATTGAAAGCCGTGAAGCATGACGTTTTTAAAAGACAGTATCAGCCTTTTCACTGGAAAGTCGGTCGCTCATATGGGGGCCTATCAGTACAGCGATCACAGGGGCATTGATAAGTTCGGCAGATCAATGTCTGGTGCTCGTCTGTGGGCGGAGGCCGAGTCCGCCAGAATCCAGGCGTTGTCGAGCCATGGCATGGTGAATATGGCCAACGCGGAACTCGCGCTTGCGAAATCTCTAAGTCACAATGCACGCAAGTACATAGTAAGTTCCGCTCATAACGAGGATGTTCTGAAGGATGGGGTCTCTGTGCTCGACTATGGGCCTGGCACTCTTCTGGCATTTTCTGAAAAAACGCTACCTCTTGTCAGAATCCTCAAGGGAACGAAAGCCCGGTGCGTTCTCGTAGACAGCTGCAGGGATTTCCTCGCGAAGATAAAAAGCTCCGAGATCTCACTCGGCATCAAAATAGAGACCGTTGAAGCGGATATTTTTTCAGGTAAGCGTCATATCCTGACGAATGAGCCAGCATTCATCGTCATGTTTGGTCGCACCTTCGGAAATATAGTTTCTCCAATCAGCTCCAGCCCGCCCGAATCTGTGATTGTCGATTTACTGGAAAGAATTGCGAACGGAGCAAATACCTGCTGGATGGGCATTTCTATCGGGAGTGATTTAAGCGCGGAGCGAGCAAAGCGGTACTATGAGGCTCATCCGGAATTCCAATTAAACATCTTCTATAGAATGCAGGCGGAGCTCCCAATTGATGGTCGTTTTGACCCAGGAGAATTCCGGTATGAGGCCTTGGTATTTGGCAATAATGACTTCATTCAGGTCGCGCACACGGCTGTAATAAGGCGAGACGCGTGTTTCATACTCGGCGGAGTGCAAATTGCATTACGCTGCGGTGATCGGTTTCATCTAAAAAATTCATTCTCCTTCTCGAAGAAGTACATGGCCGAATGCGCGACAAAGGCTGGATTGATGTCTTTGGACGTAATTTCGGACTCTGCCGGCTCAGACCTACACATCTTTGCGAAGCATTCGCGCGGGAATTCGAAGACGCTCGGCGAAATGGCGGCTTACGCGTGGAAGGGGCGTAATTCAGAAGAACCCAGCCTCCGGACCTAGAGTGTAGCAAAGAAGGAGCGAATAGACAGGCTTACAGATAGTTATATATTGGTAATAAGGAAGGTAAGAAGATGTTAGCTGAAAAAAATCAAGATACGATCGACTACAGATCGCAATTCACCGGGATCGCGGATGAAGTTGCGCAGTTGCAATCTAGGCCGCTTGATCGTACGGCGCTGAGCGATACGCGGCGACGCCTAGATCGCGATGGGTATGCTATCTTGATAACGCCGGACGAGAGTATGGAGACCGATGCGAGTATGGTCCGATACTTAATGAGCGCATTGCGGCAGCTCGGTCCGTTCTTGCCGCAATCTAAAGCTGGGAATGTTGTGCATTTCGTTGAACCAGCTGAAAATGCTCCTGTTCATTCATTTTACTCTAATTCCAATATTGGCGGCCACATTCACACCGACGGGACGTTCATACATGTGCCGGTGCCGGATTACGCTACGCTGATCTGCGTGACACCTGCTGACGAGGGAGGCGACAGTCTCCTGATCGATGGAAAAAAGGTCGTTGATTATCTGAAACGCCAGCAACCGGAGTACATCCCCTTTCTCCTCAATCATAAATTTTACTTTGACACGGATGAGCAGGTAGCCGCCGGCGGAGTGATCAAGAGAAGCATTCTCGATCTCAGCAGCGCTACACCGCGTATTCAATATTTCCGGGCGCTGATCGTGCTTGGGCATGACAAGGCTGGGGTTCCCCTTACCGATAAGGAAAGGCGGGCTCTGGACATATTCGACGAAGCAATTTCGGCACCCGAAAACGTCACCTCGCATAAGCTTTTGCGCGGAGAGATGCTGATTATCAACAACAACACCCATTTGCACAGCAGGGAGCCGTTCAAGCTCGGGACGTCGGGTAGTGCGATGCCTGCGCGGCTGCTCCTACGAATATGGACAAGATTGGAGGCGGGGGCTGCCGCACACCATTAGTCTGGGCGTGTTGCATTAGAGCATGATGCATTTAGGTTTACGCATAGCCTGAATTTTGAAAATAGTTGGCACATTCGTCGGGTGTAAAAGCTCCGAGGATTTCGCCGATCGCGGTGCAGATAGTTTCGACCGAGCGCGCGGCGGCTTTGCGCAAGAAGTGCTTGATCTTGGCGAAGGCCTGCTCGATCGGGTTCAAGTCGGGCGAGTATTTCGGCAGGAAGAAGAGCTTGGCACCGGCCGCGCGGATAAGCTGGCGCACGGCTTTGGCCTTGTGGCTGCCGAGATTGTCCATGATTACGATGTCGCCGGGATGAAGCGTGGGGACGAGGACTTTTTCGACATAGGTTCTGAAGCTTTCCCCGTCGATCGGACCATCGAATAGCCATGGAGCGTCGATCCGGTCATGGCGTAGCGCGGCCAGGAAGGTCGTGGTCTTCCAGTGCCCGTGCGGGGCCTTGGTCTGGAGCCGCAGGCCACGCGGTGCCCATCCGCGCAACGGCGTCATGTTAGTCCGCGTCCATGTCTCGTCGATGAAGACCAGACGCTCAGGCTCGATGCGGTTTTGATACTTGTGCCACTGCGCCCGCCGATGCGCGACGTCGGGGCGATCGCGTTCGCTGGCCACCACGGTTTTTTTTGAAGCTCAGCTTCTCGGCGTGGACGAAGTTCCAGACCGCCCGATAATCGACCTTGAGGCCGCGCTCGGCGAGTTCGGCGACGAGCCCGCGCAAGGTGAAGTCCCTTGCCTTGGCACGCTCCAACAACCAGGCACGGTGCTCGCCCGAAATTGCCTTCGGCTTGTGCCCGCCCATCTGCCCCGGCGCAACGCTGCCGGTCTCGCGCAAGCGCCGCACCCAGACAATCGCCGTGCTGACGCCCACGCCGAATTGTGCCGCCGCCTGATGGCAGGACAGGCCTCCAACCCCAACCGCGCCAACCACGCGCTCGCGAAGATCCATTGAATATGGTTTGCCCATCCATACTGGCCTCCATCCCAGCCAGTATGTTGAATCAGAACAGCCCTGATTTGGGAATCCCAAACCGAGTCGACCTAAAGGCATCCCGCTTTAGTGGAGAGAAATTTGAGCGCGGCGGCGGCCATCGGCTTGCCAGTCGCGCATAGTGCATATCGCTCCAGTGGCCGACTTGCCCTTTCCGGGGCCGCTATGGTGGGTGATGCGCCAACGAGGTGCGGCTTTGCCGCAGCATGGGGATCCAGCAGGGATGACGCTCTTCGAGTTCGCGAGTCTGTTCGGTGTGGCGGTTTTCGCAGCTTGCTTTGATGCCATAGCCGGTGGGGGAGGCCTCGTTACGGTGCCGGCGCTGCTCCTGGCGGGTATGGATCCGGTATCGGCGATCGCGACGAATAAGCTACAGGCTGCAGCAGGCACCGTCTCTTCGGCCGCGGCATTTTCTCGGAGAGGACTTGTAGACTGGAGACTCGCGTCTCCTGTAATGGCAGCTGCCGTCGCTGGCTCTATTGCAGGAGCGTTATCAGTCAGCGTACTTCCTGCTTCAGTGTTGAATGCACTTGTGCCTCTCTTGCTTATCACAGTCGCTCTATATTTCGCGAATTCAGGTCGAAGGGGCAACCCGGGAATTCACGCTCGTCTTTCGCCGTTCCTGTTTGCTGTTCTCGTTGTACCGGTGATTGGATTCTATGACGGCGTATTTGGCCCAGGCGCCGGCTCCTTTTACATGGCAGCCTTTATGGGACTGTTGGGATGCAACATTCTCAAGGCCACTGCACACACGAAGCTAGCAAACGCCGCCAGTAACTTAGGTAGCCTCTGCCTCTTCGCGCTAAAGGGCAATGTAGTCCTGGAAGTTGGACTGGTCATGGCTGTTGGAGCCATTCTAGGCGCCCAGATCGGGTCCGCGCTCGCCGTACGATTTGGCTCTCGCCTGGTTCGCCCCCTACTTGTGTCGATTTCTGTAATCATGGCGGTACGTTTGCTCTCGATGCAGGACAATCCGCTCCGAATAATGATCGGCAATCTGTACATGGGAGCGTGGTGACACCGGTTTACCCGGTGTGGGCCAGAACGTCCAAACTAGCGTTCGATCATATTCGGTGCGCATCCAGATTCGCGATCACTGCATCGGCCATGCCTGAAGTACTTAAGGCTGCATCACCGGGGCTGGCGATATCGCGTGTCCGAGCGCCTTGAGTGAGTGCGATTCGAACCGCTCTTTCTATGTTCGCAGCCTCGCGCTCCATCTTGAATGAGTACCGTAAGAGCAGCGCAGCGCTGAGGATCTGACCGATGGGGTTTGCAATACCCTTGCCGGCGATGTCGGGCGCTGAACCAGACGGTGGTTCATAGAGGCCGAAGCCGTTGTCATTGAGGCTAGCAGAAGCGAGCATGCCAAGGGACCCAGGTATTGCACCTGCAATGTCGCTCAAAATGTCGCCGAACAGGTTGGATGTGAGTATGACGTCGAATTGCGTTGGGCGCGCCACCAACTGCATTGCGCAATTATCAACGAGCATATCTTCATAATGGACGTCAGAATATGCAATTGCGACTTCCTTTACGACTTCGCGCCAGAGTCTGGAAGTATCTAAAACGTTTGCCTTGTCGACGGACACCAACTTCTTCTTCCGTGTCCGAGCAGCTTCGAATGCCTTGATCGCTATGCTCCGCACTGTCGTCTCATTATATTCAGCTATATCCGTTGCGTGGCGAACACCGGCGATCTCGAATCTGCGATGTTCACCAAAATAAATATCACTACTCAGCTCTCGAAATATGACGAGATCGACGCCGCCACTTAATACTATTTCGCGGAGCGGCGATATAGAAGTCAATCCTGCATTCACTTGAACTGGCCGAATATTAGCATTGAACTTGAATGCTTTCCGAATTCCTAAAAGCGCATTGACTTCGCAATTCTTCCACTTCGGTGACTGCGCTTCCGCAATAGGCCCACCTATCGCCCCAAAGAGAATGGCATCAGCAGATCGGCATATCTGCAGCGTCATGCTCGGAAGATGCTCGCCATAGACGTCCCATGCGGACCCTCCTATCAATCCATCCACCAATTCAAAATGCCGATCAAAATCAACCACCGAACACCGCAGAACTCGTGCCGCTTCTTTGGTTATCTCAGGGCCTATACCGTCACCAGGCAGCACAGCAATACGTTTAGACATTGGTCCACGACTCCACATGGAATGTAATCAAGTCACATGGCGCAACGAATTAGGTGAAACGACCGTGAACAAAACGTGGCGGAAACACCTAGCACGACAAGAAAAATCAATAGCTTAGAAGACGTCACTGCGTTCGGGACGCAGGGGTCGCAGGTTCAATCCCGCCACTCCGACCACTTTCCCGGCCAATTCAGCACAGTTTCGGCGCGAATTCCTTTATCCGGCCGGCTCTTGGTAGCCGGGATATCGGGTTCCGTAAACGGCCTGCGGGCGGCGCGAAGCCGCAATTCATGTTGGCGCTACCCGAGCCCGGCTATTACGGGATAAACGCATGTTCGCGAGGCGCCGTATCAAATCGAAGATGGGGATTTCCTCGTCGATGAGCCGCTATTGCGCAGCCGGTCTGCGGTATAGCAGCAAGGACACTTCGACCAAGCCGACACAAGCGGAGGGTTGAACAGGACAGGAGATACCATGGCTGAACAGGAGTACGAGCTCTTTGCCATCCGCTACGCCACCCGCGATGCGCGGCGAAGCGAGCATTTCATCGGCGGCGATCCGCACGACGGCCCGATGCCGATGGACTATTTCGTGTGGGTGGCGAGGGGTGGAGGCCGCACCTTTGTCATCGACACCGGCTTCAACGCGGAGACAGCGAAGAAACGCAAACGCACCTTCCTGCGCTGCCCGGTGGACACGCTCGGCGCGCTCGGCATCGACGCCAACGCGGTCGAGGATGTCATCCTCACCCATCTGCATTACGACCATGTGGGTAATTTCGACCGCTTCCCGGCTGCGCGATTTCATCTTCAGGAGCGCGAACTGGCTTATGCCACCGGGCGTTACATGCGGTATCAGAGGTTGGCGCATTCCTTCGAGGTTGAGGATATCTGCGGGATCGTGCGGTTGAACTATGCGCGGCGCGTCATGTTCTATCATGGCGATGCGGAACTGGCTCCCGGCCTTACCATCCACGCGGCAACCGGCCATTCGGCGGGGCTTCAGTTCGTGCGCGTCAGAACCCGCCGCGGCTTCGTCGTGCTCGCCTCAGACGTCAGCCATTTCTACGAGAATATGGCGAGCGAACGTCCGTTTACGACCGCCCTTCATATCGGAGAGATGTTGGAAGGTTTTGACAAGCTGCTCGCCTTAGCGCCGGACGAGAGCCATATCGTCCCGGGGCACGATCCGCTCGTCATGAAACTTTACCCGGCCCCGAGCCCGCAACTGGAAGGCATCGCCGTGCGCCTCGATGTAGCTCCCTCGGGCACCGTGCCCGTTCGGGGCGACTACTATCCGCGTCACTAGCAATCGCGGCGGATATGCCTACTTGTCCGCCGCAGCTTTCAGAATCGGCATCAACCGCGCGGCTTCGCTTCTCACCAGGTCAGCCAGGGCTTTAGGTCCGCGGCGATCCGGCTCCACGAGTTCGGCGCCGAGATCAGCGAGACGTTTTTGCACCGACTCTTCGCTGAGGCCTTTGTTCAGGGCTTCGATGAGCTTTTCGACGATCGGCTTCGGCGTGCCGACAGGGGCGAACACACCGTAAAAGGGAGCGCAGTCGAATTCCGGCAGCCCCTGCTCGTGGGAAGTTGGCACATCCGGCAGCATTGGGCTGCGTTTTTTCGCGGCGATTGCAAGCGCCTTCAGATTGCCCGCGCGGACGTGGGCCAATGTTCCGAGTACCGGATCGCATTCATAGTCGATTTCGCCCGCGAGCATCGCATTCATCACCGGGGCCGTGCCGGTAAACGGCACCATGGTCGGCTTGATGCCAATCGCCGCGTTCAGAAGCAGGCAACCAATATAGGATACCGAACCGAGCCCGGCGTGTCCGACATTGAGCTTGCCCTCGTTGGCTTTGGCGTAGGCGACAAATTCCTTGAGGTTATTGGCGGGGAAGTCTTTGCGGACCACGAGCATTTCGGGATATTCGGCGCTCAGTCCGATCGGCTCGAAATCCTTTTGCGGATCGTAGCCCAGGTTGGGGTAGAACGCCGGCGCCAGTGCATTCGTGCCCATGTGACCGGACAGGATCGTATAGCCGTCGGGCGCGGCACGCGCAGCGCGAAGCGTTCCAATGGTGCCGCCGGCGCCGACGGCATTTTCCACCACGAATTTCTGGCCGAGATGACGGGTGAAAATGTCGGCGACAATCCGGCCGGTGATGTCGGCCGGTCCGCCGGCGGCGAAAGGAACGATCATCGTGACGGCTCTCGCCGGATAATCTTCGGCCCGCGCGGCATTCGTTCCGGCCACCATCAGGAGAACCGCCGCCATCCATCGCCTTGTCATCATGGTCTCCCCGACGTCATTTTGCATTCCTTAGCGTCAGTATGGCCCGCTGGCTCCGCTCGCCCATGTCTTGCACATTGAATCGGTCAGCGCATTTGCCGAGCCCGGGTCTCGTCATCGTCCTGCTCTCACCTGCCAGTCCGCAAATCGCTGAACGCCTCGTCCAGCCGGCCCAGCGCCTCCTCCAGTATCGGCCGCGGCGTGGCAAAGTTGAAGCGCAGCCAGCAGTCGCCGCCCGGTCCGAATTGTGGGCCGGGGCTCGCAAAGATGCGCGCCCGGCTCTTCACGCGGGCCGCGATCTCGGCGGGCGGCAGGCCGGTGCCGGAAAAATCCACCCAGGCCAGATAGGTAGAGTTCAGCCGCATCGAGCGCGCGCCGGGCGCCGCGGCTTCGATGCGCCGGTCGAACAGCTCGCGGTTTACCGTCAGATACGCCAGCAGCGCATCCAGCCACGCTTCGCCGGTGCGCCAGGCCGCCTCGGTCGCGATCATCCCGAAGCTGTTGTAGGAGCCGAGCCCGCTCGCCATCACGCGCGCGTCGATGGCGCGCTTCAGCGCCGCGTTGGAGGTGACGCAGGCGCCGACATGCGCGCCAGCCAGGTTGAAGGTCTTGGTCGCCGCAAAGGTGGTGACCAGGCGGTCGGCGATCTCGGGTGCGGCGGTTAGCGTTGGCGTATGCCTGGCGCCGGCGAACACCAGGTCGCAATGGATCTCGTCCGACACCAGCAAGAGATCGTGTTCGGCGCAGAAGCGGGCCAGCGCGCGGATCTCCTCGGGCGACCAGACCGTGCCGCCGGGATTGTGCGGGCTGCAGAAGAACACGATTTTGGTTCTGGGCGTCAGCCTGGCGCGCAGCGCGTCGAGGTCCATGGCGTAGCGGCCGTTGCTCTCGACCAGCTGCGCATCGAGAATGCGCCGCTCGTTGGCAAGAATGATCCGGCGAAAGGCGTGGTAGACCGGCGGGAACACCACCACCTCGTCGCCCGGTGCGCTCGCCGCCTGCAGGATGAGGCCGAGGCCCGCGACAACGCCGGGCGTCGGGCTCACCCAGGTGGGGTCCACCTCGAGGCTGTGCCGGCGCTGCATCCATTCGGCGAGTGCTGCGGCCCAGCTCGCGGTGTCGGCGTAGTAGCCATAAACGCCGCGCTGGCTCATGGCCATGAGCGCCTCCGTCACGCCGGGTGGCGCTGCGAAATCCATGTCCGCGACCCACATCGGGATCGCGTCCGGCGCGTCGATGCCCGACAGCTTCGCCATGTTGTCCCACTTGGCGGCATGCGTGCCGCGGCGGTCGATCACGCGGTCGAAGTCGAACATTTTCACCCCGGCTCCTGTCGTTATCTCGCCGTCTTGCTTCATCTGCGCCGGCGGCGCAAGCCCGATCCGGTAGGCACTGACGGACGAATTATACGGGGTCAGCTGATCTCGTTGCGCACAGTGGCCGCGGCATCGCACATCGCCTTCAGTTTCCCGAATGCGATCTCGCGGGGCATGTATTTCATGCCGCAATCCGGCGCGACCACCAATCTGTCCGCTGCAACGTGCTTGAGGCCGTTCCGGATTCGATCGGCGACGACGGAGGCTGCTTCGATGTCGGGATCACCGAGGTCGAGCACCCCTAGCATGATATTCTTCGAAGAAAGATCCTTCAGCACGCCGAGATCGAGCTTGGGTTGCGCCGCCTCGATCGAAATCTGCTCCGCAACGGTGTCGTCGAGCTCGGCGAGAAAGGAATAGCCGGCGGGCTTGGTCGAACCCGGCACCACCGCCGCATAGCCGAAGCACAGATGCACCACGGTCGGCACGGTGATGCCCTGCAGCGCACGGTTGATGGCCTTCACCGCATAGCGTTTTGCCAGTTCCGGATTGTTGCGCACCCAGGGTTCGTCGAGCTGGATCACGTCGGCGCCGGCCTTCTGCAGGTCCAGCGCCTCGGCATTGACGGCTTCGGCGAACGCCATCGCCAGCTCTTCGTCGTCCTTGTAGAACTCATTGCTGGCTTGCTGGCTCATCGTGAACGGACCCGGCAAGGTGATTTTGGCGGCGCGATCGGTGCTACGGCGAAGGAATTTCATGTCGCGCAGTTCGACCGGCCGGCCGCGCCTGATCTTTCCCACCACGCGCGGCACCGGCGTCCGCTGCCCGCTTTTGGCTGTGATGATCGCAGGATTGTCGGCGTCGATGCCATCCAGCGCGGTAGCAAAACGGTTGGAATAGCTCTCGCGGCGGATTTCACCGTCGGTCACGATATCGATGCCGGCGCGTTCCATGTCCCGGATCGCAACCACGGTGGCGTCGTCCTGCGCCTGCTCCAGATGTTCGGCCGGAATCCGCCACATCGCATGCATGCGGGTGCGCGGCACTGATTTGGACAGCATCGCGCGGTCGACCAGCCATTCAGGCTGCGGATAGCTTCCGACCACCGTCGTCGGCAACAGATGCTTCGGCAAGTTCACGACGTGCTCCTTCTTCGAGATGGCGCGGCCCGAGGCACTTCAAATCAGCGCTGCCGCCGCCTTTGCCTCCGGCACCACGTCGTGGTCATAGAGCCGCCGTCGAAACGCGGCGTGGGCGGTGATCTCGGCGTCGCGGACGCCCAGATCGGAATTGGCGGAGTTGTAGCGCAGGCCGTTCTCGCGGGCGCCGCGCTGGACCTGCGCAACGCGCTCGCGGCGCAGGCGCTCGTAAGCGAGCAGCGCTGCGGGAGCGGTCTTGCGGTTCGCCTGCGCCAGAATCGTCGCCAGCGCCATGCCATCCTCGATCGACTGGTTGGCGCCCTGGCCGAGGTGAGGCAGCATCGGGTGCGCCGCATCGCCGAGCAGCGTCAGCCTTTCCCGGGTCCAGCTCGGGAGAGATTCACGGTCATACAGCGCCCATCGAAACGTCGCATCAACCTGGCTCAGCAGCGATCCGATGCGCGGGTCCCAGCCCGCGAACTCGCGGCGAAGCACGTCGGGATCGCCCGGCGCCGACCAGGATTCCTTCATTTCTTCGTCCGCCGGCACGAAGCCGACGTAATTGATGAGTTCGCCACCGCGCAATGGAAAGGTCAGGAAGTGCTTGCCTTTGCCGAGCCACATCAGCCAGCGGTCGGTTGGCCAGTGCGGAATGCGCTGATGCGCGATCACACCGCGGTAGGCGACCGACCCGTGGAAGACTGGACGCGAGGGGGGCGTCACGTGCTGCCGTAGCTCGGAGTGGATGCCGTCGGCGGCGATGACAACGTCGCCTTCGACGATGGCGCCATTGGCGAACGACACCCGGGCCACGTTGCCGGTCTGCTCAAAACCGCTGCACCGGTGTCCGGTATGCACCACCTCGGGCGGCAGGGCGGCGGCCAGCATTTCGACGAGATCGGCGCGGTGCATCCCGAACGTCGCATTCCAGCCCGAGGAGTCGGTTACCTGGACCGGGGCGATCGGCGTGCCGTCGTGGCGGAAGTATCGCGACTCGGCCCCAACCCTGGCGCCGCGGCTTTCCACCGACGGTCCGAGGCCCACCCTTTGCAACTGGCGCACGCTGTTTGGTGTCAGGAACACGCCGGCGCCGACCTCGCCGAGGCTGGGGGCCTGCTCATAGACCGACACCGGGAGGCCGTGAGCGATCAGTGCATTGGCAGCGAACAAGCCGCCGATCCCGCCGCCGACGACCACCACGTTCGGCCGTTTTTCCATCGTCATGAACCCCTTGAAATGAACGGCTGAACGCGACCGGATGCCATGTTGTATCTTCACATGGACTGAAGCAGGGTTACCATCACAAAGGCGCCGATCAAGCGCGGCAGACGGTGGGAAGGGAACTGGCATGCGCGATGCGTTCAGGCGGGGCCGGGTTTTCGCCGGCCGAACGGCAATCGGGCTGGCGCTTTGCCTCGCCGTATCGAGCGGCTTCGAGACCCCGGCACGAGCCGATGGCTATCCTGACCGCACCGTAAAAATCATCGTGCCGTTCCCGGCCGGAGGAACGGCTGACGCGGTGCCGAGGCTGGTGGCGGACTGGCTGTCGCGGAAATGGGGCCAGCCGGTCGTCATCGAGAACCGCACCGGTGCTGCCGGGAACATCGGCGCCGAGGTGGCCTATCGCTCGGCGCCCGACGGCTACACATTGCTCTCGGCGCCGCCGCCGCCGCTTGTGATCAACCAAAGTCTCTATCCGAAGCTGGGGTTCGATCCGTCGAAATTCGAGCCGATCATCGTGATGGCCCAGGTGCCGAACGCGCTGATTGTCAATCCGAACAACGTCAAGGCATCGAACCTGCGCGAGCTGGTCGAATACCTGCAAAAAAACCCGGACAAGGTCACGGCCGCCACGCAAGGCAACGGGACGACCTCGCATCTTACGTCCGAGCTGTTTCAACTGATGGCCAAGGTGAAGCTGCGCCACATTCCCTATCGCGGGTCGGCGCCGGCCCTGCAGGGCTTGCTCGCGGGCGACGTCGATCTGATGTTCGACAATCTCGGCGTCTCGTTAGCCCTGGTCGAAGCCGGTCAGCTGAAATTGCTTGCGGTTGCGTCGCCCAATCGTCTTCCGGCCCTGCCGGACGTGCCGACCATCGCGGAGACGCTGCCGGGTTTCGAAGCGGTCGCCTGGTACGGCATCGTGGCGCCGCCGAATACCCCCAAAGACATCGTCGACACAATCAATGCCGATGTGAACGAAGCTTTGCGCCACCCCGAGTTACGAGATCGCCTCAAGAAACTATCTGCCGAGATCTTCGGCGGCTCGGTCGAGAAGACATCCAAATACATGGGTGAAGAGGTCGAGCGATGGCGAGCCGTGATCAAGGCGGCCAATATCGAGATCCAGTAAGATCGGCGTTCCCGATCCAACACAGGAGAGTGCGATGAGTGACAAGATCAACGAGCAAGCCGACAAAATGCGCGAAATGGCGCAGACCACGCTCGACAAGGCGAAAGATGCGGTTTCGAAATACATGGCCGAGACCCAAAAGATGCGGGAGAAAGCGGACTCCGGCGTTCGGGCGACCTATTCGAGCGTCAAGGAGATGAACGAGAAGGCGGCGGCATATGCGGAGGCGAATGTGGCTGCGGGTTTCGAACTCGCACAAAAGCTGCTGCAGGCGAAAGACCCGCAGGAAATGGGCACGATCTATCAAAACCATCTGAAAGAGCAGATGGAAAAGATGAATGCGCAGTTCCGGGAGTTCGGCAGCCTGATCAGCAAGTCGGCACGGGTCGATTTGACCAAATAAAGCTCGGCCCGGCGATCATTTGCGTCGACCGCGTTCAGACGGCGTTCGGCATGGAACCCGCCGGCCGGCTGCTGCAATCGGCCCAACGCTCCCTAGATAAGGTGTGTTGTTCCTGTTTCAGGAGGCGTCTGATGGTCCTGAAGGCTGTTTTCGCAGCGGCAGTTTGTGCAGTATTTTTGGCCGGGAATCCGTCGATTGCGGACCAATACCGCCCGGATGAGTTCCTTAACCTCGACCTTTCGAAGGCCGCGCTCTCGCCAAAACCGCTTGGGCCGCCGGCGCAGTTCGAGCCTATGCGGGTCGAGACAAAGACCGATGCTCAAAGCAAGGCCGAGCAGGTGGATGCGGCGCCGGTGCATGTCGATGCGGTGCCAAAGGCGGTGAATGCGGCGCCTAAGGCCGCAAAAACCAGAATTGTCCATGCACGCGCCGAGAGGCCGCGCGCGCCCGCGCGAACCAAGGTGGTCCGCCGCCACAGCAATCCGCTCGACGCGCAGGCGTCCGATACCCGGATTCAGGTCTGGCCGTGCCGTTCCGGCGGCATCTGCAACTGGCAGCGATGAATGCAGCCGCCGCTACTGCGCGATCTTGATATTGCCGGCTTTTGCCACTTCGCCCCAGCGCGCGATGTCGGCGCTAAGAATCCGCGCAAACTCGCCCGACGAATTGCCGACCGGCAGGATGCCCAGCGGTTTCAGGCGGGCAATGACGTCGGGCAATCGCGCGATACGGATGATTTCGTTCTCGAGTTTGCGCACGATCGCCGGCGGCGTGTCCTTGGGCGCGAACAGGCCGCTCCACAATACGGCGTCGACATCGGCGCCGGCTTCTTTCAGGGTCGGCACGTCGGGAAGTTCTTCCATCCGTCTTGGCGAAGCGACCGCGAGCGCGCGCGCGTGGCCTCCGAGCACCTGGCTCAACGCCGGCCCTGCGTCTGCAATGGTCGCCGTCACCTGACCGGAAATCACCGCCAGCACCGAATCGTTGGCGCCCTTGTAGGGAATCACCTGCATCGGCGCGCCGGTCTTCTGCTTGAACAGTTCGGTCACCAGCTGGAACGAGGCGGATGAGCTGGAATAATTGGTCTTGTCCGGATTGGCTTTTGCATAAGCGACAAGCTCGGCGACCGATTTGATCGGTGACGACGGGTTGACGATCAGGATCAGCGGAAACGATGCGAGTTGGGAGATTGCAACAAAATCGCGTACCGAATCGTAAGGCAGCTTTGCATACACAGCAGGATTGATGGCCATGCCGCTGGCGCCGACCAGCAGCGTGTAGCCGTCGGGCGCCGACTTGGCGACATATTCCGTGGCGACGATGGCGCCGCCGCCCGGCTTGTTTTCGATGATGACCGGCTGGCCGAGGCTTTCGGACAATCTCTGCCCGTACACCCGCGCGATGATGTCGTTGCCGCCGCCGGCGGTAAAGCCGACGATGATGTGGATCGGCTTTGTGGGATATTTCGCCGGGTCTTCCTGAGCGAAGGCGGGTTGGCAGACGGCGGCCGCGACCGCAACAAGTGCGAGACAAAAGCGTCTGCGAAGACCATCCATGGGTTTGCTTCCCTTAAAGCGGCGTGATGTGAACATGCAGCACCGCGGCCTCGCCGTCATTTAACGCGGCGAGGCAACGATCGATGGCAGCGGCAAGATCGTCCGGCTCGGCGACGCTTTCGCCGTGCGCGCCGAACGCCCGCGCTACGCCTGAGAAATCCCGATATTCGCCCTGGCGGCCTGATCTCAGCCGCGACTGAAACTGGTCGGTCTCGGCGGCGACGCCCTTTGGATAAACCCGCTGCACCGCCGACTTCACCGCCTGCCATCCGCCATTATCGAGCACGACAGTGAAAATCGGAATCTGGTACTGCTGCGCCACCGCATAGACGCTGTCGGGCGACGAGAAATGAAAGCCGCCGTCGCCGATGATCTGCACCACCCGGCGCTCCGGCTGCGCCAGTTTCAGGCCCAGCGCCATGCCGCCGCTGAATCCGAGCCCGCCGCCGGCGAGGCCGACATAGCTTTGCGGTTTCGTCCGCGTAAGATGCTCCTGCAGGATAGGCCCATTGCGGATCGCTTCGTTGATGACGATATCGTCCTGCGAGAGTTTTGCGTCCAGCGTCGCGAACACAAAGGCCGGACCAAGCGCGCCCGACACGCCCCTGTTTGCGCTCGCGGCGGCGCGGCGCTTCGCTCGGGCCTCGTTCGCGCCGCTCCAGCTCGCGACGCGCGCGGCAACGCGGCGGCGATAGTCATCGTCCGCGCACGCTTCGACGGCATCGAGCACCTGCTGCAGCACGACGGCGCAATCGCCCTGAATTCGCATGTCGGTGGCAAATCCCCACATCGGAAAATCCGCCTTCAAGGGATCGATGTCGATCTGGATCCATTTCATCGCCTCAGCCCGTTTGGCGGCTTGCGGGATGAACGGAACGTCGGTGTCGAGCAGCAGTCCCAGATCGGCGGCCTCAAGCAAGGGCAGGGCATCGATGCCTGCAAAACAGGGCGAATCCTGCGGGATATTGAGATCGATCGAATTGAATTCCGCGACGCGGATGCCGCAGGTCCGCGCCAGCCGGTCCAGCACCTCAACCGCGCGCGGCTTGCGGCCGAGATAGGCGGCGAACGCAACCGGATTTTCCGCAGCCATCAATTGTTCGGCGATGGAGTTGACCCGCGCCGGATCAATGCCGCCGGCCTGAATGCTGCCGTAGCGCGCGGCGGGATACGCCGGCATCGCCGCGTCGTCCCAATGTTCCGCCAGCGTCTCGCGCGGCAGCATCATGTAGACCGGCCCCGGCGGATCGCTCTGCGCAAACGCGCTGGCGCGCGCCAAGGCTTCCTTCACCACGACGCCGGACGGCAGCGAGTATTCCCATTTCACGTAAGGCCGGACGATGCTGGCGATATCGAACGGATCCTGTACGAAATGCACATAGCTGTCGCGCGAGCCCGTCAACTCGCCGTGCAGCGTATGGGGCGCGCGTCCGGCGAACAGCATCACCGGCAGCCGGTAGCGAAACAGGTTCTGGATCGCCATGCAGGCGTTCGCCGTGCCGGCATCGACATGGACGAACACCGCTTGTCCCCGCCCTGTCGCCAGCGCGTAGCCGCCGGCCATATGCACCGCGACGATTTCGTGAGGGCACAGGATCATCTCGGGATGCTTGCGGCCTTCGCTGTCCCAGCGCGCCAGCTCCTCGATCAGCGACACATGATCGGTGCCGAGATTGGCGAAGATGTAGTCGACGCCGAGATCGACCAGGCCTTCGAGGAAGTAGTGCGCGGTGGAGTGGCGGCTCATGCCGTCTCCGCGACAAAGCGGTTGCGAAGCGTGCCGATGCCGGTGAGCTCTATCTCGACCACGTCGCCGGCCTTGATATCGGGGGAGGCGCCGTCGGTGCCCATCCAGATCACGTCGCCGGGCCACAGCGTGAAATATTTGGTCAGCTCCACGATGAACGGCACGATGCCGAAGATCATGTCGTTGGTACGGAAGCGGCCGGTTTCCTTACCGTTGACCTTGATGACGGTTTCCATTTTGTCGAGGTCGACATCGGTCTCGATCCACGGCCCCATCGGCTTGAAGGTGTCGGCATTCTTGGCGCGCCACAGCCCGCGATCGGCTTTCTGCCATGTGCGCTCGCTGACATCGTTGCCGATCGTATAGCCGAATACGCAGGACATCGCGTCGGCCTCGCTTAGGTGCTTTGCCTTCTTGCCGATCACGACAACGAGTTCGCCTTCATAATGGATTTTTTCGGTGGCGCTGGCCGGGATCACCACGTTCTCGTCGTGCGCGATCAGCGCGTTCTGCGCGCGATAGCCGATCTCGGGCCGGTCGGGAACGTTGGGAACTTCGCCACGCTTGTTGGCGGCCTCGGTCAGGTGCTTCAGATAGTTCAGCCCGACGCAGTAAAACGTGCGCGGCATCACCGGCAGTTCGACCTTCACGTTCGCCAGTGCATGCGATTGCTGCGAGCGCTGCCATTCGCCGAACGGATCGCCGCTGACGGCGATCACCTTGTCGCCTTCGACGATGCCCCACGAAGTCTGCCCGGCCGCGGTGAATTTGAGCCAACGCATCCAAAAGTCCTTTTTTATTCGGCCGCGGCTTGCGGCTGGGTTTTCCATGCACCCGCTGCCGGGCGCTTCAATCCGAGATTCTCCCGCAAGGTCTTGCCGGCGTAATCCTTGTGAAACAGTCCGCGCCGCTGCAATTCCGGCACGACGTGACGGACGAAGTCGGCATAGGAGCCGGGCACATAGGTAGCGGCAATCACAAAGCCGTCGCAGCCGCGGCCCTCGAACATCTCTTCCAGCCGGTCGGCGATCTCCTTCGGCCCGCCGACGATGGCATCCTGGGTCTGGCCGCGGCCGGAGAAGGTGATGAAATCGCGCGTGCTGGGATTAGGCTTGCCCGATGTCCGCAATACGCCGTCGCGGATGCCGAGCATGCCCTGCATGCCCTGCAGCTCTTCGGTGGTCAGCGGCTCGTCGATGCCTTTGGCGGCAAAGTCGAAGTTCAGTCCCTCTGCCAGCAGCGACAGCGCGTCGATCTCCAGCGGCAGCTTTTCGATCAGCGCCATCTTGTCCTCGGCCTCGGCCTTGGTCGCGCCCGGCACCGGCGTCACCAGATTGCAGAGGAACATCTGGTCGGGATCGCGGCCGGCCTTGGCGGCCTCGGTTCGGATCGCGTCGTAACCTTGCTTCGCTCCCGCAAGATTGCGCGCCGCCGTAAAGATGACTTCGCCCCATCGCCCCGCAAAACGCTGGCCGCGTCCGCTGGCGCCGGCCTGGATGACCACGGGTTGGCCCTGCTGCGAGCGCGGCACCGTGAACGGCCCGCGCGACTTGAAGAACTGTCCCTTGTGATCGAGCCGTTTGACTTTGTTCGGATCGGCGAAGCGTCCACTGTTCTTGTCGATCAGCAGCGCGCCGTCTTCCCAGGAATCCCAGTGGCCGAGCACCACCTCCATGAATTCGTCGGCGCGGTCGTAACGGAAATCATGATCGAGATGCGCGTCCTTGCCCATGTTGTGCGCCTCGCCGTCATTGACCGAGGTGACCACGTTCCACGCCGCGCGTCCGCCCGTCATCAGATCGAGCGTGGCGAAGCGGCGGGCGACGTCGAACGGCTCGTAATAGGTGGTCGAGCAGGTCGAGGCGAGGCCGAGTTTTTCGGTCGCGGCGCCCATCATGGTCAGCACCACGATGGGGTCCATCTTCACGCAGCGGATGCCGTATTCGACGGTGTGGGCATGGTCGTTACCGTAGCGATCCGGCATCGCCAGGCGGTCGTCGAAAAACGCCATGTGGAATTTTCCGGATTCCAGGATCCGGCCGATCTCCTGATAGTAATCCGCCGACATCGAATCGTCGCGCGATTCCGGATGCCGCCATGAGCTCGGCAGATTGGTGCAGTTCTGCGCCTGCAGGAATCCGACCAGTGCCATTTGCCGTGTCATGTTGGTCTCCGTCTCAGAGATACGTAGGGCGGATTAGCGCAGCGTAATCCGCCGGCCGCCGCCAAGGCGGCGCAATACGCTTCGCTATTGCGCCCTACGGCTCTCACACCAAATCCAGTTCGGCGGCGAGTTTGTATTCGCCGGCCAGCGCGCGCAACCTGTCCCAGGTCGTGTCTTCCACGTCGATGCCCGACACCCTGCGCTGCTGCTCGCGAATGTATTCGACCTCGCCGGGGTAGAACACGCCGGTTGAGCCTTCCGACGGCGGTGTCGCCTTGAGATAACGCGCGAACTCGGCGACTTCCTTCTTGAAATCCTGCAGCGGCCGGAACGCTGCGACGTTGAACACCGCCATGAAGCAGCCGTCATTGTGCCGGCCGGTGGGTTCGACGCCGAAGCCGAGGCCGGTCAGGAGGCCGCACAGCACCTCGACCATGGCGGCGAGGCCGCTGCCCTTGTAGCCCTCGGTGCCGCCGAGTGGCAGCAGCGCGCCGCCCTTGCGGAATTGTTTGGGGTCGGTGGTCTGCCGTCCCTCGCTGTCGACAATCCAGCCGGTCGGAATGTCCTCGCCGCGCGAGACCGCAAGTTGAATCTTTCCCGCCGCCACCGCCGACGTCGCCATGTCCAGATAAAACGGCGCCTCCAGGTCCGACGGCACCGCGATCGAAATCGGGTTGGTGCCGAGCCGCGCTTCGCGGCCGCCGAACGGTGCGACGTGTTTGGGCGAGCGGCCGGAATCGGCGGTCGCGAGCCCGATCATGCCTTCCCGCATCGCCATCATCGGATAGGCGGCGAGGCGGCCGACATGGCTCTGCCGGAACACCGTGCACGCCGCGACATTGGCGGTCCTGGCCTTTTCGATGGTCAGCGCCATCGCCTTGGCATTGACGTGAAAGCCAAAACCCCAGTGGCCGTCGATCACGGTGGTGGTCGGCGATTCCTGCACAATGGTCCATTCAGCACCTGGAACGATATGGCCGGCCTTGATGCGGTCGATATAGGTCGGGATCGCGATAACCCCGTGGGAGTCGTGACCCGCCAGATTGGCATTGACGCAGCCGACCGCCACGGCGCCGGCCTCTTCGTCCGACGCGCCCGCCGCTTTCAGAAGCGCAGCACCGATGCGCGTGAGACGGTCGGCCTGGACGGTCGGCATGGGGTTTCCTCGTCGCCCGCGTGGGTGCAGGTCTTGGTTCTTGCGGCCTGGTATGGTCTCAAAGCGTTGGCGTCTTAGCAATGACCCAGCGTCAGAAATTGTTGTGCCCTGCAATATTCCGCGGTCAGAAATAGGCGCCGGGGGTCGCTTCCGCCGCGCAATTATGCGAGTAAACGGCAACGAAAAGTTCGGCGAGGAGCAGGATATGACGGCATCGGCGAAAGCGCTTCAAAGCATCCGCGTGCTGGATTTCTCGACCACCATCGCCGGTCCGCACTGCACCCGGATGCTGTCGGACATGGGCGCGGAAGTCATCAAGATCGAGACCGCCGAAGGCGAAACCATGCGGACGCGCCCGCCGGTGCGCAACAACTGCAGCGCGGTATTCGGCGGCTACAATGTCGGCAAGAAAAGCGTCGTGCTCGACTTGAAATCCGCAAAGGGAATCGAGGCCATCACAAAACTGGTCGCGAAGGTCGACGTGCTCGTGGAAAATTTCCGGCCCGGCGTAATGCGGCGATTGAAGCTCGACCACGAAACGCTGCGCCAGCTCAATCCGAAGCTGATCTATTGCTCCATTTCAGGTTACGGCCAGACCGGGCCATCGGCCGAACTGCCGGCCTACGCGCCGGTCATTCACGCAGCGTCCGGACATGACATGGCGCATCTGGCCTATCAGCCGGGGCGGGAGCGGCCGGACTACTGCGGAATTTACCACGCCGACATTCTCACCGGTGTCTATGCCTTCGGCGCGATTTCCGCCGCGCTATACCAGCGTCATCAAACCGGGCAGGGCCAGCACATCGATGTGTCGATGCTGGAATCGATGCTCAGCCTTACCCAGAATGAGGTGCAGGGCGCGCAGTTTGCGATCAAGCCGCCGCAACGGCCGATGTTCGGTCCGATGGAAACGTCGGATGGCTATGTGATGGTCGCCATCGCCAGCGAAAAGACCTTCCAGAATCTGGTCACCGTGGCGGGTCGTCCGGAATTCATCCGCGATGCGCGCTTTGCGGCCTACAGCGACCGGCGCGATCATTGGGGCGACCTGATGGAAGGTGTCGAGAGCTGGTCGCGCACGCTGACATCGCAGCAATGCCTTGCCGAACTCAACAAAGCGGGCGTTCCCAGTTCCGCCTATCGCAGCGTGGCGGAAGCCATGGCCGATCCGCAAATTGCGCACCGCGGCGGGCTGGTTCCGGTGCAAGACGACGGCGGAACGTTCAATGTGCTCAAACTGCCGTTCCGGATGTCCGGCGCCGAGGTCAGCCCCGGTTCGCGCGTCGCCAATGTCGGCGAACACACCGCAGAAGTCCTCAAGGAGGTTGGTCTGTCGGATCAGGATGTCGCCGGGTTGGCGGCAAAATAGGCCGAGCAAGTCCCTGGATGTGGACGCAAATGTCGTTTCGAAGGCGGCTCGCGCTTGCAGCGTGGATGTCGATATCCGTGCTGCCGGTCAGCTCGGCCTTCGCCCTGTTTCCCGAAAGGACCATCAGGATCGTCGTTCCCTTCGCGCCGGGTGGCGGTACCGACGTGATCGCGCGCACGCTGGCGCAGGAGATGGCGAAGGATCTCGGCGGCACCATCATCATCGAGAACAAGCCGGGGGCGGGGACCATCATCGGCACGCAGGCCGTGGCCACCAGCGAACCCGATGGATACACGCTGCTGATGGCAACGTTCGCACATGCGGTCAATCCCAGCCTGAACCCAAAACTGCCTTATGACCCGCACAAGGACTTTGCGGCTGTCGCGCTGATTGCGCGGTCCTTCAACATCGTCGTGGTCAATCCGGCATCGCAGATCAAATCGATTGCCGACCTCATCGCCGCCGCCAGGGCCGACCCGAACAGGCTGTCTTACGGCACCTTCGGCACGGGAACCTCCGCGCATCTGGCCGGCGAGCTGTTCAAGAGCATGGCTCGCGTCAACCTGACTACTGTGCCCTACAAGGGCGCAGCACCCGCCATCACCGATCTGCTGGGTGGTCAGATCCAGGTGATGTTCACCACCGTCGCCAGCGCCGCGTCACTGATCGAGGTTGGCCAGTTGCGCGCGCTCGCGGTAACTTCAGCCGAACGTTCGCCGGCATTTCCGGCACTTCCGACCGTTGCCGAGGCCGGCGTGCCCGGCTATGCCGCGGAGAGCTGGTACGGCCTGTATGCGCCGGCCAAAACGCCGGCTGAGATCGTCGACCGCTTGAATAAATCGGCCGCGAAGGCGGTTCAATCCGAGCCCTTCAAAAAGCTCGGTGTGAATGAGGGGCTCGTCATGGTCGCGAGTCCGCCGGCGGAACTGGATCGCTACGTGCGCGGCGAGGAAGAGCGCTGGCGCCGCGTGATCAAGGACGCGAACATCAGGATCGAATGAGCAGCAGCTTTTTGCTGCGGCGCGGTGCTATCAGAGAATCTGTCGCCGCGGAATAATCGCAGTTAAAGGGTGTTGCAGAGGAACGTTTCCAGCAAATCTGGGAGGTCATGATGCATCGAATTACACAGTGTGTGGTGGTGGTCGCCGGCTTTGCCTTGATTTGTGCCGCAGCTCCCGCGCTGGCACAGGAGACCGTGCGGCTCCGCGCCACCATCGAAAAGGTCGATGGCCCGGTCTACACCGTCAAAAACCGTGACGGCACGGAATGGAAGCTGACGGTGAGCGACCCGCCGCTGTTTGTCGCGATCGCCCCTTCGACCATGGCTGACATCAAGCCCGGAATGTTCGTCGGCTCGGCCGGGATGATGCAGCCGGACGGCACGCAAAAGGCGATCGAGGTTCACATTTTTCCTGAATCGATGCGCGGCACCGGGGAAGGCCACTACGACTGGGACCTGCTGCCGAAGAGCAAGATGACCAATGCCATTGTCGAGCATATGGTCACCAGTTCGGACGGGCAGATATTGTCCGTCAAATACAAGGACGGAGAGAAGAAGCTGCTGGTGACGCCTGAAACGGTCGTCGTCACCTACGTTCCCGGCAGCAAGAACGAACTTACGCCGGGCACCAAGATCTTCGTCAGCGCGGCAAAGAAGCAGCCGGACGGGACGTTGCAGACCCCGCGCATCACCTACGGCAGAGGCGGAGCAGGGCCGGCATTCTAGGCGCAGGCGTCGGCGACCAGTCGTCTCAGACCACAACAAATAGCCGGTCGAGCCGGCGTCTTGCGTGTGCACGCAGTGGAGACATCAGCTTAGTGCGCGAACGATCAGATAGCCGCCGAAGACGAGCAGTATCGAAATGAGCAGTATCGTGCCCAGCACGCCGGCGGCGATCGCAAGCAGCCCATTGGACTCCAGCCATCTTCTTAGCGCCTTGACCATTGTGATGCCAACTCGACTTCATTTGAACGCGGAACGGCGATCAGCCTGTCGAACCGCCCGTCCGCCGTCTCGCCAAACATTGCGATGACACCTATAAGCTTCCGGCGTCAAGGGTCCGGCGCCGGTTCGTCGCGTGTTCAAGGAGGTTTCAAGTTGGAAAATCTGCAAACCCAGGGCATCGGCCTGCCGCGGCTCGGGCTCGGCACCTTTCGCATGCAGGGCGATGCCTGCCGCGCGGCGGTCGAAAGCGCGCTTGCTCTGGGCTACCGGCACGTCGACACCGCCGAAATGTATGGCAACGAAGACGCCATCGGCGCTGCCATCGCCTCGTCAGGCGTCGCGCGCGGGGATCTGCACGTCACCACCAAAGTCTGGAATGAAAACCTTGCCCCGGACGCGATTCGCCGGGCGTTCGATGCCAGCCTGAAGAAGTTGCGGCTCGATCGGGTCGACCTCTATCTGGTGCACTGGCCGGCTAGAAACATGAACCTGCCGGCGATGTTCGAAACGCTGATGAAGCTGAAGGGGGAGGGCCGCACCCGCGCCATCGGCGTCGCCAATTTCAACATCGCGCTGCTGAAGACCGTGGTCGAGCAGATCAAGGCGCCGATCGCCTGCAATCAGGTCGAGTATCACGTCTTTCTCGATCAGACCCCGCTGCGAAAATATCTTGCAGCGAAATCGATCCCGCTGGTGGCCTATTGCCCGCTGGCGCAGGGCAGGGCCGCGACCGACGAGACCTTGATGGCAATCGGCCTCAAGCACGGCGCCAGCGCCGCGCAGGTTGCGCTGAAATGGCTGCTGGATCAGGACGGCGTCGCGGCGATCCCGAAGGCGTCGCGCGCCGAGAGCCAGAAGGCCAATCTCGATGCGCAGCACATAGGCCTCGACGATGAGGATCGCGCCGCGATTGCCGCGCTGCCGAAGGATAAGCGTTTTGTGAATCCCGGCTTTGCGCCGGCGTGGGATTAAGGCCGCCCGCAGCGGGTACCTCGTCATCCTGAGGTGCTCGCCGTTCTTTACGGCGAGCCCTCGAAGGACGGGCCTCAGGCGCAAGCGCCCATCCTTCGAGACGCGCGCAAGGGCGGGCTCCTCAGGATGACGTTGACCTGTTGACGTAAAAGAAAATGGCCCCTTTCGGGGCCATTTCCATGATCGCAAATCAATAACGGCGATCGCGTCCGTGCTTGATGATCACGACCTTCTTGTCGTGACCGCGATGCCAGCCGTGGTCCCGATGGCGACCACGGTACTCGGCGCGGGCGCCGTAACGCTCGCCGCCGCGCTTAATGATGACCTTGCTGGCATGGCCGCCACGGTAGCTGTCATGGTGGCCGCCGCCGCGCTTGATCACGACGGTTTCGGCACTTGCGATGCTCGGGGCTGCGATGGCGAAGGCGGCCAGCGCCGCGATAATGTATCCAAACTTCTTCATGATGTCCTCTTCCTCCAAAATTGGGTGAGAATAGAACATCGGACATGCGGCAACGTTCCCGATGGAACTTAAGGAAAATTCTGAACAGATGTTCAGCCTTGGTTAATGGCGGTCGCGCGCTATTCCATGATCGCCTGATACACCAGCGCGTTGATCTTCTGCCGGTAGTGCCAGCGGATCGGGCCGGGCGCCGCCGAGAGATACACTACTGCGAGTTCTTCCTTCGGATCGGCCCACCAGTCGGTTCCGCTGGCGCCCGGCCATGAGAACTGCCCGACCGAGCCCATCATCTTGGCCACGCCCGGCGTGGTCCGTACCGCGAGGCCAAGTCCAAAACCGTAATCGGCACGGGTCGGATCGGCGTTGCCGACGAGATTCTTGATGTTCGGACCCAATTGATCGGACAGCATATAGTCGACGGTCCTTGGCCCGAGCAGCCGGGCCTCGCCGGAGCGGCCGCCGTTCATCAGCATCATCGCAAAGCGCAGATAATCCGGCGCGGTCGAGGCAGTACAGCCGCCACCGCATTCGAATTTCAGCGGTTGCGTCAGTTCCGGAGTGCGGGTCTGCGGCTTTCCGGTGTCGGGATCGACCGGCAGCGGCCTCGCGTAACGCGCGGCCTTGTCCGGCGAGATCGAGAAGCCAGTGTCGGTCATGCCGAGCGGCCCCCACAGGCTGGCCTGCAGGTATTGCCCGAGCGACTGGCCGCTGATTTTCTCGATGGTGAGCCCGAGCACGTCGAGCCCGAAACCGTAATCCCAGACGGTGCCGGGCTGATGCAGCAGCGGCAGCGACGCCAGTTTGTCCATGAAGGCTGCGCCGTCGTAGTCGCGCGACGAATCGCTGCTGCCGCCCGGATACATTTTGTGCACCAGCGTGGTGCCGCGCCCGCCATAAACGATGCCGGAGGTGTGCCGCATCAGATCCTGGATGGTGATCTTGCGGCCGGCCGGCACGGTCTCGGTAACAGGCTCGCCGGCGTCGCGCACGGCGACGCGCATGTCGGCGAATTTCGGAAAGTATTTCGCAAGCGGATCGTCGATCAGCAGCTTGCCCTGCTCAACCAGCATCAGCGCGCCGACCGCGGTCATCGGCTTGGTCATCGAGGCGATGTTGAAGATGGTGTCGGTGGTCATCGGAACGCTGGCCGCCTTGTCGCGCCAGCCATAGGCGTCCAGCGCCACCAGCTTGCCGCGCCGCGCGATCGCGATGACCGCGCCGGGAATCCGCCCCGCGTCGATGTCGGCCTTCAGCGTCGCGCCAATCCGCGCCAGCCGCTCGCTGGAAAGACCGACCTCTTCCGGTTTTGCCCGCGGCAGCGGATCGGCGGCGAAGGCCGGTATGCCGGAAGCGGCGAGGCATAGTGCGGATGCGAGAATGTAGATGGCAGCCATGGACATCTCCCGTTCGGGCTCTGCAGGCCCTTTGTTCGAGGCGGGGAGACTAGGGTAAACCGTTCATGGAGGCCAGCGGTTGGTGCCGTTCCCGGAATGCTTGCGCAATTCCGGTGTTAGCCTCATCATCGTTGCTACAAAAATAAACTTCAGGGAGACGCCAGCATGTCCGCATTGTCACGCCGCAATTTTCTCACGCTGTCCGGATCGGCCGCCGCCGCGACGCTGTCGGGTCGCCTCGCCAACGCCGCGATGGGGCCGAACGACAAGTTCGATCTGGTGATCAAGGGCGGCGACGTGCTCGACCCCAGCCAGTCGCTGCGGGGGAAACGCGACATCGGCATCCGCTGGGGCGCGATCGAGGCGATCGAGAACGAAATCCCGGCGGCGCGGGCGGCGAAGACCATCGACGCGTCAGGCAAGCTGGTGACGCCCGGGTTGATCGACCTGCATTCGCATGTCTACCCCTACGGTTCGGCGATCGGCATTCCCGCCGATGAACTGGCGCAGTTTCAGTGCACGACGACGATGGTTTCGGCTGGAGATGCCGGCGTCAACAATCTCGCGGCACTGCGGCGCTATATCGTGGCGCAGTCGCGTACGCGCATCTATGCCTTCGTCCACATCGCCAACAACGGCCTGTCGGCATTCCCGGTGGCGGAACTCTACAACATCGACAACGCGCAGATGGAAGCCTGCGCCATGGCGCTTGCGGAAAACCCGGATTTCCTGATCGGCGTCAAGGTGCGGATGTCGGAGAACGTCATCTTCAAGCACGGCCTCGAGCCGTTGAAGCGCGCGATCCAGGCCTGCGAACTGTGCGGCTGGCCGGCCAAACTGATGGTGCATATCGGCGGCGTCGAAACCGCCCAGCTGATGTCTGAGATCCTCAACCTGCTGCGGCCGGGCGACGTGCTGACGCATTGCTATTCCGGCGCGCCGAACATCGCCGGGGCCTTCACCAACATCGTGCAGGACGGCAAGCTGTTGCCGGCCGCACTCGCCGCCAAGCAGCGCGGCGTGATGTTCGACGTCGGCCACGGCGGCGGCAGTTTTGACTTCACCGTGGCGGAGGTGGCGATCCCCGGCGGCTGCGGGACGGATACGATCTCCTCCGACATCCACGTGTTCTCAGGAAACTCGCCGGGCATGCCGTACCTGCCCAACGTGATGGGCAAATTCATCCGGCTCGGCTACACGCTGGAGCAGGTGGTGGCGATGGCGACATCGGCGCCGGCCAGGATCATCAACAAGGCGCCGAAGATCGGCACGCTGCAGATCGGCGCGCCCGCCGACGTCGCCATCATGGAGGTGGTCGAGCAACAGGTGACGTTCGTCGATACCCGCAACAACAAGCGCGACGGGCTGATCTCCCTTAAGCCGGTGCAGACGGTGATCAACGGCGTGCCGTTCGGCCGGCCCTATCAGGCGCCGTTCGCAGTGAGGTGACCCGTCATTCCGGGGCGCGACGAAGTCGCGAGCCCGGAATCCATAACCCCGATCGGTGGTTATGGATTCCAGGCCCACGCCAAGAGGCGTGTCCTGGAATGACGACTTCGGTTTTAGCTCGCGGTCGCACGCTCCACATTGGCGATCCGCGCCGGCACGCCGAATTCCCGGCGGCACACCTCGGCCAGCGCGGCCACCCCCTCGCGGATTTGTTCATGCGAGGGGCTGGCGAAGCACAGCCGCATCCGGCTTTTGCCCCAGGCCTTGTCGGTGGACCACTCCGGCCCCGGATTGATGGCGACGCCGGCGGCGAGCGCCGCCTGGTACAGCTTTAGGGTATCGACATTGTCGGGCAGTTTCACCCACAGGAAGATGCCGCCCTTCGGATCCTCGAATTCCGCCGCGGTGCCGAACTGTTCGTTGAGCGCCTCCATCAGCGTATCCAGCTTGGCACGCAGGCCGCGCGTCAGTTTCGGCACATGCGTGGCAAAATGCGGCGCGCAGTATTCCGCCAGCACCATCTGCTCCAGCGCGCCGGAGCCGGCATCGGTCTTCAGCGCCATCATGCGCGACATCACGTCCCATCCGGCGACAATAAAACCGACGCGCAACGCCGGCGCGATCGATTTGGAAAACGAGCCGATATGGATCACGCCGCCATTCGTGCTCATCGCATAAATTGCCGGTGGACGCTCGCCGTCCCAGATCAGGTCGGCATAGCAATCGTCCTCGAAGATCGGCACGCCGTATTGCTGCGACAGTTTTAGCAGTTCGAGGCGGCGGGCGGCGGGCATGATGGTCCCGGTGGGATTCTGCACCGTCGGGATGGTGTAGATGTATTTCGGCTGGATGTTTTTGCGCTTCAGGTCCTCAAGCGCCGCCGCCAATGCGTCCATCCGCATGCCGTCGCCATCAAGTGGGATGCCGACCATGTTGACGCCGAGCCGGGTCAGGCGGTTCAGCGCGCCTTGATAGCTATCCTGCTCGATGATCACGGTATCGTCGCGCGCCAGCAGCGTGTGGTTGACCAGATCGAGCGCCTGCAGCGAACCGGAGACGATCAGGATATCGTCGGCGGTACAGGCGATGCCGGCGTCGCGCTTCAGCTTGCCGACAAGAAATTCGCGCAAAGGGCGGTAGCCCTGCGGACCGCTGGCGAGGCCGTAGGTGGCGAGCGTTTTGCCCTCGCGTTTCAACACCGCGTTGATGGCGTCGATCAACCCGTCGACCGGCACCTGATCGGGGTCGTTGTTGCCGCCGACGAAGGAGTATTTCGCCAAGCCGGTCCACCGCGCCGCGGCCGGAGGCAGTCCCGCCGGCAGCAATGGTGCGAAGTCGAACGATCCGGTGGCCATGAGCGATTCTCCCTTTTTGTTTTTCTTATCGTCATTCCGGGATGCGCCACTTGGCGCAGGCCCGGAATCCATACTCCCTGCAGGGGTTATGGATTCCGGGCCCGCGCTTCGCGCGCCCCGGAATGACGAGGTATGTGTGGCACCTCAAGCCGGCAAAATCTAGTTACCCCCGATCACCTTCACCGGCCGCCCCTGGCTGATAAACGCGTATTGCCCGGTGCCGAGGCCGCCGAGCATCAGCGCCTCGATCACAGGCTCCGCGATCGGCCCATCGGCGGCCCAGTCGACAATAAAATTGGCGCCGGTGCCGCCGCGGACGTCGGTGGTGGGGATGAACACCTCGATGGTGGCGAACGGTTTCAGCGCCACCGGTTCCTTCAGGTAGCTTTGCACCGGCTTGCCGCTGGTGTCGAAATACGCAATCCGCCGCAGCACCAGAGGGCGCGTTTCGGAGGCATTGTGGATGTTCAGGGTGACCGAAAAATCCGCCCGCAACCGGCCTTCGCTCAGCGACACGCTGGAATAGGCCGGAACGTAGAACGATCCGGTAACGCCGAGTTTTTCCGATGGCAAAGCGGTCAGCGAAGTCGCAAAACGCTGCTCGATCCCGGCGCCGGTCTGGGCCGACGCCATCGGTGCCGCGGCCAGCGCGATCAGCAGAATGGCATGTCGGACCGGGCTGCGGCAGATCGCGCGTTTGCCATTCCGAATTAGCGCTTTGACCCGCTGGCGCGCGCCTTTAGGCTGTGGCGCAAGAGACGCTGGGTGGTTTGGAATCATGCACGAGCTTATTCGCGACATCACGCTATGCATCCTGTTCGCATGGGGACTTGGGTTGGCCGCCCATTTCACCCGGCAGCCGCTGATCCTGGCCTACCTTATCGCCGGGTTTTTCATTGGTCCATTCGGGATGGGCTGGGTCAAGTCGCAGGAATCGATCCAGGTCATCTCCGAACTCGGCCTGATCTTCATGCTGTTCATGATCGGGCTGGAAATCGACCTCAAGAAGATCATCCGCGCCGGCCGCGTCATCCTGTTCGCCGCCGGCGGCCAGTTGGTCGGCGGCTGCATTCTCGGGGTGCTGTTCTTCATGGGCATCGGCCTCTCGATGGGCGGCGGGGGATTCGACGCGCTGTATCTGTGTGTCGCCTGCGCGCTCTCCAGCACGGTCATCATCGTCAAGGTGCTGTACGAAAAGCGCGAACTGGATACGCTGCCCGGCCGCATCACGCTTGGCGTGCTGGTGTTGCAGGACATTTTTGCCATCCTGTTCCTCGCGGTGCAGCCGAGCCTTGCCGATCTGCAGGTCAGCGTCATCCTGATATCGATCGCGCGCGTCGTGGCGCTGGTGGCCACGGCGCTGGCGCTCAGCCGCTATGTTCTGCCGCCCCTGTTCCACCAGATCGCACGCCGTCCGGAGCTGGTGCTGTTAGGCGCGCTGGCGTGGTGCTTTCTGATCGGCGAGATTGCCGAGTTGCTGCACCTGTCGCGCGAGATGGGCTCCTTGGTTGCCGGCGTGTCGATCTCGACGTTCCCCTATGCGCTCGATGTGACCGCGAAAATCACGACGCTGCGCGACTTTTTCATCACGCTGTTCTTCGTGGCGCTGGGCATGACGATCCCGATCCCCAATCTGTCGGTGATCGGGCTGGCGCTGATCATCGCCGCCTTCACGGTGGTCAGCCGCGTGGTTACCACCTTTACGCCGCTGTATCTGCTGAAACAGGGCCTGCGCGCCAGCCTGCTGCCGGCGATCAACCTGGCGCAGATCAGCGAGTTTTCCCTGGTGGTGATCCAGACCGGTATCGCGGCGGGGCACATCAAGACCCAGACCGCGAGTGCTGCATCGTTCGCCTTCGTGATCCTGGCGGTGCTGAGCACCTTCGTCATGATGCGCAGCGACCAGATCGTACGGATGGCGATCGGCCCATTGAAGCGGGTGGGCTTGCGCGATCTCGATCATAGCCATGCGGAAGAGGGCGACGAGGGCGGCCATGGCGAGGGGCGGCGAATCCTGATCCTCGGATTTTTTCGCGCCGCCAGCGCGCTGCTGAGCGAGATCGAGCGCCAGAACCCGGGGTTGCTGGACCAGATCGGGGTGGTCGATTTCAACCCCGTGGTGTTCCAGACCCTCAAGGGGCGCGGGGTGCATGTCACCTACGGCGATATCAGCAATGTCGATACGCTGGTGCATGCCGGCGTCGGCAAGGCCGAGATCATCATCCTGAGCGTCCCGGATTCGCTCTTGAAGGGGGCCAACAACGAAAAGCTGGTCCGCCACGTCCGCTCGCTGAATACCGCGGCGAAGATCATCTCGACCGCCGATGTGTTGTCCGATGTGGCGGACCACTACGCCGCCGGCGCCGACTATGTAGTGGTGACGCGGCTCAGCGACGCCCACGAGTTGTTCACGGTGATCGAAGCGGCCGACCAGGGATTACTGGAAGACAAGCGCGCCGAGATTGACGCCCGCCTGAGCGAACGCCGGGAAGTGCTGCCGTAACACAGGCTTCGTGTCCCGGACGCGGTGCGGCATTCTTCATGCCGCTCCGCAGAGCCGGGACCGTTACGGATGCCGCCTTCACGCCGCAAGCGCGGCGTGCCGCGTCCAGGGCGAACGCTAAAGACTGCTCTCCCGCGTCGTCGCATCGGCGAACGCGGCGCGGCGGCGGGCGATGAAGCCTGCGATCAGGATTGCGAGCACCAGCAGCCAGACCGTGACCGCGATCGGGCTTTCGACGTAAACCCATGGATCGCCCTGGCTGAGAAACAGCGCTTCGCGAAAATGTTTCTCGATATTGGGGCCGAGGATCAGGCCGACCACCAGCGGCGCCAGCTGGAAACGCGTCTTGTTGAAGGCGTAGCCTACGATTCCGGCGCCAAGCAGCACCCAGACGTCGAAGATGCTGGAGCGGACGCTCCAGGTGCCGATCACCGACAGCGCTAGCAATAGCGGAATGAACAAATAGTGCGGAATCCGCAACAGGCTGACCCAGACCCCGACCATCGGAATGTTCAGCGCCAGCAGCATGACGTTGCCGATGTAAACGGACGCGATCAGGCCCCAGAAAATCTCCGGGTGCTGCGTAATCAGCAGCGGCCCGGGCTGGATGCCCTGCACCAGCATCGCCGAGATCATCAGTGCTGCGATCGGCGTGAACGGAATCCCAAGCGCGAGCAGCGGCACCAGTGACGCGGTGGCCGCGGAATTATTGGCGGCTTCGGGGCCGGCGACGCCTTCGATGGCGCCGGTGCCGATTTCCGAAGCATATTTCGAAGTGGCTTTCTCCAGCCGATAGGACGCGAACGAGGCCAGCGTCGCTGCCGGTCCCGGCACGAGGCCAAACAGGAAGCCGAGAAACGTGCCGCGCAGCCAGGACGGCACCGCGCGCATCCATTCGGTCCGCGTCGGCATCAGGTCGCGCATGCGCACCGACTCGGGCCGGTTCGCGGCGTGCACCTTGTCCTCGATCAGCAGCATCAGTTCGGCAAAGCCGTAGAGCCCGACCACCACCGGAACCAGCGACACGCCTTCCTGCAGCTCGGCGATGCCGAAGGTGAAACGCGTCTCGCCGGTGACGGCTTCCTGGCCGATGGTGCCAAGCATTAATCCCAACGTCATCGGCAACAGCGCCGAGGCCAGCGTGCCGCCTGAAATTCGCGACATCACGATCAGCCCGCCTGCGGTCAGCGCGAAAAATTCCGCAGGCCCGAACAGGATCGCGACATTGGCCAGCAACGACGAGAACAGCATCACGCCGACCACGGCCAGCGTGCCGCCGACGAACGAGCCGACCGCGACGATGGTCAGCGTCGCGCCGGCGCGGCCTTTCCTTGCGAGTTGATAGCCGTCGATCGCGGTGACGACCGAGGCCGACTCGCCGGGGATGTTCAGGAGTATCGCGGTGGTCGAGCCGCCATACATCGAACCGTAGAAAATGCCGGCCATCATGATCAGGCCCGCGGTCGGATCGAGCGAGAAGGTCAACGGCAATATAAGTGCTACGCCGGCGACCGGGCCGAGGCCCGGCAGCACGCCGATCGCGGTGCCGGCGAACGCGCCGGCGAACGCCGCCAGCAGGTTCGCGGGCGTAGCGGCGACGCTCAAGCCGTACAGCAGGCCCTGCAGCGAGTTCATTCAAGCCTCTCGTCATTCCGGGGCGCGCGTAGCGCGAACCCGGAATCCAGCTCCATGCATTGTCTCTGGATTCCGGGTTCGCTCGCTTCGCTCGCGCCCCGGAATGACCGATTGTTTAAAACAGCCATTGCCTGAAGATTCCTGCAGGCATCTGCACTTTCAGAAGCCGCACGAAAAATAGTTCAAAAATCAACGCCGCCACGACGGCGTAAAGCGCCAACCGAAGTATCGATTTGTCAGGGTCATCCGAGAGCAGCCACATCGCTGCCAGCAGGAACATCGCCGAGGCAATCATGTTGCCGACAACAGGCATCGCCAGGAAGTAGAGCGCGAACGCGGCCATCACCAGCAACAGGCGCCGCAGGTCGGCGCCTGCGGGCAGCGAAAATGTCGCGGGCATCGGGTCGCCGCCACTGCCGCGCTTCTCAAACAGCACCGAAATTGCCGAGATCGCCAGCAGCACGCCGACGGCGATGGGGAAAATCGCCGCGCCTGGCTTGTGCCATCGTCCCATCGACAATGTCTGCCAGGCGCCGGCGATGTAGATCGCGCCAAGCAGCAGCGCGAGCACGCCGACGATCCGCCGTGCCGGCGGCAGCCGGAAGCTGCGAACCGTCGTCACTTGTCTTCGTCCAGAAACTTGACGATGGCGCGGAATTTACCGTCGTAGTCCTCAAGTTCCTTTTTCATGTCGTCGCCGGATTTGGGGTCGTAGGTGTAGCCGTTGAGCTTGATGAAGCCCTTGAAGTCGTCGCTCGCGACCACGGCTTTCGATGCCGCCATCAGCCTGTCGAGCACCGGTTTCGGCAGGCCGTTGGGCGCAATGACATAGTAGGCAGCCGGAAACGTCTCCTTCCACGGCGTCTCGCCCAGCGGCGTGGCGTCCGGGGCCAGGTCATATTTCCCTTGCTGGAACACCGCGAGCACGCGCAGCTTCCCGGCGTCGATCTGGCCCTTCATGCCCGGCGCGTAGCCGACCGTGCCGTCGACCCGGCCGCCCAGCGCCGCCAGCGTGGCTTCGCCGCCGCCGCCGGTAAACGGCACCGTGACGATGCGAAGGCCCGAGAGCTTGTTGAGCTGCTGCACGTTGATGTCGTTGGCCGAGCGCAGGCCCGACACCGAGACTTTCAGCTTGCGCGGATTGGCGCGTGCCTCGGCTACGAACTCGTCGAAGGTTTTCCAGCGGGCGCCCGCGGGCACTGCCAGGATCGCCGGCAGGTCGGACAGCTTCACGATCGACTGATAGTCGGCGGCGGATTTCCACGCCAGACCCTTCATCTCCAGCGGCTGATAGGCCAGCGACGAATTCGAGCCGAGCCCGATGGTATAACCGTCGGGCGCAGCGCGGATCACGGCGCCGGTGCCGATGGTCGCCGATGCCCCGGGCTTGTTCTCGACGATCACCTTGACCTTGAGTTGCTTTTCCAGCAGCTCGGCATACTTGCGGCTGATCGGATCGGTTGAGCCGCCCGGCGCATAGGGCACATAGAAGGTGATGTCGCGGTTCGGCCACTCGTTGGCGGCATAGGATGTCGCGGAAAACACCGCGAGTGCCGCCGCGAGGCCGAAGCCGGCCAATGCCAGCCGGTGGAAATTGAACTGAATCGGCATGATGTTCTTCCCGGCGCTGCGTTTTTGTTTTTGTGTTTTAAACAATGGCGATGGAGGCGGCGCTCCGTCAACGGTTTTTCCGGTTTCGCGAGGCGAAACAACAATGCGCCAGCGCCTCTCTGCGGTGCGGAATGACGCTGGCGCGGAACGCCAAGTCCGGCTAAATGCTCTCAGCATAGAGCGAGACATCATGGCCCATCCGATCCCCGAAGTTCTGCAGGCATTTGCCAACGGCGAAATCGTCGTCGTCACCGACGATGACGACCGCGAGGGCGAGGGCGACCTGATCGTCGCGGCCTCGCTGTGCACCACCGAGAAGATGGCCTTCATCATCCGCCACACCTCCGGCATCGTCTGCGCGCCGGTCACCACGGAAGACGCGCGGCGGTTGCGGCTCGATCCGATGGTGGCGAACAACGAGTCCAATCACACCACGGCGTTCACGGTTTCGATCGACTACAAGCCCGACAACGGCACCGGCATTTCCGCCGAAGAGCGCGCGTCGTGCTGCCGTGCGCTGGCCAACCCCAATGCCGGCGCCAATGATTTTGCCCGGCCCGGCCACGTGTTCCCGCTGATCGCGCGCGACGGCGGCGTGCTCTTGCGTTCCGGCCACACCGAGGCCGCTGTCGATCTCTGCAAGCTGAGCGGCCTGCCGCCGGTCGCCGTCATCAGCGAATTGATGAACGACGATGGCACGGTGACGAAGGGCGCGCAGGTGGCGCGGTTTGCGCAGACCCACAAGCTCAAGCATGTCACCATCGCCGACATGATCGCCTACCGCCAGGCGCGCGAAAAGCTGATCGAGCGGGTGGCGACGTTCACCACGGAAAGCCCGATCGGGCCGCTGCAGGGCTATGCCTACCGCTCGCCGTTCGATCCGATCTATCACGTCGCATTCGTCTACAAGGGCATCGGCGACGGCAAGAACGTGCTGACCCGGTTCCACAAGCCCAATATCGTCAAGGATATTTTCTTCGGCAATCAGCGCATGCATGTGGCGCTGGAGCATTTTCGCAAAGCCGGCAGCGGCGTGCTGGTATATTTGCGCGACGGCGCCGCCGGCGTGCCGGTGGCACCCATCGGGGAGCAGAAATCCGCGGAAGCCGACCGCAACAAGCAATGGCGCGAGGTCGGGGTCGGCGCGCAGATCCTCCGCGATCTCGGCGTCACCTCGATCCGGCACCTCACCTCGTCGGCGCATGACTACAAGGGCCTGTCCGGTTTCGGCATCGAGATAGTCTCCAACGAATACCTTGAAGGCTGAACACCAAAGAACTAACCTGCGGCAAACGCGTTGATGCAGACGATTGTAATGCGAAAGGAATTGCCATGAGCGTGCGCCCGCAGCCTAAGGACAAGCCGGCCCCGGTGAATTTCCAGTGGGACGATCCGTTCATGCTCGACGAGCAGTTCACCGAAGACGAGCGCATGATCCGCGACACCGCGCGCGCCTACGCGCAGGACAAGCTGCTGCCGCGCATCACCAAGGCGTATCTGGAAGAGAAGACCGACCGCGAAATCTTCAACGAGATGGGCGAGCTCGGCCTGATCGGCATCACGCTGCCGGAGGAATATGGCTGTGCCAATGCCAGCTACGTCGCCTATGGCCTGGTGGCGCGCGAGATCGAGCGGGTCGATTCCGGATACCGCTCGATGAATTCGGTACAGTCGTCGCTGGTGATGCACCCGATCTATGCCTATGGCGACGAGAACCAGCGCAAGAAGTACCTGCCGAAGCTCGCCACCGGCGAATGGGTGGGCTGCTTCGGCCTGACCGAGCCGGATGCCGGCTCCGATCCCGGCGGCATGAAGACCCGCGCCGAGAAGGTTTCCGATGGTTATCGGCTGACCGGCTCGAAAATGTGGATTTCCAACGCGCCGATCGCCGACGTGTTCGTGGTGTGGGCGAAGTCGGCCGAGCATAACAACCAGATTCGCGGGTTCATTCTGGAAAAAGGCATGAAGGGCCTGTCGGCGCCGAAGATTGGCGGCAAGCTGTCGCTGCGCGCCTCGATCACCGGCGAGATCGTGATGGAAGGCGTGGTGGTGCCGGAGAGCGCGCTGTTGCCCAACGTCTCCGGCCTGAAGGGGCCGTTCGGCTGCCTCAACCGCGCCCGCTACGGCATTTCCTGGGGCGCGATGGGGGCGGCGGAAGACTGCATGGCGCGGGCGCGGCAATACACGCTGGACCGCAAGCAGTTCAACCGGCCGCTGGCGGCGACGCAACTGGTGCAGAAGAAACTCGCGGACATGCAGACCGATATCGCGCTGGGCCTGCAGGCGTCGCTGCGCGTCGGACGGCTGATGGACGAAGGCAAGATGGCGCCGGAGATGATCTCCATCGTCAAGCGCAACAATTGCGGCAAGGCGCTCGACATTGCGCGAATGGCGCGCGACATGCACGGCGGCAACGGTATCCAGATCGAGTATCACGTGATGCGCCACGCCGCGAACCTGGAGACCGTCAACACCTATGAAGGCACCCATGACGTGCACGCGCTGATCCTCGGCCGCGCGATTACCGGCATTCAGGCGTTTTCGTAAAAGACGTGCACAATGCAAAGTTCGTCATGCCCGGCCTTGTGCCGGGCATCCACGTCTTTAGGCGGGCGAAACAAGAAAGACGTGGATGGCCGGGACAAGCCCGGCCATGACGGTAACAACAGGCGCCTCTTATGTCCGACAACGACGACATCCCGTTCAACCGCGATTTTTCGCTAAGACCCGGCGTCGTTGACGAGGTGCGCCCCGGCGTGCGCCGCGTCCTCTGCGACAATCCGAGCCCGTTCACCTTTACCGGCACGGTGAGCTACATCGTGGGCAAAGGTAATGTCGCGATCATCGATCCCGGCCCCGACAACGAAGCCCACGCCAAAGCGCTGCTCGACGCCGTCAAAGGCGAGACCGTCGCCCATATTTTCGTCACCCATACCCACCGCGACCATTCGCCGAACACCGCGCGGCTCAAGGCGGCCACCGGCGCCACGGTATATGCCGAAGGTGCGCACCGCGCCTCGCGGCCGTATTACGAGAGCGAGAAAATCTCCACCGAGTCCGGCGCCGATCGCGATTTCCGCCCCGACGTTCAGGTCCGCGACGGTGAGACCATCGGCGGCGACGGCTGGACGCTGCAGGCGGTGGCGACGCCGGGCCACACCGCCAACCACATGGCGTTCGCCTGGCGCGAGCGGAAGCAGATCTTTATCGGCGACCACGTAATGGGCTGGTCGACCTCGATCGTCGCACCTCCGGACGGATCGATGATCGACTACATGGCCTCGTTGCAAAAGCTGACGCAGCGCGACGAGAATCTGTATTTCTCCGGCCATGGCCCGGAAATTCCGGATGCTGTGCGCTACGTGCGCTTCCTGATCCGGCACCGCGAGGCGCGCGAAGCCTCGATCCTGCATCGCCTGGCAAAAGGCGAGGCTGACATACCCACCATGGTGCGCGCCATCTACATCGGCATCGATCCGCGGCTGACGGGAGCCGCCGGCTATTCCGTGCTGGCGCATCTGGAGGATCTGGTCGGGCGTGGGATCGTGGTGACGGACGGCGATCCGGTGATTGGCGGCAGTTATCGGCTGGCCTGATCGTCATTGCGAGCGAAGCGAAGCAATCCAGAGCGCAATGTCGGAGCCCGAAAGCTGGATTGCTTCGTCGCTTCGCTCCTCGCAATGACGGCTACTTCTTCGCCACGCCCTTTGCCGGCGCCTTGGCCGGCGCGACGGGTTTCTTCGGCGCAGGCGTCCGGTCCACGGCAGTGTTGATATCCTCGATCAGCCTGGCGATGCGCGAGGCGTTGCTGCCGAGGTCGCTTTCGAAATAGCGCGAGGACGAGCGGATATCGACGCGCGATCCCTCGCCGTCCGGCGTGACGCGGATCGAGACGTCCTCGCGAAAACCCATGATCGGCGTATATGCCACCGCTTCGATGCGGCCGATGCGGCGCGGCGGCTGCGGCGCGCGTTCGTCGATCACCAGCCATTTGCGCTTGGTCACAAGCTGCAGCGTCACCTCATAGGCGCGTTGTACGGGGACGTCGAGATCGACCGGCTCGACATCCGGATAGGCGGCGCGCTGCAGTTCCGCGGAATACAGGCCGGCATAGACCGCGGTGTTGGCGCCGTCGCTGGCGCGCAGCCGCGCTAGCGCGTCGAACCGCGGCGGATCGATCGGATCGGTGGTGATGTCGTGGATCGGCGGCAACTTGCGGTACTGCCAGCCGAGATAGGCGGGATAGGCGAGGATCGCGACGTCGATCAGCATCGCCAGCAGGATGCGGCTCATGCCGCGCGAACCGTTCTGCCAGATCGCGACGAACGCCGCCAACCCGACCAGGATCGACAGCACCGCGCAGGCCAGCGCGCCGAAAAACGTCGCCAGCGCCGGGCGCATTTCGAGGAAGCCGAACCGCACGATGACGATCGAAACCACGGCCGCCACCGCCGCGAACACCGCGAGGTGACGCGCCCATGACGCGAGGCTGGACACGGGCTCCGTCTGGTAGGGAGCGGAAAACCTGCGGGCCATCGGTCCGTCCGTCGATCCTGAAAAGTGAGCCGTGTGAAAACACGGGCCTGCGGAGAATACAAGGCAAAGATGGGGTTTCTTAACCTCTCCCCGCCCTTTCGCGGGGAGAGGTCGGATCGCTCTTGCGATCCGGGTGAGGGGCCGGGCACTGCGCCTGCAAGACTTGTCGGACTTTCGGGTCGGATCAGCCAGACTTGCTCTGAGGAATTTCTCTTAGTGCCTCGTCGATAACGGTGAGCACGCCGTCGATGTTCGACAGAACATCGTTGTTCCAGAAACGCATTACGCGATAGCCCTCCGACCGTAAATAACGATCACGCTCTTCGTCGCGCGCCGACTCCGAATGCTGCCCGCCGTCGACTTCGATGACCACGAGTTTTTCCCTGCAAACGAAATCGCAAATGTAACGGCCGATCGGTTGCTGCCGGACGAACTTGTGTCCGTCAATCTGCCGGTTGCGAATGCGATTCCACAGCTTCGTTTCGGCGTCGGTCTGGTTGGCGCGCAGTTGGCGCGACCTGAGAGTCCTGTGAATTGGGCCGCGCATTGCCTCGCCCCTCACCCGGAGACCGCGCTGCGCGCGATCTCCGACCTCTCCCCGCGCAAGAGCGGGGAGAGGTTAGGAATTACGCCGCCGCAGTCGGAAAACTGTAGCTCTTGAACTGATCCCGCAGCGCCGTCTTCAATATTTTCCCCGTCGCGGTGTGCGGGATGGCGTCGACGAACACCACGTCGTCCGGCATCCACCATTTTGCAATTTTGCCATCCATGTATTTCAAAATGTCCTCACGCGTGGCGGCCTGGCCCTGCTTGAGCTGAACGATCAGCAGCGGCCGCTCGTCCCATTTCGGATGATAGACGCCGATCACGGCGGCTTCCGCCACCTTGGGATGACCGACCGCGAGATTTTCCAGATCGATCGAGGAAATCCATTCGCCGCCGGACTTGATCACGTCCTTGGAACGGTCGGTGATGCGCATATAGCCGTATTTGTCGATGGTGGCGACGTCGCCGGTGTCGAAATAGCCTTCGTCGTCGAGGATGTTGGCGTCGACGCGGAAATACGCGCCCGACACCGCAGGTCCCCGCACCTTGAGCCGGCCAAACGTCTTGCCGTCCCACGGCAGGTTCTTGCCGGCGTCGTCGGTGATCTTCATCTCCACCATGAACGGCGCATAGCCCTGCATCTGCAGGATATCGAGCTTCTCATCGCCGGTGAGATGCGCATACTGGCCCTGCAGCGAGCCGACGGTGCCGAGCGGCGACATCTCGGTCATGCCCCAGGCGTGACGCACGTCGATGCCCATATCGACGAACGCCTTGATCATCGAGCGCGGCATCGCCGAGCCGCCGCAGATCACCACCTTCAGATGCGGCAGCGTGGCGTGCTCTTTCTCCATATGCTGCAGCAGCATCAGCCACACCGTCGGCACGCCGGCGGTGTAGGTGACCTTCTCGGTGTCGAGCAGTTCGTAGACCGAGGCGCCGTCGAGCTTGGCGCCGGGCATTACCAGCTTGGTGCCCATGGCGGGGGCGGAGAAGGCGATGCCCCAGCTGTTGGCGTGGAACAGCGGCACCACCGGCAGCATCACGTCCTTCGAGGTGGCGCCGAGCGCATCGCCGTTATTGGCCATCATCGAATGCAGCACGTTGGAGCGGTGCGAATACAGCACGCCCTTCGGATCGCCGGTGGTGCCGGAGGTGTAGCACATCGCGCAGGCGGTATTCTCGTCGAAGGTCTTCCATTTGAAATTGCCGTCGGCTTCCGCGATCCAGTCCTCGTAGGCGACCGCGTTCTTCAGCGTGGTCTGCGGCATATGGGCCTTGTCGGTGAACACCACATAGCGCTCGACGCTGGGAACCTTGTCGGCGATCTTTTCCAGGATGGGGATGAAGGTCAGGTCGGTCATCACGATGCGGTCTTCGGCATGATTGATGATCCAGGCGATCTGGTCCGGGAACAGCCGCGGATTGACGGTGTGGCAGATCGCGCCGATGCCCATGATGCCGTACCAGGCCTCGAGATGCCGCCAGGTGTTCCATGCGATGGTGGCGACGCGGTCGCCGAGCTTGATGCCCTCGCGGTCGAGCCGTTGCGCCACTTTCAGCGCGCGCGTGCGAATTTCGGCGTAATTGGTGCGATGTATGGGACCCTCGACCGAGCGGGTGACCACCTCGCGCTCGCCATGGACCATCGCCGCATGGTCGATGATCCGGTTGCACAGCATAGGCCAGTCTTGCATCAAGCCACGCATACGAACGTCCCTCCAATGTGTTATCGCTTGTCGCACTTCCCTCAAGGAATTGTCATGAAGTTTAGCGCGGCAAAAGCAAGCCGAAAATGGCCTTGTGGCGGCCTCGGCTGCGACAAACGGCCAATGGTTACCGTTGCCGTCCTGTTGCTGATGCTTTGCGCGCAAATGGGACCCGCCGCGGCGGCGCGCAGGCCCGGGGCCTGGTCGCAGGCGCCTTGGGGGGAGCTGTTTCGGGAGGCCCGGCCGAAGCCGCGCCGGGCTGTGGTGTCGGCATCGATCCCGCTGCCCAAACCGCGTCCCGCCGAGGCGCCTGCCATCGAAGACAAACCCACGGAGGGCAAGCCCGGGGAGGCCGAAAAGCCGGTCGCGGAACCGGCCGCGCCTGCTCCGCCGCCACCTTCGGCCTGCCGGCTGGCGTTGACCGAGGCGATTGCGATTGCACCCAGCATTCCCGCCATCAGCGGTCCCGGAAACTGCGGCGGCGACGATCTGGTCCGGCTCGAGGCGGTGGTGCTGGCCGACAAAAGGCTTGTCGCGGTAAAACCCGCGGCGATTCTCCGCTGCACCATGGCCGCGGCGATCGCGGACTGGGTTCGGTCGGACATGGCGCCGTTGGCGCAGCGCCTCGGGACCTCGCTGAGCGATCTCGACAATTTCGATTCATTCGAATGCCGCGGCCGCAACCGCGTGGCCGGCGCCAAAATGTCCGAACACGGCCGCGCCAATGCGCTCGACCTCCGCGCCCTGAAATTCGCCAACGGCCAGTCGCTGTCGCTGACCGACCGCGGCGTGGCGCGCGAGCAGCGCGAAGCCGTGCTGCATTCGGTGTGCGCGCGGTTCACCACGGTGCTGGGGCCGGGATCGGACTGGTATCACGAGGACCACATCCACCTCGACCTCGCCGAACGGCGCGGCGGCTACCGCATCTGCCAGTGGAATGTCTACGATCCGCTGCCGGCGATTGCGCCGTTGCTGCCGGCCGGGCGACCCGAGGATGCGCCGCCGCGTGAAGTCGCCGCGAAACCGGACGCTAAACCAGCCGCAGCGAAGCGGGATGCGGCGGAGCCCGACGCCGAAGCGGAGCCTGTCCCCGTGCCAAAGCCGCGGCCGACAAAAAAGCGCCGGAGAGTCGACGCTTTTTGAAATGGATGAAACCGTCATTCCGGGGCGCGAGCAAAGCGCAAAATTGACGAAGTCAATTTTGTCGCTGAGCGAGCGAACCCGGAATCCAGAACGGTGCATGGCGCTGGATTCCGGGTCTGCGCCCAAGAGGGCGCATCCCGGAATGACGAGGTAATGACCTGCAAAGCGGTCGCTATCGCATGAACGAATTACGTCCGCCCCGCTGCGCCATCCTCGAATTGACCGGCGAGTCGCCCTGCTTCGGCTCCAGCACCACGACGATGGCGCCCAGCTTCACCCGGTCATACAGATCGATCACGTCCTCATTGGTCATCCGGATGCAGCCGGAGGAGATCGACGCGCCGATATATTCCGGCTGGTTGGTGCCATGGATCCGGAACAGGGTGTCCTTGCCGCCGGAGTAAAGATAGATCGCGCGCGAACCCATCGGATTGTCGGGTCCCGGCGCCACGAAGGTCGGAACGCCGAGCCGCGAGATCTCGCTCTTGGTCGGATGCCATGCCGGCCACTCGGTCTTGCTGCCGACCTTGGCGATGCCGGACCAGGCCATCGCTTCCTCGCCGACGGTGATGCCGTAGCGGATCGCCTTGCCGCCGTCCTGCACGAAATAGAGATAATGATTGTCGGAATCGACCACGATCGAGCCCGGCGCTTCCTTGCGATGATAGTCGACGATGGCGCGGCGGAACGCTTCGGGCACCGGGGTCTTGGCGTAGGAAACCCTGGCCAGCAGTTCCTTGTCGCGCGGCTTGAAGTTGGTCTCCTTGGTGGCTTCGTAGGTCGTGGCCTGCATGCAGCCCGACAGCATCAGGCCGGTGGCCAGAAGGCCGAGTTTGATTTTCAGCGACGGCATTTTCTTGTTCCGATTTGCGCTCTGCCGCAAACACTAGCACTTCGCGACTTGCCCGAAGTCGCGGTTACACAGCTTCGGTGTTCACAATCGCGCCAGCAATCCGACCGTTGCGTGCACCGTCAGTTCAAAGGCATGTTGCTGCCGCCCTGCAGCGCCATCTTCGAATTGAACGGCGAGTCGCCCTGCTTGGGGTCGAGCACCACCACAATGGTGCCCTGCTTGACCCGGCTGTAGAGGTCGATCACGTCCTCATTGGTCATGCGGATGCAGCCCGAGGAAATCGAGGCGCCGATATATTCCGGCTGGTTGGTGCCGTGGATGCGGAACAGGGTGTCGCGGTTACCCTGATAGAGATACAGCGCGCGCGCGCCGAGCGGATTGTCGACGCCGCCGGGCACCGTGCCCGGCAGACCCTCGATGCGCTTGTGGATGTCCGCGGTCGGCGTCCACTTCGGCCACTCCGCCATGTTGCCGACGCGGGCAATGCCGGAGAACGCCAGCGCCTCTTCGCCCACGGTGATGCCATAGCGGATCGCCTTGCCGCCGTCCTGCACCAGATAAAGATAGTGATTGTCGGAATCGATCACGATCGAGCCCGGCATCTCCTTGCGGTGGTAGTTGACGATCGCACGGCGGAACGGCTCGGCGACGGGCACTTTGTCATAGCGCGCCTTGGCGAGCTGGGCCTTGTCGGTCGGCTTCAAGGTGGCTTCCGGCGCGGCCTGATAGGTGGTCGCGGGCATGCAGCCGGACATCATCAGGCCGGCGGCCAGAACGACAAGTTTGGCTTTGAACGACATTTTTTTTAATTCCACCTGGACCAAATCAGGACGCGTCAACTTGCGCCTCAAAAGCCACGATTTTGTTAAGCCGTAGTATCGCCGAAATCCGTCATAATTCCAGCACTTACATGCCTCTGCCGCGATGCGGGACGCCGCCTGTGTCTTTTCTGCCGCAACTTTCCGGGGTTTCGGCCAGTTTTTAAGCAGTGGTAAACCAACTGCCGAATCGCGGCCACGTCGCTGCCACCTCATCGCCGCAAATGCAGTTAATCGCGGGTGGGAAGTGCTTGCCAAAAGCGAGCGAAATGGAGCACTGACGGGTTGCCATGTCCGCCGGCTGGCCCTCGCGTCGCCGGCTCCGGAGTTCCCGCATGCTTTCGGTCTATGCTCCCGCCGCCTTTGCGCTGAAAAAAATCGAACCGGCCGATCTGGCGGCGCTGCCGGAGACCGCGGTGTGGATCGATCTGGTCAAGCCGACCACGGAAGAGGACCGCGCGGTGGAGAAGCTGGCCGGCATCGCGGTGCCGACCCGCGAGGATATGCAGGAGATCGAGATTTCGAGCCGGCTCTATGTCGAGAACGGCGCGCGCTACATGACCGCGACGCTGATGTGCGCGGCCGATACCCAATCGCCGCGGATCACGCCGGTGACGTTCATTCTCGCCGGCCACCGCCTGGTGACGGTGCGCTACGATCTGCCGAAACCGTTCACGCTGGTGGAGACCAAGCTGGGCCGGAACTGCGCCCCCGGCATCAACGGCGAGACGGTGCTGCTGGAATTGCTCGATGCGGTGATCGACCGCTGCGCCGACATCCTGGAGCGCGCCGGCGCCGACGTCGACGAGGTCAGCCACGACATTTTCGAGCCCGAGGGCGCCTCGCGCAGCGGCCAGGCCAAGCGCTATTCAGACATCCTGATCAAGATCGGCCGCAAGGGCGATCTGACCTCGAAGGTCCGCGAAAGCCTGGTTTCGGTCGGACGCGTGGTGACGTTCGTGGCCGCCGCGGTCGATGGCGTCAAATGGTCGAAGGACATGCGCGAGCAGCTGAAAACCATGCAGCGCGACGTGGCCTCGCTGACCGACCACGCCTCCTATCTGTCGAACAAAATCACCTTCGTGCTCGACGCCATGCTCGGCGTCGTCAATCTCGAGCAGAACAACATCATCAAGCTGTTCTCGGTGATGGCCGTGGTGCTGATGCCGCCGACGCTGATCGCCTCGGTCTACGGCATGAATTTCAAGTTCATGCCGGAGCTGGAATGGGCGCACGGCTACCCGATGGCGCTGATCATGATGCTGATTGCCGCGGTGGGGCCGTATCTGTTTTTCAAATGGAAGAAGTGGTTGTAGGGAGCGGTATCGCCTCAGCCGCCCTCAGCGTCGTCCCCGCGCAGGCGGGGACCCATAACCCTTGGCGTTAAAGACAATTGTACGGCGGTGCGACAAGGACACTAACGCCATCCGGAACATCGACGACACGGCGTATGGGTCCCCGCCGGAGCCATCAGGCCGGCAATAGCCGGACCCGTTGCCGGGGACGACGAAATATTTTGTCGGAACCTAGAAATTCCTATTGATATATTCCTATAGGATGATATACATCAAACCGTCCTGTCCAGTGAGGGGCGCTTTCTAGAGGCGCTCCCGAAGTCGGACAGAGCGAGAGCTGGCCAGACCGGGGCGCCCCGGAACGGTCGACGGCCTGGTGGTAACGGTGGAGCGCTGGGAGGCGCTGCGCCTAGCCTTGGGCGCGCGCGGTAGCCTTGCCGCGCGAGGCGGGTACGTTAATCCCGCCTCCGGGGGTGCCTCGCAAGCACCCTGGCGCCTCCCACCGCTCCATCCCCTCGCGCGGTTCGCGAGGGACTGGCAAACCTCGGACGCGTTGCGCCGCGAGAATGCGAAGCCGTGGCTGTTTGAAAATTGAGTTTGGGTGTGCCTCTTTGTCTGGTGACAAGTCCGGAATCACGATTGGTGGCGGGCGCCAATTCGGTAGGGTCGAACTCCAACTGACTGGACCGGCAATGCGCAGTGCAAGCGAACCGAAGCCCGAGAAATCGAAGTCCGGCGGCAATCCGGCTGACTTTGTGGACAGGTTGTTCGCCGGTCATGCGGCGCAGGTGCTGTCCGGGCTTCCCGCGGGCTGCATAGACCTCGTTGTCACCTCACCGCCCTATTGGACCGCCGTCGAATACCATCAGGGCGAAAATCCGTGGCCGTCCTATGAGGCGTATCTGGCCGACATGCAATCGGTCTGGAACGAATGCGCCCGGCTGCTGCGCCCGAACGGCAAACTGTGCATCAACTCGCCGATCATGCCGATCCCGAAGGACGTGATCCGGCAGCACACGCGGCACCTGAAGAATATCGCCTTCGATATGGAGCACAGGATTCTCGCGGAAACGGATCTTGGGCGATACAGCCTGTTCATATGGCAAAAGCAGACATCGAAGATGATGTTCGGCAGCTACCCGTATCCCGGCAACATCATCGAGAACAACACCATCGAATTCATCAATGTGTATGTGAAACCGGGCAAGCCGCCCAAGTTCGATGCCGACGTCAAGGACGCCAACGAGCTCACGCGAACCGAATGGCTCGATCTCGCCCAGCAGGTCTGGTTCATGTATCCGGAGGACGTGAAGCGGGATGGCGATCATCCGGCGCCGTTCCCGACCAAGTTGCCGGCCCGCTTGATGCGCCTCTATACCTATGGCGCCGCCGCCCATTTCCCCGGCGAGGTGGTGCTTGACCCGTTTGTCGGCACCGGCACCACCTGTGCGGTTGCCAAGACAATGGGCCGCCGCTTCGTCGGCATTGACATCAACCCGGCCTACGTGAAGATCGCCGAAGAGCGGGTCCGCGATGCGCCGGGCCACCAACCCTTGTTGCTGGTCGGCCGGGCCAAGTATCCAGGCAAGGATGAACTGGCTGAAATTGCCGCCGCTGATGCCGCGGGGACCAATGGCAAGGGCGCCGGCGAGAAGAAGCACAAACGGAAGACGTACGGCCGCAAGGTGGACATCAAGGACGACGAGCAACTGCCGCTCGTCTGACTCTGCGGCCGGGGCCGGACGAATGGCGACAGCGACACCAAGGTCCATCTCATCGAATTCGAAATGAAGATCGGCGCGACCGGTGGGTCGCATCAATCAAGAAAACAACCCCGCCACAATTTCTCCCTTAAAATTTGAGCGGTGCGCTGAACGTTTGAGCGAAACTTGTCTGCCATAAAGCTTGTCCACGCCGCGAGGACAGCAATGGTTGAGAAAGTCATAACGCCCGGCCGCAACGTCGTTGATTTCGCAAAGTATCAACAGGGACGTAAAACTGGTGTCGCGAAGATGTCCGCGCGGACGTGCCGGCATTGTGGCGCAGCCCTCGGCGAGGGCGAATCCGAAGAGGAGTGCTCGAGCGCCGGATACAATGTCGAAGCGCCGCGCCTGCGCGAAAGCCTGCGCAAGTTTTACGCGGAGTGATCAACCGCCGTCATTCCGGGACGCGCCACTTGGCGCGGGCCCGGAAACCATACTCCCGGCGGTGGTTATGGATTCCGGGCTCGCGCTTCGCGCGCCCCGGAATGACGACTTAGGGATAAAGCCGGGTCTTCACCCATGCCCCGGCCGGCGCATCGCGGCGGAATTCGATGCGGTCGTGCAGGCGGAACGGCCGGTCGTGCCAGAACTCGAATTGCGAGGGGTGAATGCGCCAGCCGCTCCAGCCCGGGGGCCGCGGCACCTCGCCGACGATGTGTTTGGCCGCAACCAAGGCAATCGCCTGCTCGAACGCAAAACGGCTCTCCAGCGGCTGCGACTGCTTGCTGGCCCAGGCGCCGATCTGGGCCTGCTTCGGCCTGGTCGCGAAATAGGCGTCGGCCTCGGCTTCGGTTACCGGCGTCACGTTGCCGCGGATGCGGACCTGCCGGCGCAGCGACTTCCAGTGAAACAGTAACGCGGCCTTAGGATTTGTGGCGAGTTCGCGGCCCTTGGCGCTGGCGATGTGGCTGTAAAACACAAAGCCGTCGGCGTCGTAGCCCTTCATCAGCACCATTCGCAGGTCCGGCAGGCCGCCGGCATCGACGGTCGCCAGCGCCATGGCGTTGGGATCGTTGGGCTCGGACTTGCACGCCTCGGCAAACCATTCGGCAAACAGCGCAAAAGGCTCCTCGGCGTCGGTGAAATCACCGGGCGTTAACTGAGTTGGGTGTTTGATGTCCGTGGTGTCGGTCATTTGCCGGAGTTTTCCGAAGTTGCGTCCCGCGGTTCAAAGCGCGTCATGGTCCCAGTGGTGTCCAAGCCTATATAAGGCATGGGCGCGCGTTGGCCTATCGGCGATCGGCCCGGCCGGTACCGTGCTCACCTTGATTCTGATCGGGTCGGGCTCCGGCGGCTGCAGCCTGTCGCGAACCGATGCCGCCTTCGCCAAAATGGAAGGCAGCGACGAAACCGGCTCGATCGGCCCGGCGCAGCCTGCCAATGAGGGCCCGACCGAAGCCGATCTGGCGTTTGCCCGCAACGCCGCCTCCGACGTGCTGACCAAGGGCAGCAAGGATTTCAGCCAGCCCTGGGAAAACCCGAAAACCGGCGCGCGGGGATCGGTGACGCCGATCGCCGCGGCTTACACCTCGGATGGACGCACCTGCCGCGACTTTCTGGCAAGCTATGTCAACGGCCGCTCGGAAAGCTGGATGCAGGGCGGGGCGTGCAAGTCCGGCCATGGTCAATGGGAAATTCACACCCTGAAGCCGTGGAAAAAGGGCTAAGCTTCGGGCGCGACAGAGTCCCGTTGCAAAAATGCCACTGAGACCCCAGATGAAGCTATATGGGCTTCGGCCTACGGTTCGATTGAATTCCCTTGAAGGAGACGTGACGGATGCGCGACCCCTATGAGGTCTTGGGGGTGCAGCGGGGCGCCAGCGCTGCGGCGATCAAGAGCGCCTATCGCAAGCTCGCCAAGAAGCATCACCCCGACGCCAACAAGAACGATCCGAAATCCGCGGCGCGCTTTTCCGAAGTGAACTCGGCCAACGAGATCATCGGCGACGAGGCCAAGCGCAAGCAGTTCGACCGCGGCGAGATCGACGCCGAAGGCAAGCCGCGCTTCCAGGGTTTTGCCGGCGGCGATCCGCGCGCGGCGGGCCGCGGCGCGTCCCCCGGCGGCGGCTTTGAGACCTTCAGCTTCCGCACTGGCGGCGGCCCGGGCGGCGGCTTCCAGGGTGGCGCCGGGTTTGAGGATATTCTGAAGAGTATGTTCGGCGGTGCCGCGGGTGGGCGCGGCGGGGCTACCACCTTCGACGAGAGTCCCTTTGGGGCCGATCTCGACCTCAGCGTCGCCATGACGGTGTCGCTGGAAGAGTCGGTCAAGGGCGGCGAGAGGCGGGTCCGGCTGCCGACGGGGAAAGAACTCAACGTCAAGATTCCGGCAGGCGTCGTCGCCGGCCAGCAGATCCGGCTCAAGGGGCAGGGCGAAACCGCGCCCGGCCATCCCCCCGGCGATCTCTTGATCACCATCAGCATCGCCCCGCATGCGTTCTTCAAGGTGGACGGCAGCGATCTGCGGGTCGACCTGCCGATCACGCTGTATGAGGCCGTGCTCGGCGCCAAGGTCCGGGTCCCGACGCTGAACGGCGCGGTCGAACTCTCGATCCCGAAAAACACCTCGAGCGGGCGCACGTTCCGCCTGAAGGGCAAGGGCCTGCCCAAAGCCGGCGCCGCCGGCGACCTGTATTTCATTACCCGCATCATGCTGCCCGACGGCAACGACGCCGAACTCGAAGCCCTGATGCAGAAATGGCGCGACGGCCACCCGTATAATCCGCGAAGCGATCTGGGGTGAGCCGTCTGTAGGCCTGTAGCCCGGATGGAGCGAAGCGAAATCCGGGATCGCCAGCGCCTCAATCGCCAACGGCTGACGGTTCGCTGCACTCGCGCGGATGAAAGTTCGGCCGGCTCATTTTATGCGCGGGGAAAGATCCGCCAAATCCACGATTGAGCCATCAGCCAGGCGCACCGGAGCATTTATTTCTGGATACATTGGCGAGGGCGGAAGATGAAAGTACCCCGGGCGGCAACGCCGCATTCGCAGTGCCATTGCGGCAATTCCAGCACGAACGCCTTTTTCACGCGTCGTTCGAAGCACGAAATTGGAACAGCTTTCCGCGAAAATGCATCGATCACGCAAAGCGGCCGGCGCGATGCGCTGATAACCTAAAATTAGTCCGATCAGTATGCGTCTCACGTCGAAGCCAGTTACTCAGGGCTTCGAAAGACAACTATTGAAAGTGTTTGCGGGTAAGGGGCAGTAGCACCCAGACCAAAACATCCAGAACTTCCTGGAACCACCGTACTGTGGTTCTGAACCCCGACAAACTCCCATCCGCTCGCCGCATGTGATGCTATCAAGCTCTCTAACGCAGCGGCGGCGGCGCCAGCAGTACCATCCCTACTTGCCGGTGGATCGAATCCGACTGCTCGATAATGCATCTTGTTCCCCCTGAGCTACCTGCTCGCGTCTTGATCCTGCACGTCAGCTTAGTGACACGCATTAGTTGTGTCCATGCTCTAGTCAGGCTTATCTCCTCAGAAACGCGAGCATCGAAATGCAGATCGAGGGGTAGTTGGCTCGGCCCGGTGGATGACGAAGCGCTTCGCTCCATCCGGGCTACCGGATAGCCATTCACCCTCCGCCCTTCTCCGTCTGATCATACACCAGCCGTGCGACCTGATTCAGCCGGTCCTTGTCGGTGGGACCGCTCAGCACATAGCCGACGCCGTCTTCGGACCAGTACATCGCGCCGCTGTTCTCGGCGGCGGCGTAGCGCATCTGTGCGGTCCCGGTTTTCGCGCGCGAGGTGTAAAGCGTGAAGCGTTCGCCGGTCGGGCCTTCATACATGAAGAATGCCGCGGGCCCCTGCGGTCCCGGCAACAGCCGGCCACCGACGAGTTTAAGGCCGGTGCCGTCCAGCTCCGGCGCCTTTACGCTATAGCCGCACCGCTTCGACAGCCATTGCTGCAGATGGGTCCTTTCGGAGCCCGGCACTTCGACGGGATGACGAACCTCCACCACATACAGCTTGTGCGCATCGAGCGCATCGAGCGTCAGAATCTGGAACGCCGAGGGTGCCGCCGCGGCGCCATGCGCCATCCAGCCGACGGCACCGCCGGCGATGAACGCAACCAGCGTAGCGGCAATCGCGCCAGCCATCCATTTGCGCGGCTGCCGCTCCAGCCGCTCGATCTCGAGCCGCTTTGGCACCGCCTCGTCGGCAACGCCGTCGTAACGCGCATGCAGCGCATCGGCCATCGCGCGCCACGCCTGCACCCGCTCGGCATCGTCGGGATGCGTTGCCAGCCATGCCTCGACATCGCCGCGCCGCTCCGCCGGCAATTCATTATCGATGTAGGCGTGCAATTCGTCTTCGGTGACGGGAATATTTTTGTCGGTCATTGTCTCAGTCTCTGTCCAAATCTGGTCTATCTACATGCATAACGCTTGCCATCACTTCACCCGCCGCAGCGCCGGGCGTTCGCCTTCGAGGCACGCTTTGACATGGGCACGGGCGCGGGCGAGGCGTGACATCACGGTGCCGATCGGCACGCCCTGGATGTCGGCGACCTCGCGGTAGCTCAATCCCTCCAGCATCACCAGCAGCAGCACCGATCGCTGATCCTCTACCAGCGTCGCCAGCGCCCGCGCGATGTCGCGGCCTTCCGCCTCGGTGCCGCTGGCGTCCGGGTTGTTCTCCAGGAGCGGCGTGAACTGCGGACGCCGCGCCAGCGAGCGGCGGCGGTTGCGGTTGAGATTGGTCAGGATGGTGTAGAGCCAGCTCCTGATATCGCCGCCGAGAAACAGCCGCTCCGAGCGCAGCGCCCGCACCAGCGTGTCCTGCACCAGATCGTCGGCGATATCGGCATCGCGCGCCAGCGCCCGCGCGTAGCGGCGCAACGCCGGAATCATGGCTTCGACACTCTGGCGAAACGCGGTCATGCAAACCTGGTCCTGGGCTTGTCGGCAGGCGTCCGGTATTATCGGCACCCTCGAACGTCCTGCACAACATAACACCGAAATAACGGGACTATTCCGTTAACGCTTGCGCGGGAGGCGCCGGTCCGGAGCGCACATTTGGGGTGTACCAAGGGCAGGTGCTGGTGTACCCCGACAGGGGCGAATTCTAAGTCGTACAGGAAACGGAATGGCTGATCATTCAGGCCTGATGCAGGGCAAGCGCGGGGTGATTCTCGGCGTCGCCAACAACCGCTCGATCGCATGGGGCATCGCCAGGGCCTGCCGCGCGGCCGGCGCGGAGATTGCGCTGACCTGGCAGGGCGACGCGCTGAAAAAGCGCGTCGAACCGCTGGCCAGGGAGCTTGACGGGCTGCTGCTCGGACACTGCGACGTCACCGATCCCGCGACCATCGATGCGGCCTTCGACGTGCTCAAGGAAAAGTGGGGTAGAATCGATTTCGTCGTGCACGCCATCGCATTCTCCGACAAGGATCAGCTCGACGGCCGCTATATCGAGACCACTGCGGACAATTTTTCGAAGACGATGCTGATCAGCTGCTATTCGCTGACCGCGATCGCGCAGCGCGCCGAAAAGCTGATGACCGATGGCGGCTCGATTCTGACGCTGACCTATTACGGCGCCGAAAAATGGATGCCGCATTACAACGTGATGGGCGTGGCGAAAGCGGCACTCGAAGCCAGCGTGCGCTATCTCGCGGCCGACATGGGCACCAACAACATCCGCGTCAACGCGATTTCGGCAGGCCCGATCAAGACGCTCGCGGCATCGGGGATCGGCGACTTCCGCTACATTCTGAAGTGGAACGAATATAACGCGCCGATGCGTCGCACCGTGACCATCGAGGAAGTCGGCGACAGCGCGCTGTATCTTTTGTCCGACCTGTCGCGCGGCGTCACCGGCGAGGTGCACCACGTCGATTCCGGCTATCACGTCGTCGGCATGAAGCGGCCCGACGCGCCGGATATCGCGCTCAGCAATTCGCTGGCGAAGGAATAGTTGCCGGAAGCGATGCCTGCGCCCACCATCTACTACATGCGCCACGGCGAAACCGACTGGAACGTCGAAGGCCGCCTGCAGGGCGGCATCGACACGCCGCTCAATGAGCTCGGTCTCACGCAAGCCGCGCATGCGGGACGTGTCCTGGCCGGTCTGTTTGCCCGCCGGGGCCTCGACGCCTCAAACCTGGCTTTCGTCGCAAGCCCGCTGCAGCGTGCGCGCGTCACCATGGATATGGTACGCGCCGAACTCAAGCTGCCGCCCGGCGGCTATGCGCTCGACGACCGCTTACGCGAAATCGGCTACGGCCATTGGGAAGGCTCGACGCTGGCGCAGGCGCGAGTCTCGCATCCCGAGCTTTACGCCAGCCGCGAACGCGACAAATGGGGCGCCCTGCCGCCGGGCGGCGAGAGCTACGCCTCGGTGCAGATCCGAATGCGCGACTGGTACGAACTCGTTGCAGGCGGACACCGTCGCGGTGGCCCATGGCGGCACGGCGCGGGCGCTGATGGTGGCGCTGGGCATCGAAACACCCGGCAGCGCCTCCGATTTATATATCGAGCAGGGCGTTGTTTACTTGTTCGGCGGCGGCGGCGTCACGAAATATAGTTAAGGCCTCTCGTCTGTCATGCCCGGCCTTGTGCCGGGCATCCACGTCTTTCCGGCATCCAAGACGTGGATGGCCGGGACAAGCCCGGCCATGACGAACGAGAGGTTATTTGACGGCTCCGGTCACGCGCGTTACGAGAAGTCAATATTGACTGTTATCTATCGACTGGACCAACACGCAATGTCCTTCAACACCTTCGGCCACATGTTCCGGGTCACGACCTTCGGCGAAAGTCATGGGGTTGCGATCGGCTGCGTGGTCGATGGCTGCCCGCCGCTTCTGCCGCTGACGGCCGAAGATATCCAGCACGATCTCGACCGCCGCCGCCCCGGGCAATCGCGCTTCACCACCCAGCGCCAGGAAGCCGATGCGGTGAAGATTCTCTCCGGCGTGATGGCGCATCCGGACACCGGCGTGCAGGTCACCACCGGCACGCCGATTGCGCTGTTGATCGAGAACACCGATCAGCGCTCCAAGGACTATTCCGACATCAAGGACAAGTTTCGCCCGGGCCACGCCGACTTCACCTATGAGGCCAAATACGGCTTGCGGGATTATCGCGGCGGCGGCCGTTCCTCGGCGCGCGAAACCGCGACGCGGGTGGCGGCCGGCGCCATCGCCCGCAAGATCGTCCCCGGCATGACCGTGCGCGGCGCGCTGGTGCAGATGGGGCCGCACAAAATCGATCGCGACAAATGGGACTGGAACGAGATCGGCCGCAACCCGTTCTTCTGCCCCGACAAGGACAAGGCCGCATTCTTCGAAGGCTATCTCGACGAGATCCGCAAGCGCGGATCGTCGATCGGCGCAGTGATCGAGGTGATCGCGGAAGGCGTGCCGGCAGGGCTGGGCGCGCCGATCTACGCAAAACTCGATGGCGATCTCGGCGCCGCGCTGATGAGCATCAATGCGGTGAAGGGCGTCGAGATCGGCGCGGGCTTTGGCGCGGCGGAATTATCCGGCGAGGAAAACGCCGACGAGATGCGGATGACCAATCATGGCGCGAGTTTTCTGAGCAATCACGCTGGCGGCATTTTGGGTGGCATCTCCACCGGGCAGCCGGTGGTGGCGCGCTTCGCCGTAAAACCGACCTCGTCGATCCTGTCGCCGCGCCGCACCGTGGACCGCAACGGCGCCGACACCGATATCATGACCAAAGGCCGTCACGACCCCTGCGTCGGCATTCGCGCGGTGCCGGTGGGCGAAGCTATGATGGCGTGCGTGCTGGCGGATCATTTTCTCCGCCATCGCGGCCAGGTGGGCTGAATCCTGATGCTGGCCGCTGAACTCAAGAGCGTCACCGCCTGGCTCATCGATGGCGCCAGATCGCAACCCAACCCCGCCAAGGTGATGGCCGAAACCTGCGAGCGCCTTTTGGCAGCCGGTTTGCCACTGTGGCGCGTCGGCGTGTTCATCAGAACGCTGCATCCCGACATCTATGGCCGCAATTTTATCTGGAAGCCCGGCGCCGAGGTCGAAATAGGTTCGGTCGATTTCGGCATTCAGGATGCGCCGGAATTCAATGCCAGTCCGCTGGCGATCGTGTTCCGAGAAGGAATCGAGGTCAGAGCCCATTCGGAAGATCCGGCGAGCAAGCGCTTCCCGATTATCGACGATATGCGCGCCGAGGGCGTCACGGACTATATCGCCCTGCCGCTGCTGTTTATCGACGGCCAGGCGCATGCATCGAGCTGGACCACGAAAGCGCCCGGCGGCTTCACGGACGAGCAACTGGATGGCTTGCGGCAACTCGTAGTACCGCTGGCGCGTTTGATCGAGATCATCAGCCTGCGGCGCACCGCGGCACTGCTGCTCGATACCTATGTCGGCAACCGCGCCGGCGAACGGATTCTCGCCGGGCAGATCAGGCGCGGCCACACCGACACCATGAATGCGGCGATCTGGCTTTCGGACTTGCGTGGATTCACGCGGCTGTCCGATCGGCTGCCTTCGGAAATCGTGGTGGATATTCTCAACCGCTATTTCGATTGTCAGGTCGAAGCGATCACGCGGCGCGGCGGCGAAGTACTGAAATTCATGGGCGACGGTTTGTTGGCCGTGTTTCCGGTAGCGGGAGATGATGGCAAAGCGGCCGGCGTTTGCAATCGGGTTCTCGAGGCGGTCGAGGAATGCCGAGCCAGCGTCGCGGAGCTGACCTATTCCGAAGGCGGTCACACCGTCGAAAAATTTCGTTTCGGCCTGGCGCTCCATATCGGCACCGTGCTCTACGGCAATATCGGCGGCGCCAACCGGCTCGACTTCACCTGTATCGGCCCCGCGGTCAACCTTGCCGCCCGGCTGGAAAAGATCGCCAGCAACCTCCATCGCACGGTGGTTGCTTCCGCAAGCTTCGCGGAGAGTTGCAGCAATGGAAGCTGGTGCGATCTCGGCGAGTTTCCGATCGCCGGGTTTTCCAAGGCGGAACGGGTCTATGGGCTGGCGGATGAAGTACCGGCGCCGGCGTCCTGAACTGCGCGTCCGGGCACGCGCTAAAATCATTCCTCCGGCTCGGTCGTGAACAGCAGCGGATAGCCCCTGGCGCGGCCGGCGTCGGTGGCGCGGGTGGCCTTGGTTTCGGCGACGTCCCTGGTGAAGACGGCGACGACGCAAACGCCGCGCCGGTGCGCGGTGATCATCACCTTGTGGGCCTGATCCGCGGTCATGCGGAATTCGGCCTTGAGGACCGTGACGACGAATTCACGCGGCGTGAAGTCGTCGTTGACGAGGATGACCTTGTGCAGCCGCGGCCGTTCGGTTTTGGTTTTGACTTTGGTGCGGGGTTTTACGACGGTATCGATCATTCCGGCGGCACCTCCTGACGACGCAACGGCGCAATCAGTTGACGCGGCATTCCGTCGAGCGTTGCGCAGCAGTCTGGTCGCCCCATTTTGCGGCCATCTCGATGAGCTTACAAGCTCCCGGCCGATCCTGAAACTGCGGATTCTCTGACAGCTTGAGGTCGATCAGGGCGGTCATCGCGCCGGGTTCGTCGAGTTCCGCGGCCTCGACCGCGAAATAAAGCACGCGCTCCGGATTTCGTGCGCGCACATCGGGATTTTCCGCAAGCAGCCGCAGCACCTGCTGCCGGGCGTCGAAGTCCCATTGGCCGGCCATTGCGATCAGGCCTACCGCTTGCTGGACGTCGCGCGGCACCAGTCTGCCTTCGAGGGTGAGTTGCCCGAGCACGCCGGCGGCGGCGGCCATATTCTTTCCTCGAGTCAGCATCTTCAATGCACGCTCCGGGTCAGCGGGACCGCCTTCGCCCTTGATCAGCATCTTCGCGAGCGCCGGCGTCGCGCCGCCGGGATCGGGACGCAGCGCTTCTTCCAGCAGCGCCCGGGCGCGCACCGGGTTTTCCCCGCGGATTGCTTTCGCGAGCGCGGTCTTGGCGCCGAACTGGCCGCCCAGCCTCTCCAGCAGATCGATACCGCGCGCCCGTTCCTCCGGCCTGTCCGATGTCACCAGCAAGCGGCCGAGCAGCACCCGAAGACCGCCACGGCTCTCGTCTTTTGCGGGATTGGCGACGGCGCGTTCCGCCCAGTACCGGGCGGCGGCGGGATCGCGCTTCACCGTGGTGCCGCGGTCGAGCAGCACCGCCAGCATCTGGGTCGCAAAGGGATGTCCGAGTTCTGCAGCCCGGTGCAGCGCGCGATCGGCCTCGGCGCGCGGCACCACCGGCACCTTGCCGAGGTCGCCGCGGTCCCACGACTTGTGCGATTCATAAATCTCGTACCAGGCCTCGGCATCGCTCTGCGCCGCCGCCTCGCGCAGCAGCGCAACCGACTCGGCCCGTTGCTCGATCGGCATGGCGCGCGCCACCGCGACCTTGAGGTGCGTGTTATCGGGTTCAGCCGCAAACGCCTGCTTGCAGGAGGCCAGCCGCGTTTCGGTGCGGCGCGTCATCGCTTCGCTGCTGATGGTGTCGGTCGGATTTTCCGAAAGCCGCAGGCAGGTCTGGCCTGCTGATTCGTGCGGTCGCGGCATGCTGGCATCGTCTTGCCGCGCTACCAGCGGCTTTCCCCCGTCCAATTGCGCCGCCAGGAACGGTCCGACGATTCCGCAAACGACCGCCAGTACCAGTATCCACAGAAGGGCAACGCGTGTCCGGGAAGGGCGTCCATCGTTCACAACGGCTTTCAAGGCTGTATTCATGTCCGCCAATTGATCGGTAAGCGCCGGCGAATTCTGAATAGCGGCGCGTACCATCTGTCGTTTCGTCGCCCAATTTCGTTCAAATCCGGCCCGATTGCCCTGACCTGAATGTGATGGACAACGTATGTTCGCGCTTTTCGTTGGCCCCGTTGCGTGTCACCATCCGCGTCGGAATGACCGGAGGGCCCGCTATGCGCTGGTGTGTCTCGATCGGAGCCGTGCTTGTCGCGGGGGCAATAGTTGGGGTTGACGTCGCCGGCATCGCCGCGCCGAACCCCGGATATCGGTTGGCGGACAAGGAAACCGTGCCGTCCGTCGATGTCGAACTGGTTCTCGCTGTCGATGTCTCCTATTCGATGGACATGGACGAACTCGCCATCCAGCGCGAGGGCTACGCGCAGGCCATCGTCTCCAAGGAATTCCTGCAGGCGCTGAAGACCGGCCCGAACGGCAAGATTTCCGTGACCTATTTCGAGTGGGCGGCATCGAGCGACCAGAAGATCATCATTCCCTGGCGGGTGATCGACGGCCCGGAAACGGCGGATGCGGTCGCCAATGAAATCATGAAAACGCCGATCCGCCGGGCGTCGCGCACCTCGATCTCCGGCGCGATCAACTTTGCGATGCCGCTGTTCGACGAGAATCCGTTTCGGGGCTTGCGCCGCGTCATCGACATTTCCGGCGACGGCCCCAACAACAACGGCATGCCCGTCACCGGCGCGCGCGACGCCGCGATCCAGAAGGGCGTCACCATCAACGGCCTGCCGATCATGGTGAAGGAGCCGTCCTATTCGACCATGGATATCGACAACCTCGATTTCTACTACGAGGACTGCGTGATCGGCGGTCCCGGCGCCTTCGTGGTGACGATCAAGGAACGCGACAAATTCAAGGAAGCGATCCGTACCAAGCTGGTGCTCGAGGTCGCCAACCGCATGCCGGAACGCCGCGTCGTTCCGGTCGCGGAAAAAGGACCGCGGGTGAATTGCATGATCGGCGAGAAGATCTGGCAGGACCGGTGGGGAAGGTGAGGGCGCCGTCATCCTGAGGTGCGCGCCGTTCTTCACGGCGAGCCTCGAAGGATGGGCCACAGGCGCTCGACGTAGCTGCTGGCCGCCTGCGCCGCCAATTGCTTCGTCGCTGCGCTGATTGCAATGACGGCGGCGTCGGCGGCCGCCAAATGCTTTACTTTTTGAATCGCGCCACCAGTTCCACGTGCGGCGTGTGGCGGAACTGGTCGACCGGCGTCACGCCCTCGATCCTGTAGCCGCCGTCGATCAGGATGCGCGCGTCGCGCGCAAACGTTGCGGCGTTGCACGATACCGCAACGATGACGGGTATGTTGCTGGCAGCGAGCTGCTGCACCTGCGCCTGCGCACCCTGCCGCGGCGGATCGAACACCACGGCGTCAAAATCGCGCAACTCCTGCGGCATCAGCGGACGCCGGAACAGGTCGCGGGCCTCCGCCTTGATCGGCTTCAGGCCCGAGGTAGATGTTGCGGCCTTTTGCAGCGCCGTGACTGCGCCGGAATCGCTGTCGAATGCCGTGATGCGCGCGCGCGTTGCGAGCCGCAATGCGAATGGCCCGACCCCGCAAAACAGATCGGCGATATGCTTTGCGCCCTTGCAATGCCTGAACACCAAAGCCGCCAACGCTTCCTCGCCGGCGGTTGTCGCCTGCAGGAACGAGCCTGGCGGCAGCGTCACTTGCGCGGTGCCGACGCTCACCACCGGCGGCGTCCGCAACAGCACCAGTTCGCCGTGACGCGTCAGCCGCGCCAGCCGATGCTGCTCGGCGACGCGCGACAACGTCGCGATCATGGCTGTCGGCAGCGGTCCGGAGCCGCGTATATCGACATCAAGACCGCCATCGGTCGCGGTAACCTGGATGTCCAGCGGTTTTGTCGTTGGCTTCAGCACTTCAGCGAGCGCGCGGGCAGCGTCGAGCGCGCCGTGCAATCCGGGATCGAGGATCGGGCAATCGTCGATTGCGACAATGGCGTGACTGTTGGCGGCGGCGAAGCCGACGCGCAATTCGCCATCGCTGCCGCGGCGCGCATGCGCGGTGATGCGGCGGCGTCCGGGGCCATGGGCATCAATCAGGTCATCGACCGGGCATTCGATACGGGCGTGAGCCAGCGTGTCGACCACGATCCGGCGTTTCCACGCGGCATAGGATTCCGGCCGCCAGTGCTGGATGGCGCAGCCGCCGCAGGCGCCAAAATACCGGCAGAACGCCGCGATCCGCTCCGGACTTGCGGTTTCCACGCGCAGCAGGAACCTGCGGTCGGGATCGTCGGCGACCGGGCCGGCTTCCACGGTTTCGCCGCCAAGCGTGTACGGCACGAACACGGTCTGCCCGCCGGCGAAGGCAACGCCATCGCCGCGATGGCCGACATGATCGATCATGAGATGATCAGCCACGGCGCGCGCCGAGGAAGAATTCGATGTTACCGTCGCCGCCTTTGATCGAAGACGGAAACACCTGGATGTCCGTGCATCCGAACGAAGCCGCGAATGCCGCGATGTCGTCGCAAACCTGCTGATGGACCATCGCGTTGCGGATGATGCCGCGCTTGGCATGCTTTCGCGGCGCCTCGAATTGCGGCTTGATCAACGCCAGCAAATGCATTGGCGCGGCCGCCAGCGACAGCGCCACCGGCAGCACCGCCTTCAGCGAGATGAAGCTGACATCGATGACGACGACATCCGGCCGCATCGGCAGCCGCTTGCCCTCAAAACTGCGGATGTCGGTCTCTTCCATCGAAACGATGTTCGGGTGTCCGTGCAGCGACGGGTGCAACTGGCCATGTCCGACGTCGATGGCAAACACCAGGCTGGCGCCGTTCGCGAGCAGCACCTCGGTAAAACCGCCGGTGGATGCGCCGACATCGAGGCAGACGTGATTCTCGATTTCGATCGGATATTGCTCCAGCGCGCCCGACAGCTTGACCCCGCCGCGCGACACGAAGGGATGCGCCGGTTGCGCCTGCAGTGTCGCATCGACGGGAATGCCTTCTGACGGCTTCAGAACCGGCTTGTCGTTGGCCGTGACGAGGCCCGCCTCAATTGCGGCCTGCGCGCGGGCGCGGCTTTCGAACACCCCGCGCTCGACCAGCAGGATGTCCGCGCGCTTGCGAGGGGAGGGTTTTGACACAATCAACCCGAAGCAGAAGGGGCCAGCCGCTCCGCAGCCAGCCGCACGCACGCCTCGAACGAGGAGAGATCGTGCCAGATATCCGCTGGCGCGGTTGACGGAACGATCAACGGGCAGCCGTACAGATCGAGCGCGTGAACGATCATCAGGTTGTCGGCGAGGCCGAAGTTTTCAACGGTTAGATCTTTGGCGTCGATCAGCTGTTTGTCGCTCTTTTTTACCTCAATGGATTTCGCAACCCGTTCTGCATAGGGCGAAGGATCATTGGCATATCCGAGACACAGCTTTCCGCAGCCCGCCATGTATCCCAGTTCATAGACAGTTCCGGCATCCGCGCTTGGCCCGCGAAACGGCGTCAGATTGGCGATGATGGCTTTGGCGTTATCCATCATTTCCCGGTTGGCGCGAAAGATTTCCAGCGAGGCGCCCCTCGCTGCGGGATCAATCACGTTGTCCAGCGGAAATAGCCCGGTCAGACCGTAGCGCGCGCAGATTTCTTTTTTCCGCCGGCTCATCTCAAGCGGCTTCGGCAGGAAGACATCGGGGCCCGCCAGATACACCTTCGTCATTCCGGGACGCGCCTCTTGGCGCGGACCCGGAATCCAGACGCCCGGCAATGCTTCTGGATTCCGGGTTCGCTCGTTTCACTCGCGCCCCGGAATGACACCAGGATGTAACTCAGGCCAGCTTCACCGTTTCGGCCTTGAAGTCCTTGCCGAGGGTTTCGAACACTTTTTTGACGATGCCTTTGGCGTCGAGGCCGGCGCGGGCGTACATCGCGTTCGGCGAGTCGTGGTCCAGGAACACGTCGGGCAGCACCATCGACCGTACCCGCAGGCCGTTGTCGAGCATGCCATGCTCCGCCAGCGTCTGCATCACATGCGAACCGAAGCCGCCGATCGCGCCTTCCTCGATCGTGATCAGAATTTCGTGGTCGCGCGCCAGCTTCAACACCAGGTCGAGGTCGAGCGGCTTCATGAAGCGGGCGTCGGCGATGGTGGTGGAAAGACCATGCGCCGCCAGTTCGTCCGCGGCCTTCTCGCATTCGGCGAGACGGGTGCCGAACGACAGTAGCGCCACCTTGGTGCCTTCCCTGATAATGCGCCCTTTGCCGATCTCCAGTGGAACGCCGAATTCCGGCATCTCGACGCCACGGCCTTCGCCGCGCGGATAGCGCAGCGCGCTGGGGCGGTCGTTGATCGCGA